>JAISLW010000520.1 GCA_031277105.1 Planctomycetaceae bacterium | reverse complement strand
AATTCATTTGTTCAGGTAGGCGGCGTTTCGCCCAGTGTTTAATTTTGGGCCGCATTACGGTTTACGACATCAATAAATTTTGATATTTCACGCATCTAAAATAAACATATTTTAGACTTTATGAATTATGAAAATTTATTGGCAGCATAAACTCTATTGCGACCCAAAAAATAAACACAGTGGCGAAACATCGCCTACCTTTTTACAAAAAAATGAATTTTTAAACTATTCGTACTTGAGTTTGCGTTTACCTTCGCCTGCCTAGCTTTCGGACGGCAGGCTTTGACGCTTTTAAATCGCTAAATTTCAAGTACGAGCAGTATAGAGATACCCAAAGTTAAAAACTAATTCCGAATTTCGACTTTAACCATGCGTTTTATGTTTCTTTTTCGTATGCTATGATTTTTCCGTTGAATATATTTTTTATTTTTTTGATTTCTGTTTGTTTCCTTACGACGACGATTATTTTGTTTATTATTTCATCGTCTAGTAAAAGGTCGCCTTTTATTCTCCATTCGTTTTCGTTTTTCCATCTATTTTTGTATTGCATTGTATCCCAATCTGGCGTTGTTCCGTAATTTAATAATTTTGCGCCTTTAGCGGCGGCGTATTTTTTTTCGATACCTATTCCGTAAGGTTCAAAATTCATTCGTTGCCAATCCGTTCTCCACGTGAACATTGCCGCTGATTTTGCCGGATGATTTGCCGTAAAAGACGTAACAGGAATATTTCCCGCAATTCTTAATCCGCTTGCCCGTATTTTTCGCTCTGATAAGATACGGATAAGAGTCGCCAAAGCGTTTCGAGGCGGCGATTCTGAATTTAATATATCGTTACAATAATTCCTTTGCGTTTCGCCTTGCCATGCGTCGTGCCTGCCGCGCGTCCAATGCCACAAATAATCCGAAGGCAATAAACCTGCTTCAACCGATATGCCAGATAAAATATACTTCAAACCAGATTCGCGAAAACGATAAAACGAACAATCAAAACTCAAATCTATATGCGCCGGCAAATCAGAAATTATCCGCGAAATACGACCGTTTCGCCGCAACCATATCGGATACAAACAATCCGCCGCCGAACAAATATATTTGTCCCGCAACTCGCACGAATCAACAACGCCGTATGAATTAAATTCACAATTAAATTGTTCCGAAACATCCAAAACCGTCGTCGGCGCAACTAATACCAAATGAACCGGAATACCGCCCCACAACGCCGCCGCCAAAATACAATCCCAATTAGTTTGACCAGACGACGTAATTATCGTAACATCTTGAGTTCGCAAAAACGCAATCGCCGCCTTCAATCGCTTAATAGGTTCGTCGCTCCCAGAAATCTGACGCGGCAAATGAGACAAAAGTAAACTAACACGATTCATAAAATTGCAATCTGATCAATAAACATTATATTGCTCGTATTTGAAATTCAGCGATTATACAGATCGTACTTGAAATTCAGCGATTTTAAAGCGTCAAAGCCTGCCGTCCGATAGCTAGGCAGGCGGCGGTAAACGCAAACTCAAGTGCGAACAGTTTAAAACGCCCTCTAAAAATTTTTTGTAACCGTTCGCGAAAATTTATTTAGCAAATTACGTTTTGATTATTTTTTAGGGACAAGAGGGACAAGTGGGACAATTTTTTTGTAACAAAAAACTGTTATCTAATTTTCTACAAAACTACCCTCTACTCCCTACACCCTATCCCCTATTCCTGCAATTACGCTAGCGGTTACAAATTTTTGCGATACTGAAATTATTGGCATATTCTGTAACCGACTCCTCTGACTGTTTCTATTATGTCGCGTAACTTGCCAAGTTTATTACGCAAGGATGCAAGATGCACGTCAATCGTTCTGTCTATAACAATTGCGTCGTTTCCAATCGCCGCGTCAATTAGTTGATTTCTTGTCAAAACGCGTCCCCTTGCCGTCAATAACGCTACCAATAAACGATACTCCGTCCCCGTCAATAAAACTTGCTTGTCCGAAATAAAAACTTGATAACTCGCCATGTCAACTCTAAGCGGTCCTAATTCTACGATTTTCGTAGCGGCGCCGCCGTTAGCGTTTTTTGTTTTATCGTTGCCTCTAATATTGCCGTTGCCGTCGCCTAATTCTTGCGGCGCCGTTTCGCCTGCTTCGCCCGCCTCGCCTGCTTCGCCCGCTTCAACACGAACTCGCCGCAAAAGAGCATTGACTCGCGCAACCAAAACCGACATGTTAAACGGCTTGCTCAAATAATCATCGGCGCCAAGCTCAAGACCAATCACAACATCACTCTCCTCGCCCAATGCACTCACTATCAATACCGGCACGCGTAAATAACGCTTGTCAGAACGAACCCGCCGCAATAAATCCAAACCGCTCAACTCCGGTATCATTAAATCCAATAACACTAAATCAGGACGCCACTCCGCTATCAAACGCAATCCAACTAAACCAGACTCAACGCCGCGAACATCATAACCCCGACTACGAAGACGCAACGAAACCATAGATAAAATATCCGGCTCGTCCTCAATTATAAGAATACGCTCGCTTGTCATACTTTTTTTAATATTTAGTTAGGAGAAAATTAGGAATTAGTTTTAAAAATATTTTTGTGAAACCGTTCACGAAAATTAGTTTATTAAATTACGTTTTACCAATTTTGGAGGGACAAATGAGACAGGAGGGACAAATGGGACAATTTTTTTATAACAAAAAATCGAGAAGCAACGCAACCGTCTCGGCTACAATTTGCCGCAAGGCAAACGCCAAAAGGATCGCAACCGTCTCGCCTGCAATTTGCCGATAGGCAAACAAAAAGGCGGTTGAGATGTTAAACCTCGTTCATTGGCGGTTGAGTACAACCGCATGCAGGCGAGACGCCCGCGATCCTGGAATGCAGGCGAGACGCCCGCGATCCTGAAATGCAGGCGAGACGCCCGCGATCCTGGAATGCAGGCGTGACGCCTTGCTTTCCTGCATTTTTTGTAACAATAAATCTACCCCCTACCCCCTATTCCCTACACCCTACACCCTATCCCCTACACCCTACACCCTACACCCTATCCCCTACACCCTATTCCCTAAAATCTAGGCGTATAAATTTTCGTGAAAGGTTGCGAGATTTTTTTAACGTTTATTTATTAGAGCGAAGATTTCGGCGCGGCTTGAGGGGTCTTTTAGAAAACCGCCTCGTAAGGCTGACGTAACGCAAATTGAACCTGGTTTTTTTACGCCTCGAACAGTCATACACGTATGAACCGCCTCAACAACAACCGCAACCGATTTCGCCTTCAACTCGCTATAAAGCAATTGAGCGATCTGTTCCGTCATACGTTCTTGAACTTGCGGACGGTGTGAAAAAACTTCGACTACTCTCGCTAACTTGCTCAATCCAATTACCCGCCCGTCTGGAATATATCCGATATGAACCTTGCCCGTAAAAGGCATCAAATGATGCTCGCACGTGCTGTTAAAACTTATATCCCGCACCAATACGATTTCGTTGTAATTCTCCTTGAAAAATTTCTTCGTATGCTGACGCGGGTCTTGATGTAAGCCGCCGAAAAGCTCCGAATACATTCGCGCAACACGATGCGGCGTCTCTAAAAGACCTTCGCGTTCTGGATTGTCGCCTATTGCCAAAAGTATTTCGCGAACCGCCCGCGCTATACGATCCTGATCTATCATATAAGCAAAATTTAGTGAATAAGGGTTAGAGGATAGTTTTTGTTAAAAAATTTGTAACCGTTCACGGAAATTTGTTTATTAAATTACGTTTGGGCAATTTTTGAAGGGACAAGCGGGACAATTTTTTTATAACAAAAAATTGTCATCTGGTTTTCTAAAAAACTACTCACTAATCCCTATTCCCTAAAATCTAGCGTTTAAATTTTCGTGGGCGGTTATTTTTTATTTAAGAATTTTTTTAGTATGAAGTCGTCTGGTATGGTTTGGTTTTGTTTTTTTAATATTTCGGCGTATTGTGTGGCGAATTGTTTTAGTTCGTTGTTTATTTCGTGTGTTGGGTCGATTTCGATTAGCGGGTATTTTTGCAAGATTGGTTTCCATGCGGACAAGGGTTTATCGAAGATGGATTTTAAGTCTTCCGGTTTGGTTGAATCTGATATTTGGCTTAATGCTTCTTGGTTTAATTTTATTGCGTTTATTACATTTTCATCGTGTTTTATCATAAGTTCTACGAAGCTTCGTAGCGGTAAGACGTCTGGTATAGTTTTGTTTTGTTTTAGCATTGCGTTTATGTACATTGCGTTTGCTTTGATGGCGCAATCGCGTATTTCTGGCAATGGCGCAAGTTTCATGAATTTGAATGATTCATTTATTCCTTCAATTCTTCTGCTTATAATTATTGCGTATTGTTCGACTTTTTCGTAATCGCCTTTATCGAATGTTTTTTGTGCGTATTCAACTGCGTCTGTTACGACTTGTGTGTCGTTTTCCATTCCGAGTCGTGTTCTGATCAAATCTTGTAGTGCGAATTTGCTGCGAAATATTTGATTAACGTTATCTAAAATTGTAACCATCGGCTCAAGGATTTCCGTAATATCGCGTACAAATGAAAAGTTTTTTGATATATCTTCAAACCCTTTTTTCTTTAGCATATCGTCCCATTTTTGCATTGCGTCGTACCACAAGTCGGCGGCTTTTTGCCGGTCTCCTGCGTAATATGCAATTCGTCCTTCGTATCGTAATCTCCGCGCGTCGTTGACTTCGTTGGTCAACTCTACGGCGACTTCGCGCACGCGATAATCGTAATTTAGAATATCGCGGTAGAAATCGGAGTTGCGTACTTCTTCCGGAAATTTTGCAAAACGTTCAGCGATTTCGCTTGCTTGATTTTTAATATCTGTAGGAATATCGTCTCGTTCTTTCATTTCTTGCGCAATCAATTTTGGATCGACGCGTAACATTGACGTAGCGAATGATTGTATTTCGCTTATTGCGTTATCGGCTTTTGACAAGACGCCTCGTTTTTCGTCGTCTAGTAATATATAAGGTATTTTTTTCAATTCTAGTTCTTCGGCGTTGTAACGTTTATTCAAATCAGCCTTCAATTTTTCGCGCCAATTCGGTTCGTTTTCGTCTAGCCATTTGCGGATTGTTTTTAATTCGCCGTAATCGTTCATGTCAAATTTAGGTTTTGGTTCGTAAGCGGTTTCGAGTGATTTTAGCATTGAGCCTTGTTGTCCGTCTTTTTCGGCTAATTGTTTCCATCTTTCGATGCACAAATCGCGTACAAATCCGGGGACTAATTCTTCTAATTTTTTCAATAATTTTGCGCGTTCTTCGCGTATAATATCGGTTGTTTCCAATTTCTCATAAAATACGGGAGCGCCTTTTTTCAATATTGCCGACCTGTCAACCGGCAGCGCCGTATTCATTGTTATTCGGGCGAATTCGCGCCATTGTTCGCCTGCTTCGCGCCATGCGTCGAATGCCGCTTGTGAGAAGTCGCCGTCGCGCCGTTTCCATTTCGCATAATTAAAATAGTTAAATCGCGAATGCATGCAAAACATAAAATCGGATTCTTTGCCGATGCTTACCTTCTCTACTAGCACCAGATGTTCGCCTAACTTTAACCAATGTAATCCGACTTTCCAGTTGTCTCTTTCCGATGGCAGCAGCGGCATATTGTAACCGTGTTTACTGGCAAACTCGCTAAAATCATCGTCTTCGCGAAATAAACGCCGATATTGTTCGCGTTCATCTGAAGCGTCGCCGCCAATTTTATTTGATATAGTCATGCCTGTTGTTTTGAATAATTTCGGAGCGCGTTTATTATTTTCGGTGCCTTCGATTAAAAATTCGATTCCGTTAATTACCCAACGATAGCGGTCGCGGTAATCGTCAAATTCGGATGAAGCGTTGTAGGCAAGATTCCAGCCCAAGAAATCCCAAAAGGACGTAAAATGCGGATCAAGAAACACGAGTTGTTTAGCCGTAACTATTACGTTACTCCAATCAAATCGTTTTTGATATTCTTGCATGTTGTGCCAGAGGATTGCGATTGCGACTCCGCGCATTCCGAAGGTCGCAAGTTTGATAGCGCTGCCGGCGGGGTCAACTTCGCCGATGCGCGATTCCATTAAGTTTTCCTTTTCGCGTTGTTGTGCCAAAATGCCGCCCGCGCCAGGTCGCAACTCGCCGCTAGAATCCCGCACAAATTTAGCGGGGCGACCCATCCAAAAAAGCAATACCGCAAGAAAAAGTATAAACACCAAGTAAATTATTTTACGATTAAATGATTCGCGCATACAACTTCCTTTCTTAATTTTTGTGATTTGGTTAATTTTGTAAAAATTAAATTTTCGCGTAAACGTTCAAGAGAATTGAGGTGATTTAAACTGTTCGCAATTGAGTTTTCGTTTATCTTCGCCTGCCTAGTTTTCGGACGGCAGGTTTTTGACGCTTTTAAATCGCTGAATTTCAAGTACGATCTGTATAAACAGATTCTAAAACTAACTCTCAAAAAACGAGGTTATATTTTTAGCATAAAAAAAAAGAATTAAAAGAGGGGAACAACTCACAAAAAAAACAACAGATCACGGAAATTTAAACAATAAATTTTAGAGGTTAGGGAATAGGGGATAAGTGATAGATTAGATTTATTGTAACAAAAAATGCCGGAATGTAGGCGAGACGCCCGCGATCCGTTGGTCTCGCC
>JAISLW010000488.1 GCA_031277105.1 Planctomycetaceae bacterium | reverse complement strand
AGTTTTTAGAACTTGCCCGAAGTTACATCTCAACCGCCTTTTTGTTTGCCTTGCGGCAAAGTGCAGGCGAGACGCCCGCGATCCGTTGGTCTCGCCTGCTTTTTAAGATCGCAGGCGCTTCAGGATCGCAAACATTTCGCCTGGTGTTTCTTCAGATTCGCAGGCGGAATGCCTGCATCACAGGATCGCGGGCGTCTCGCCTGCATGCGGTTGTACTCAACCGCTAATGAGAGACGTTTAATTCTCTAAAAATTCATTTTTTTGTAAAAAGGTAGGCGGCGTTTCGCCGAAACGCCGCATTAGATATGAAATAATTATTAAACTTTAATAATTCTTAACATCTAAAATAAAAATATATTTTAGGCATTGTGAAATATTAACATTTATTAGCATCTTAATCTCTATTGCGGACCAAAAAATAAACACAGCGGCGAAACGACCGCCTACCTTACAAATGAATTTTTAGAGATACCCTATATTTTAGACGTTGTGAAGTAATAAAATTTATTGGCGTCATAAACTCTACTGCGGCGTTTCGGCACAGTGTTTAATTTTTTAGCCGCCTACCTAGACAAATGAATTTTTAGAGTCGCCCTTACGTTTTGGCAATTTTTGTGGGACAAGAGGGACAAGTGGGACAATTTTTTTGTAACAAAAATTTATTTCGCTAAATTTATAATTTATAATTAAAAACTACACTCTACACCCTATCCCCTACACCCTATCTCCTACACTCTATCTCCTAAAACTCTACGCTTCAAAAAATTCTGTGATTTGTTATGCGTTTTATTTACATTTTATATTTTCGACGATTTGTTTTGCTTCATCTATTATTTGATTTAGGTGATTTTCATTTTTGAAAGATTCGGCGTAAATTTTGTAAATATTTTCCGTTCCCGACGGTCGCACCGCAAACCACCCGCTTTCAGTTACAACCTTCAACCCGCCAATCAATGCGCCATTGCCCGGCGCATTCGTTAACTTCCCAACTATCCGATCACCCGCAAGATTACTTATCCGAACTTGCTCCGGCGTTAATCCCTTAAAAGCCGCTTTTTGTTGCGGCGTTGCCGGCTGATCAATACGCGTATAAAACGACTTGCCAAATTGCGATTCTAAATTACTATAAATTTTCGCCGGACTATCTCCCGTTTTGGCAAATATTTCAGCCGCCAATAAATTCATAATAATCCCGTCCTTGTCCGTTGACCACACCTTGCCATCAAAACGCAAAAAACTAGCGCCGGCGCTCTCCTCGCCGCAAAATCCTAACTTACCAGTAAATAAACCATCGACAAACCACTTAAACCCAACCGGAACCTCCACTAATTTTACTCCAAGCAACCCTACAACACGATCAATCATACCACTCGAAACCAACGTTTTACCAACTCCAACCAAACGCGACCAACCAGAACGATTTGTAAATAAATATTGTATCGCCGCCGCCAAATAATGATTCGGATTCATTAAACCCAGCCCCGAAACAACAATCCCATGACGGTCTGCGTCCGGATCATTCGCAAACGCAATATCAAATTTGTCCTTCAAATCAACTAAACGCCGCATCGCATACTGACTTGAACAATCCATCCTTATCTTGCCGTCATGATCAAGCGTCATAAAAGAAAAACGCGGGTCTAGCGACCTGTTCACCACAGTTATATTCAACCCGTACTCCGCCGCTATCTTGTCCCAATAAGCAAAACCGGCGCCGCCCAACGGATCAACCCCTATCCTTATCCCCTTATCCGCAATCAATTTCATGTCAATAATATTACGTAAATCCGCAACATAATCACCCGCAAAATCAATCGCCTTAACACTACTCTTGGCAACAGCCGCCTCATACGTCAAACGCTTCACACCACCCAAACGAGCCGAAAGATACGCATTCGCACGATCCTGTATCCAACCCGTAACATCCGTATCAGCAGGACCGCCATTAGGCGGATTATACTTAATACCGCCGTCCGAAGGAGGATTATGCGAAGGCGTTATAACTATACCATCCGAAACCGAAACCGAAGAACTATTATGCTTAAGTATAGACCAAGAAATCACAGGCGTAGGCGTAAAACCATCGTCAACCTGATAAAAAACTTGAACATCATTCGCCGCCAATACCTCAAGCGCATTACGCTCCGCTAAACCCGAAAGAAAATGCGTGTCCTTGCCCAAAAAAAGCGGCCCCGCATAACCCTTGCCACTCCGGTAATCGCATATCGCTTGCACTATCGCCAATATATGCGACTCCGTAAAAGATACGTCAAACGCATCGCCACGATGACCACTCGTGCCAAATATAACACGCTGCTCAGGATACTTTACATCAGGAACATTCTCAAAATAACAACGCTCCAATAAAACAGTATCAATCAAAACCGATTCCGGCGCACACTCGCCGGCAAGAATATGAGTCGACATATTTATAAAATTTTTGTTTTAAACTGTTCGCACTTGAGTTTTCGTTTACCTTTGCCTGCCTAGCTTTCGGACGGCAGGCTTTGACGCTTTTAAATCGCTGAATTTCAAGTACGATCTGTATAAGATTAAAGGTTGATTTAAGGGTATCTCAAAAAATTCATTTTGAGGAAAAACAATCAATCATTACGATGTTTCTCTACAATTTTAAACTGCTCGCACTTTAACTTGCGTTTACCGCCGCCTGACTAACTATCGGACGGCAACCTTTTACGCTGCTAAATCGCGAAAATTCAAGTACGATCTGTATAATACGCTCTTTAAACTATTCGTACTTGAGTTTTCGTTTACCTTCGCCTGCCTAGCTTTCGGACGGCAGGCTTTGACGCTTTTAAATCGCTGAATTTCAAGTACGAGCAGTATAACAAACCTCATTACCTAATTTTTTAATGAAGTAATGAGGTTATGGCATGTTGTCATATTCTGCTACTGATGTTGTTTTGTAAAGAAAATTAGGTTAAAATTAGGTTTTGTAAAATTAAAATTAAATCAATAATGAATTTTTAGAGATAAACACAATATTATAGATATATTTTGGACGTTGTGAAGTAATATATGCGTTCCTCAATTTTTTATTACAAAAAAAATAACCGTTCACGAGTTTTTTTTATTAAATTACGTTTTGGCAATTTTTGTGGGACAAGTGGGACAAGTGGGACAAGTGGGACAATTTTTTGTAACAAAAAATTGAGAAGGACCGCAAGCGTCGCGTCTGCAATTTGCCGGAATGCAAACAAAAAAAATTGGTTGAGATATAAGATCGCTCAACGGCGGTTGAGTACAACCGCTTGCAGGCGAGACGCCCGCGATCCTGCGGCGAAGGCAAGTTGCTGCAAAACTAACCTAATATAAGATCGCTCAACAGCGGTTGAGTACAACCGCTTGCAGGCGAGACGCCCGCGATCCTTCGGACAATTTTTTGTAACAAAAAATCTGTTCTCTCGTTTTCTAAAAACAACTCGCTAACTCATAAAATTTATTGCTTAAATTTTCTGCGAGCGTTTTATTTTTTTTTTAATATTATTATGGCGAAATTTATTTTTGTTACCGGCGGCGTTGTTAGTTCGCTTGGTAAGGGTTTAACTTGTGCTTCGATAGGAATGTTGCTTGAGCGTCGCGGTCTCAATGTTCGATTGCAGAAGTTTGATCCTTATATTAACGTCAATCCGGGTTTACTTTCTCCGGCGCAACACGGCGAGGTTTATGTGCTTGACGATGGGACGACGACTGATCTTGACTTGGGTCATTACGAGCGTTTTACCAATACGAAATTGACGTGGTACAGTAGTTGGACGACGGGTCAAATATATCAGCGCGTTTTTGACAAAGAAAATTGCGGCGAATATCAAGGCGCGACGGTTCAAGTGATTCCGCATATTACGAATGAGATTAAACATTGTATTATGCGTATTAGCGGTTCTGATATTGACGTTGTTATTACGGAGATAGGCGGTACGGTTGGCGATATTGAGAGTTTGCCGCACATGGAAGCAATTAGGCAATTTGCTTTGGACGTCGGCAAAGAGAATTGTTTGTATATTCATCTCACTTTGATTCCGTATCTCAAGGCGGCGAAAGAGTTGAAGACTAAACCTACGCAGTACAGCGTCGGGCAATTACGCCAAATCGGTATTCAACCGGACATTCTTATTTGTCGTACAGAGGTTTCCTTGACGCAAGAAGAACGCACTAAAATCGGCTTGTTTTGCAATATCGCAACAGACGACGTTATTGAGGAAAAGGACAAAGATTTTTCGATTTACGAGGTGCCGTTGAGTCTTACTGAAAATAAACTTGATCAAATAATAGTTGACAAGTTGCAAATAACTAAAGCGGCGCCGTTGGATTTATCGGATTGGCGTGAATTGGTGAGTAAACTTCGTAATCCGCAACACGAAATCAACGTCGCGGTAATCGGTGAATTCGCCGGTTACCGCGACGCATATAAGTCAACGCACGAAGCGCTCGAACACGCCGGAGTTCAATGTAACACGCGAATAAACATAATCTGGAAACCAAGCGGCGACGTTTTACAACAAGATTCAAAACACAAATTAAAGAGCGTCAATGCGATTATTGTTTCGGGCAGTTTTGGCGAATCGGAAATCGACGGCAAGATTGAAGCGATACGTATCGCTCGCGAAAACAATATCCCGTTTCTCGGAATAGGACTAGGAATGCAAGCGGCTATAATTGAATTTGCACGTAATATATTAAAACTCGAAAACGCAAACTCAACTGAATACGATAAAAATACGCCGCATCCAATAATAGCGCCGCCCGACGAACATCAGACTTTTACAAATGAAACAGGCGCATTGAAAATCGGCGCTAATACTACTGTTTTTAAAGTCGGCAGCAAAATCCACGAAGCATATTATAAAAATCAACTCGCATACGAAAGATTCAGACACCGCTACGAATTTAATAACCAATACCGCGAACAATTAGAACGAAGTGAAATGCTAATCTCCGCAACAAGCCCTGATAGTATTTTAGTTCAAGGCGTAGAATTGACGAATCACAATTGGTTTGTAGGCGTGCAATATCATCCCGAATTTAAATCGCAACCCACAAAACCACACCCGCTATTCATCGCCCTAGTAAACGCCGCAGTCGCGGCTGCAAATTGTGTCAAAAGTAACAGAAAATAAAACAGTAGAAATAAAAAACTCCATCAACGGCGGTTGAGTACAACCGCTTGCAGGCGAAACGCCCGCGATCCTGGGATACAGGCATTCCGCTTGCGAACCTGAAGAAACACCAGGCGAAATGTTTGCGATTCTGAAGCGTCTGCGATTCTGAAATGCAGGCGAGACCAACGGATCGCGGGCGTCCCGCCTGCACTTTGCCGAAAGGCAAACAAAAAGGCGGTTGAGATATTAAACCTCGCTCATTAGCGGTTGAGTACAACCGCTTGCAGGCGAGACGCCCGCGATCCGGCATTTTTTGTTACAATAAATCTATCCCCTATCCCCTATCCCCTATCCCCTACCCCCTATCCTCTACCCGCTAAAATTCTACGTTTCTGAAATTTCGCGAACGGTTACGATTTTTTATATGGGATTTCATTTGCGAAAACTGCGGATACAAAACAAACCGGAATCAAATAATAAATATACGGCGCCGGAACAATACAAATTACATTTAACACGACCAATAACGGCAAGCCAAAACAAATTCCTACCGCCGCCCCCCGACGCGTTACCGCAAACATTGCCGGAATAGTAACCAAATAACACGTAACCAACAAAGCAAAAATTAAACCGTAAATAAACGCAAAAATTAACGGCACAATAAACACAACCTCCGCCTGCCACAACATTGCCGCCATCATCGATAATAACGCCGACACGACAAATATTACGCTAAATACGCGCCGCCGCTTAAAACTACGACCCAAACCGCCAAAAATCATCCCCAACAAATTACACGACAAACAACCCAACAAAAAACATAATAAAATCCGCGCTACACACGACTCCGCAAAAATATAACGCCCCTCCGTTACATACAATAATTCTTCCCACATCAATAAAAAATCATTGCGCCGCTGTTGCCATTTGTCAACTGTTGTTTTTTTGCGTTCATTTATTTTGGTAATATTTTTGTCGTTATTATTTGCTTCTTGTTTTTTCGCTAATATTTCTTGCAAGGTACGATCTCCGGTTAGTAGAAAAAGACCAGCCTTTAACTTTATCCGGTTTTTAATATTTTCCGGCATGTCAATTTCAGTTTTTCCGCCGCGATGTTTAGAGTTCCATCGCGATATTGTGCGATCAATAACCAGTTCCCGCGTTATCCGCTCGCCTCGTAAACTTTTCACTAACTCAAAAAGACCGTCCGCAACACACCCCGGCACGTCGTCGCGCGAATAACCGTAACATCGCAACGTTTGCGGCAACAAATTAAGTTTATCATCGTCCATGTTGATCAGGTCAAGCACAAGCGGCTTCTCCATAATATACATAACCAACGCCGCATCAATATCGCCAACGTCGGCGTCGCCATTCGATACCCGCATCGCTGTTCGCTTGTCAAGATCATAACTTTGATAAATACGCTGACGCACGCCGTCGCCAAAACTCATTACTGATATTGCAAGACCGCAAACGCCAAATATCGTCAAAATTATCGCAGGAAATAAAAAATATTGCCGGTTCAATAACACGTCGCCAAACGACTTGAAATAAGCGCTGCCGATATTGTTTATTATCGTAACATAAAATTGCCGCAAACCGCCGCCGTTGATATTGCGTTTACCGCCGCCGCCGCCGATGTTGCTGCCGTTACCGTTACCGTTGCCGTTGCCGCCGCCAGATCGGTGCGTCAATAAATTTTCAGACTTGCTCGTAATTTGAAAACCTTGATATGCCGGCGACGATTTCATTGTGTTATCATCAACTTGTTTGTCCCGAATTGCAAACTTCCAAATCAACGGTTCGTCAAACCAATGCCAAAATAAAAATACCAAAAAAATCGGAGACAATTGAAGTTGATACAAAGCCCGCCAACCAATTGAACTAAGCAGAAACGGTAAAACAATACCAATTACGCCGCCAAAAATCGCACAACTAAATACCCGCCAACGTTGCGGCGCCGGAGTCGACTCAAATATAAAAACCGAACTAGATACCAAAACGCCGCCAATAAATACGCCAAGAAAAAAATGCAAAATTAAAAAAAGTAAAGCATCCGCAAAATAACCGCATACCGCCGAAAAAATAGGAGCGCCAAATAACCCAAACAACATCACACGATAACGACCTACACGATCACTCAAACTGCCAAAAAAAATTACGCCAACAGAAAAACCAAAAAATGTTATACGATAAACCAAACGAAGACGACTAGAAACCTCCGGCAAAAAATTAAAAGAATAACCCCAAAGATCCATAACCGCATATCGCATTACCCCAGAAGGAAATATTAACGTAAAAAACGCAGAAAACCAAACCAAAAAAACTATAATCGTCGCAGCCCGAAAAAAAATAAACATCATAACATCTAATAAAACTATTAACCGTTCACGGAAATTTAAACGATAGATTTTAGGGGATAGGAGGTAGAGGGTAGGGAATAGGGAGTAGGGGATAGGGAGTAGGGGATAGGGGATAGGGGATAAAGGATAGATTTATTGTTACGAAAATTGTCCCGCTGCACCCTACACCCTAACATTTAAATCTTACATAAAAAAATTATTCGCAAAATTGTTTTTCTAATTCGGCGATAAATTTTTGCGTTTCTTCGTCGGACGGCATTAAACCTTGTTTGACGTTATTTTCGTAATTTATTTTTAGTTCTTCGAGTTTGGTATTGATTTCTTGTAAATTTAGTTCTTGCAAGCGGTCAACAAAACAGATTCCTTGCAAGTGATCGTATTCGTGTTGTGCGATTCTTGCGGGGCGTTCTTTCCATTTGAAACGTTGAATCGAGCCGTCGATGGCAATAGATTCAATTTCGATAAATTCAGAACGATTCACGTCGGCATAAATTCCAGGAAAACTCAAACAACCTTCTTCATCGACTAGGATTCCTTTACGTTTTTTAATTATGGGATTGATGAGAACATGTTCGTATTCGGGTTTCTCAATATCGCCCGTTTCATTCATCACAAACAACTGAAGCGGATAACCAACCTGATTAGCCGCCAAACCAACCCCGCGAAACTCATACATCGTACGCAACATCTCCGAAACCAAATCGCGCAACCGCTGATTGATAACCGCTACCGGCGTACATTTACGCATCAAAACCGGATTAGGATAACTTAATACTTCCACAATTTAATAAAAATAACAGTAGGGAATTTCTAAAAATTCATTCGTCCATGTAGGCGGCTAAAAAAATTAAACGCTGTGCCGAAACGCCGCCTAACTAGACAAATGAATTTTTAAACTGTTCGCACTTGAGTTTGCGTTTACCTTCGCCTGCCTAGCTATCGGACGGCAGGCTTTTACGCTTTTTAATCGCTGAATTTCAAGTACGAGCAGTATAGAGACGCCCAATAAATTTATGGTTTTTAGAAGTTCCCAGTAAACTTCTAATACAGCCGCTTGCATAATTATCGGACGGCAAATTTTTACGCTTTGACGTCAACAATGAATTTCAAATACGAACAGTTTTAAACTGTTCTTACTTGAATTTTCGTTTACCTTCGCCTGCCTAGTTTTCGGACGGCAGGCTTTTACGCTTTTAAATCAATGAATTTCAAGTACGAGTTGTATAAAGAGCGAATAGTATAATCAATTTTTAATATCAGAAAAGAGTAGGGTAATTGTCTTGTGATTTATAGATTATGCGATTACGGGTATCTATAAAAATTCATTATTGGCAACTTCTAATAACCAGTTTTTTATTTAAGCGCCGAGAACACAGAGTTCACAGAGAAGAAAATTTTTAAATTATTTTATATCCAATGTCAATTACAATATTAAATAATGTTTCGATTCCAATTAAAAATTTTCTCTGTGTTCTCTGTGTCCTCTGTGGTTAATAAAAATAAATTTGTGGTTTTTATACTGCTCGTACTTGAAATTCAGCGATTTAAAAGCGTCAAAGCCTGCCGTCCGAAAGCTAGGCAGGCGAAGGTAAACGCAAACTCAAGTACGAATAGTTTAGAAGTTCCCTAATGAATTTTTAGAGACGCTTGTTTAAATTTTCGTGAATAGTTACAAATTTTTTGTTTTGGGGAGTATTGTAAAAGATAGCGGTTAATGTATATTTGTCAGACTACGTAATTTTTACCGATTACATAAGACAGATAATTTTTTTAATTATTGTAACCGTTCACGGAAATTTAAGCAAAAAATTTTAGGGAGTAGAGGTTATGGGTTAGGGCATAGCGTTAGTTTTTTAACAAAAATTTATTCCGCTAAATTTCTAATTTCTAATTCCTAATTAAAAAACTATTCCCTATCCCTTAAAATTTTACGCTTCTATAATTTTGAGAACGGTTACAAATTGTTTGCATATATTATATTTTTGAGTTATGAACCATAATTCTAATAATTTTCCTCATCGCCGGAATTTGCCGTTGCGATTTATACATACATCCGGTTTTTTTCTTGACCGTGTGATCGAAGGCTTATTGGAACTTCCTGTTGTTTTGGAGTCTAGATTTTTTGATATATCTTGTCGTGCGGCGTTGCGTGTTTTTGATAAGGCGTTAGAGGAATCTGTTGATTTTTTGATAATTAGCGGCGATGTTTTTAATGCTTTGCTTTCGCCGCCTCGTTTATTTATTTTTCTTATTGAGCAATTTGAGCGATTAAATAAAGCCGGCATAACCGTTTATTGGGCAGGTTCTGAATTTGATTCTCCCGACGACATGCCTGTTTCATTTCCGTTGCCCGCTAACGTCCGTCATTTCCCTTGCAATTCAATTCAGGAATATTATTTCAAACGTTCCGGCGTTAATTCCGGCGGCGTTTTGGCAAAAATATCCGGCGTTAGCCGCAACCAGCGCCTTCGCAAAATACGCAACAACGACTTCCCAATTGAATCAGGTCGCCAGTTCAGTATCGCTATCGCCAACGGCGAAGTTGAACCGGAATCGCTTTCGCAGCGCCGCATCAATTATTGGGCAATGGGAGGTTTAGATCGCCGTTTGACTTATCAAGGTAATCAGCGCAAAAAAGGAATAGACGGAAAACCAACGCAAATCGAGCCGCTAAATTTTGACGATAACATAAAACGCGACAAAAAAGATACGCCGCCGTATATCGTACATTATCCAGGCACGACGGTTGCCCGCACGCCCGAAATGACCGGACAATTCGGCGCTACATTGGTCGAAGTCTTTCCTGACGCCGAACCGCAATTGTCTTTTTTTGAAACGTCGCCAATCCAATGGATAAACGATCAAATTATACTCGAAGCAAACGACGGAATTGAACGCATAAAAGAAGAAATACAAAACCGAATCAAAAATTACCGCAACTCGCAAAAAAACGACGACCTAATGATAAATTGGCATATCGACGCAACACAATCAGAACAATCGCAACTGTCAACAATATTGAGAAAAGAAACCGCCGTCAACGATATTTTAAACGAATTACGAAAACAATACGGACAAGAAGAACCATTAACATGGTCGGTAAATATCACATTTCAGCCGCCCGATATGTTGCCGAATCAAATTTACGAACAACAAACAATACTAGGCGACTTCGCCCGCGAAATAAAACAACACCAAAACGAACCCGAACAAATAATAAACTTGACAAAATACCTGCCGCAAAAATTAAAAGAAAATATAAATAACGAACAAAATATAGAACAATACAACGGATTACTCTTGACCGACAAAATAAACGATCCCACAACCGGAGAATTAAAATTCATACAAACAAAAGAACAAATTAAACTAAAACAAGAAGCCCTAAAAAAAGCCGCAAACATCGCCGCCGAATTACTAAACAACGAAAATACAACACAATTCACAATAAATCTAAAAAATGATAATTAAAAAAACACACGCGCAAACGTTCACGAAATTTTTTTAGAGATATTACGTATCGGCGATTTTTTAGGGACGCGCGGGACAAATTGGTAATTGGACAAATTGGTAATTGGGCAATTTGGCGGAGATCGTCAAGACGGTTGCGTTTATTCTGTTCCGCAACATAACATTTTTCTATAACGCATGACGGATAATTCTGAAAAAATTGGTCTTTGTTGATTTTGATAAAATTGTTATACTTCGCTACGTCAAATTGATTCCTAGTTGATTCCTAAAATAGAGCGTCTCTAAAAATTCATTTGTTTAGGTAGGCGGCTAAAAAAATTAAACACTGTGCCGAAACGCCGCCTACCTTTTTACAAAAAAATGAAATTTTAGAGATGCCCTATTGCGTTTAATTTTTAGAACGCCGTCAATTTAATTACTAAATTAATTACTAAATTTTTTTCATAGCCGTGTTGCGTGCGATAGAACTTTCGGGATTTAAGAGTTTCGCCGACCGTACTCGTATTGAGTTCGGTAATGGTATTAGCGCGATTGTTGGTCCTAACGGTTCCGGCAAATCTAATATTGTCGATGCGGTTAAATGGGTTCTTGGCGAGCAGAGTATGAAACGTTTGCGCGGTTCTGAGTCGACGGACGTAATTTTTAACGGTAGTTCTGATCGTCCGGCGCTCGGCTCCGCCGAAGTTACCTTGACCTTCGACAACTCTAAAAAAATATTTAAACTCGATACCCCCGAAGTTCATATTACGCGTAGAATTTATCGTAGCGGCGAATGCGAATACCAGATTAACCGTCAAAATTCACGCTTAAAAGATATTAAAGATATTCTCAGCGGAACAGGTCTCGGTACGCAAGCATATTGTATTATCGAACAAGGCAAAGTCGAATCATTACTCCAAAGCTCGCCATTGCAACGCCGTATAATTTTCGACGAAGCCGCCGGAATCAATCGCTTCAACGCATACAAACAAGAAATCCAAAGACGGCACGAAAGAATAGAACAAAATTTACTCCGCATCTCCGATATAGTTACCGAAACAGACCACAAGTTAAAAACAACCCGCAACCAAGCCGGTAAAGCGCAACTTTACAAACAATACACAACACGATTACAAGAACTACGAATCCAATCAGCCCGCATCGATTACCAAAAACGACAAGAACAATCCGCACAAATTCAAACCGAAATCAATAACCTAAAATCCGAAATCGAAAAATTAACGGAAGAATCAGAACAGACTGAAAAATTATTGTCCGCCGTAAATAACGAAATCGAGACGACTGATGTCGAGATACGTAAATTTGCCGGAGAAGTTGCGGCGCTGCGAGAAAAAATTGCCGGAGAAGACGCAGCCGTTGAATTACAAAACGCACAAGTTGACGATCTCAATACGCAAATAATTCGCAACTGGCAATCCTTATCCGAACTAAACGTCCGCAGCATCGACATCGAAGACCTAATGCGAAAAACCGCAGACGATATTCATAAAGCAATAAAAATTAAAAGAGAAGTCAACGAAACTTACTCAAATCTACAAAAAGAAGACGAAGAACTAACTATTTTATGTACGAAATTACAAGCGGAATTAGATTTCGTCAGAACGGAATCAGATACGCAAAGCCGACAGAGCGCTAACTTGTCCGGCGTCATCGGCGGATTAGAATCCGGCGTCGCCTCTCTACAAAACGCTATCGAACAAAATAACGCAAAATTAAAAAAACTAAAACAACAACGCGAAGATTTATCATTACAATACAACGAATGCAAAGACGCCGTTGATAATATTGAAGACCTCGTCCGCCAAAAAAAAGAACATTTACGCCACGCCAGAGAACGCAAAAGCAGACGCTCAAACGAACTCGCACAACTAATGCACAACTTGTCCGAACAAAAACAACGCCAAAGCGGAATGCGAGAACGCATATCAGTCCTCGAAGACTTAATCAATAAAAACGAAGGCATAAGCCCCGGAGTACGCGAAGTATTACAACAGTCGCGCGACCCGAAAAGTCCGTTTCGTCATGTTTTTGGTCTTGTTGCGGATTTGCTTCATGCGGAAGTGGAATCGGCGTCTCTTATAGATTTGGCGCTAGGTCAAAATTCTCAATATGTAGTTGTGTCGCCCAAAGGCGAATTGTTCCGTCATATTGAACGTCACGCTTCTCAATTCGCCGGTCGCGTCGGTTTTATTTGGCTTGATCCGAATGAGGAAGACCCGCCGTGGGTTAAAGGTCGCGGCTTTCTTGGTCGCAACGGCGTTTACGGTCGCGCCGATCAATACGTGAAAGCAGACAAACCGTTCATTCATTTAGCGCAACGTTTACTCGGCAAAACTTGGATCGTCGAAAGCATGGCGGTTGCGGTGCAACTTTACAAAGAAAGCAACGACCAAGCGTCCTTTTTGACAATCGCCGGAGAATTGTTGACAACAGACGGCGCATTGATCGTCGGACCGCCCAATACGTCGTCGGGTTTAATTGCACGCCGCAGCGAATTACGCAACTTAAGCGAACAAATGACAACGCTTGATAACGACGTGCAAGACATGGAAATCGCAGTCGTAATCGCACAAGAACGCGTTACAAACGACGAAAACGACGTTGAAAATGAATCGCACGATTATCAAAAAACAGTTGCGGAATATGATTCGCTAGTGCAAAAATTATCAACAGTTGAAGAACGCTTAAAGAACGACAACGAACAAATTACAATCGTAAACGACGAACTAGATAAATTAAATACGCAACTAATAAACGCATCAAAAGAACTTGAACAAACGCTAACAATACAACGTAACTTTAACGCAGAAGTTGAAAAATTAAAAATAAGACAAGACGAAATCAGAAACGAATTAGCAAACGCAGAAACAAAACAATCAGAACATCAACAAAAAACAATGGAAGTAAAAATCGCCCTCGCAAAAAGCGAAGAACGATTAGTCTCCCTAAATGAACGTAAACGACAATTTGAAGACCACCTCACAGAACGACAAAATATGTTGGCAGAATACAGACAACGAAGCGATATGCTAGAAAACAAAAAAGAAAAAATCCTATTGGCAATTTTACAAATAGAAACAACGGAAGCAAAATTATACTTACGAAAAGAAAAAATAGGACGCAAATTACTAAAAGTTAATGAAAACAGAATCGAAATTGCGACAAAAAGAACAAAATTACAAAACGAATACAAACGCTTACAACATGATTTGAATAAAATTAGAACAAAAGAACACACGAAACAACTTGAATTAGAACGTATCACACAAGAACAAAAAACATTGGTAGAACGAATTCAAGAAGATTACGGAATCGACGTAAACGAAATTATCGAATCAAAAAATAATAACGAAATAAATAATAAACAAGACAATAAATTCGACAATAAAAACGCCGCCGAAACAAATGATAAAACAAATGATAAAACAAACAATGAAACAAACGATGAAACCGACGCTAAAATTATTGACGGCGACGGTAAAAGAAATAACGTAACGAATAATGTCGATGCGGCGACTGATATTGATTATAAGCCGGAGATAGAGGAATTGCGTATGAAATTGCAACGACTCGGAAACGTAAACGTTGAAGCGATCAACGAACTCGACGACTTGGAAACGCGATATAATTCGCTGTCGTTCCAATATAACGACATGATTAACGCAAAAAAATCAATAGAAAACGCAATAGAACGGATCAACGCTTCAAGCCAAATTCTATTTGAAGAAACCTTCAACGGCGTCAGAAGTCATTTCATAGATTTATTTCAACACCTTTTCGGCGGCGGCAACGCCGATATAGTATTGGAAGACCCGTCTAATATGCTTGAGTCGGGAATTGAGATAATTGCAAAACCGCCAGGCAAAGAACTAAAAAGTATAACATTGATGAGCGGCGGCGAAAAAACGTTGACGTGCGTTGCGCTGCTGTTAGCGTTCTTTAGATATAAACCCAATCCGGTTTGTATCCTCGACGAATGCGACGCCGCCCTAGACGAAGGTAACGTCGATAGATTTTTACGGACAATAAAAGAATTTGAAAACGAAACACAATTCATAATGATTACGCATTCAAAAAAATCAATGTCAATCGTCTCAACATTACACGGAATCACAATGCACGAATCCGGCATATCAACACACGCCGGAGTTGAATTTAAAAACGTAAATAAAAACGGAGAAACAATAGAAAAAGCCGCAGCATAAAAATTATGCCTTACGACTCGCAACATTTTTAAGTTCGCATTTTATTTCTTTACCCGTGAAAGCAACCGCCATCAATATTACTTTTTTGTCAAGATAAGATTCATAATATTTGCGGTCGTTGATTTGTTTCATTGCGGAATTTAGTAAACTTGTAATACTCTTTTTGGAATC
>JAISLW010000434.1 GCA_031277105.1 Planctomycetaceae bacterium | reverse complement strand
ATTCCAGGATCGCGGGCGTCTCGCCTGCATGCGGTTGTACTCAACCGCTGATGAGCGATTTTTTGATCTCAAGCGCCTTTTTGTTTGCCTATCGGCAAAGTGCAGGCGGGACGCCCGCGATCCGTTGGTCTCGCCTGCTTTTCAGGATCGCAGGCATCTCGCCTGCATGCGGTTGATCTCAACCGCTAATGAGCGAGTTTTTGATCTCAAGCGCTAATGAGCGAGGTTATATCTCAACAGTCTTTTTTAACTATATTATTAGGGTATAATTATTTTTTGTAACTATTGAGCGGTCGTAATTATTTTTTGTAACGATAATTTTAAACTGTTTTCATCTTAATTTTTGCGAGTGTTTACAATTTATTTTGTCGTGTGATTGTTGAATTTTAAGCGTGTAGGTTTATCAAGAAGTAACGTTTGAAATGGGGATATTTTTGATGATATTATCGATAGTGTTGTTGCCGTTGGGTATATATTTTGTTTTTTTTACTTTTATTTTTTGTAGGCGTTATCCGACGTTATTTAGCGGCGGTTTTGACGTGGGTATTTTGTTGGTTTGCGTTTTGGGTTTAGTTTCTTTTGGACCTGGCAAGTTGTTGATTCCGGCGTATGTTTACAATATGTGGGGCGTATGGGCGATAATTTATTGGTTACTGATTTATTATCTGGCGTCTTATTGTATTTGTAATGCGTGTCGTAATTATGTGGTTATTTACAATTGTGATTTTGAAGAATTTATGCATTGTATTGCGGACGTATCGAAGAGGTTGGACAGGCGTTTTTTTCTGGAAGAGCGGACATTGCATTTACCAAAAATAGGCTTACACTGCGTAATCGGCGGAAGCTATTATAATCTGCTGGATAAATTAAAAAGCAAACTCAGAACGCATAAAATCACGGAAGAAGATGTGTGGAAGGAAGCCAAAAATAATTATTCACGTTATATTTTTCTGCAATTGACAGGTTCGCCGGCTAGCGATCCAGTATGGGAGTTATTTAAAAGCGAATTAGCGGAAGCGTGTCATAATGTAAAAAACAACACTAGAAAATTACCAATTCTATATGGATTTATTGCCGGTTCGATCCTTGTATTTTCTTTGGCGAATATTACGACAGATTTACAAACCTTGCAAAATATTTTTATAGATTACTGGAACTAATTTAAACTGTTCCCATTTTAAACTGTTCACACTTGAGTTTGCGTTTACCGTCGCCTGCCTAGCTATCGGACGGCAGGCTTTTACGCTTTTCAATCGCTGAATTTCAAGTACGAGCAGTATAGTGAACGGTTACAAAAACGGGTTATTAGAAAATTTTCTATAATTATTAAGACGGATGGATGATTTAATATTACAATTTGCGGAATATTTGCGGAGTTCGGAGCGGGTTTTATTTATAACCGGCGCCGGTATTTCAGCCGATAGCGGATTGCCAACTTATCGCGGCGCCGGAGGATTGTATAACGACGAACTCACAACGGAAGGATACAGAATTGAACAATGCCTTTCGGCGACAATGTTCGCACGCCGTCCCGAAATTACCTGGAAATATATGTTGCCAATCGCTGAAGCCGTGTTCAAATGCAAACCCAACAACGCACACTATTTTATCGCAGAATTAGAAACGCAATTTAACAACAACGGCGGCAAAGTTGTCATACTAACGCAAAATATAGACGGCTATCACAAACAAGCAGGATCAAAAAACGTCTTGGAAATACACGGAACATTGAAAAAACTTTTTTGCACAAATAATAATTGCAACTGGACTGAATATCTCGAACCAAACAAACCGCAAAACCAACTTCAAGAAAATATAAATACAAAAATATCTGAACGAATTGAGCAGATTAAATCGAAGTTGCCGCCTCGTTGTCCTGTTTGTAATTCTGTTATTAGACCTGCTATTGTTCTTTTTGAGGAATCGCTGCCGTACGAAGTATTGGCTAAATTTGACGGCGAATTTGACAACGGCGCCGGTTTTGACTTGGTCGTCTCAATAGGCACGTCCGCAATGTTCCCATACATCACGGCGCCAATCTATGAAGCAATAAGACAAAATAAAAAAACCGTAGATATAAACCCGACAAAAAGCAACTTGTCAGAATTAGTAAATATCCACATCCCAACAACCGCCGCAAATACTTTCAAAAAACTAAAAATTATACTGTCTAAAAAATAAGTAACAGTTCACAAAAATTCTCTCTTGACGTGATTTTTGGAAATTATTATTATTCGCCGAAGTGTTAAGTTGCGGCGGTTGTCTGCGACTTGATTGTAATATACTGATCGTATTTGAAATTCAGCGATTTAAAAGCGCCAAAGTTTGCCGTCCGAAAACTAGGCAGACGGCGGTAAACGCAAATTAAAGTACGAACAGTTTAAAATTAACTCCAAAATTAAAAAAAAGGAATCCGATTAAATGTCAAATTCAATTCAAAACGTCGGCAGCTTCTTAAACATGCTAACATCGCAACACAACGATATTCACACAAAACAAATGCCGCTACCGATAAATCCAAACCCGATAAATTCATATACCGACACTTTAACCTTATCGCCGACCTTGAACTCCTTGCAACAATTCCTGAGCGTAAACGACGCAAATAATAACAATAATAACGGACAAGAAGAACTAAGCTTGTCAAGCCTCGAACAACTTAAACAACAAGGCGACATGTTGGCAAGTATGCTGAAAATGAAACTGAAAAATTTTGAATCAAACCTAATGACGTCAATGAAAAACGCAGGTATCGAACAAACAACGCCGCTAGATATTAAAAACGATCAAAACGGATTAAACGTTATAAACAATGCGCCAAATAAACAAATCATACAAAATCTATTACAAAATAACGGAAATTTCAAAAACCAATTCCAAGAAATCGCAAAATTATCAACGCTAATAAACGCAGTTCAACAACTAAATAACACCCAAAATAATAACATCTCCGAAGCCGGCGCAAAATACGCACAATTCTCACAACAAAACACAATAAACTCAAATAATAACCAAAGAAAAAATGAATCCGATTTCATATTACACATTTTAGAATCAGAATCATCAACAATGTTCTAAATTGTTCACACTTGAAATTGCGGTTATATAAAATAAATTTGTAACAGTTCATGAAATTTTAGAAAATAAAGTCTCAGGCGATAGGGCGTAGGCGCTAGATTTATTGTAACGAAAATTGTCCCGCTACACCCTACACCCTAAATCCTTAAAATTTATCGCTTAAATTTTCGTGAACGGTTACAATAATTATTCGCGACGCTTTCAATAAAAATTTTATGACGTCAATTTCCAATAACGCCAAAATAACTAACAATCAACATAATTGCGAAACGTTTTCTATTGTTTCGCTTGGTTGTCCTAAAAATCTTGTTGACAGCGAGCGGTATGTCCGGCAGATGCGGGAACAAGGTTATGAATTTCAGATTGAGCCGGACGGTTCTGATGTTGTCGTACTCAATACGTGCGGTTTTTTGCAATCTGCGCGGGACGAAGCCAGAGAATATATTCGCGGGTTAATAGACTTGAAAAAAGAAGGCAGGATTAAACGAATAATAGTTCGCGGTTGCATGACGCAATTTGAAGGAATTAAGCAACTCGCCGTCGAATTTCCAGACGTTGACGAATGGTTTGGCGTTCCGGTTATTGATTCAAAAAATATCGCAATAAACACGACGACAACAACTAATAATATCCCGTTGACCGTACCTCAAAATCAGGATCAAAATCTCAATCCCGATATTTCGTCGTCTTCTAATTTTGATCTTGGTCGTGATATATTGACGGCTGATCATGTTGCGTATTTGCGTATTGCCGATGGTTGTAGTCGTCGTTGTTCTTTTTGTACGATACCTGATATTCGCGGTCAATTTCGCAGTGAGACGAAGGACAAATTATTAACGGAAGCGAAACAACTTGCTCAAAGCGGCGTTAAGGAGCTTGTGATTATTGCTCAGGAGACGACGTTTTGGGGTATGGATTTACCGGAGCGTTATTCGCTTATTGATTTATTGCGTTGTCTTGAAGGCGTTGACGGGATACGTTGGATTAGGTTGATGTATGCTTATCCTGGTTTTTTTGACGACGAGTTGGCGATGTTTTTTTCGCGTAGTGAGAAGTTGTTGCCTTATATTGATATTCCGTTGCAGCATATTAACGATGATATATTGCGGCGTATGAACAGAAGCGTTACGCGTGCGGAGACGGAGCGTTTGCTTGATAAGTTGCGTAATAAGATTGAGCGGCTTGTATTGCGGACGTCGTTGATAGTTGGTTTTCCAGGCGAGACGGATGCGATGTTTGACGAATTGGTTCGGTTTGTGGACAAATGGAAATTTGAGCGTGCGGGCGTTTTTGCATTCTCTGCCGAGCCAAGAACGCCGGCGGCAAAGTTTCAAGATAAAATCCCCAATGCGACTATTGAGCGACGTTTCAGACAACTAAATGATTTATGCAATAAAAATGCTATCGCATGGGGAAAACGACAAAAAAATAATATTATGAGCGTGCAAATTGACGGAAATTATATCGACGATTCAGGCTATTTAGAACCGAATTTATACATCGGCAGAACTTACGCCGATGCGCCAGACATTGATCCAATAGTTTATGTTACAAATAAAAATAACGCTAAACTTGAAGCGGGCAGTTTGGTAAATTGCGAAATACTCGAAACAGAAGGTAATAATCTTGTCGGAATAGTCGCGTAATTTTCGTTACAAAAAATCGTCAATACGTAATTTGCTAAACAAATTTTTGTGAACGATTACGAATTTTTAGAGATGTTTTTACGGTAATCGTCTGAATCTTGTGTTTATTAGAATGAAGTGCGCTAGGATCATTGTTGCGCCTATTATTAGCGGGTAACGGTATAGTTCTTTATATTGCGTGTAAATTCTGCCTTCATGCGTTGTTTTTTCTAGTTTGTCAATTTCTGCATAAACTTGTTCTAGAGCGTCTGTAGAATTTGCGCTATAAAATTTCCCGCCGCTTATTTCGACGATTTTTCGCAACATTGTTTCATCGACCATTGACGTTGAAGCCATTGTAAAAATATTGCGTCCGTTTGCGTTTGAAGCAATTCCCGCCCCAATTCCTATCGTATAAATTTTAATCCCTAACGTTTTCGCTATCTCCGCCGCTTCCAACGGATCAAGTTCGCCGAAATTTTGCATGCCGTCCGATAACAAAATAATTACTTTACTTTTCGCTTTTACGTCCTTTAACCTGTCGCACGCTATCGCTATCGTATCGCCTATCGCCGTCATATTCTCTTCCTCAAAAGTACGACTCAAACGGCGCACGTCGGCGCCGCTACGCAACGATTTCGGCGCTACCAATAAATTAACTTGGTCAAGCATTTCCAACAACGTAGAATGATCAAACGTAAGAGGACAAAACGCATCAACATAACCGCCAAACGCAATCAAACCTATCATGTCATCCTTGCGACCGCCCAACTTGCCGCCATTGCCGCAAACAAAATCACGAAATACCTTCTTGACCGCCGCCAAACGATTCACAACCTTACCGCCAACCTCAAAATCTTCCGCCTCCATCGAACCGCTACGATCTACACACATCGCTATCGCTATCCCATCAGCACGAACCCGATACTCCTCAATCCCAGATTGAGGACGCGCAAGCGCAACAATAATTAAAAATACGCCAATATAAAATAATACCGGCAATAACCCGCCAACACGTTGCATAAACGTAACCGGCAAACCCGAAAACATCGCCACACTACTAAAAATAACGCCAACACGCCGACGACGATACTCGACAAAAAATATAAAAACAAAAAACGGCGCCAAAAAAAGAAAATAATAAGGCGAATAAAATCTAAACATAAGAAAATAATAAAAAAGGTTTTTTTAAAATTCCATGAACGATTACAACGATTTTTTTTTTAGGAACAAGAAGGACAGGAGGAAGGATTTTTTGTAACAAAAAATCATACGACTTACGCAAATCACGCAAATCGCACAAATCAAAAAAATCATAGTTCTGACGACGTATTCGTTTTAATCTACAACGTGTGCGTAAATGATATTGTGATTTTCTGAAGTTGGTCCCATTGTACTTACCAGCACTAGCCTGTCGCCTCTTTCAAATCTTCCTGTTTTTTTGCCTACTTCTACGATTTCTTTTAGACTTTCGCGCGGGTCATTCGGCGCATTTAACACGGGAATCACGCCCCAATATAAATTCATTCTGTTCAATATTCGCGGATTATGACTTGTTCCTATTATTTGCACGGACGATCTTAAATTTGACAGTCCCATTACCGATACTCCCGACCGCGACGCAATAAGGATTCTTTTTGCATTTATTGCTTCCGCCAGCCCTACTGCGGCGCTGCAGATCGCATACGTTACCGGCAACTTGCCGACAATGATTTTATTTTCGTCTTCAATTTCATTTTCGGTTTTATTTTTATTACTCCATCCTGTTTCGCGTATTTTTAATCCTCTATTAACTCCGTCTTGTTTGTACCATCCCTTCCTCAAAATAAACTTCTCCGTTTCTTCCGCAATCCTGTTCATCATCCGCACCGCTTCAACCGCATAAGCGCCCACCGCAGTTTCGCCCGATAACATCGTCGCATCAGCGCCGTCAATAATCGCATTCGCAACATCCGTCGCTTCCGCCCGCGTCGGTATCGTGTGCGAGTGCATACTTTCCAGCATCTGCGTCGCCACAATCACCGGCTTCAACTTACGACGGCACGTGTCAATTATCATCTTTTGAACCGTCGCAATACGCGCAATATCTAACTCTACGCCCAAATCGCCTCGCGCTACCATTACGCCATTAGCCGCATCCGTTATTTCTTCGATATTTTCTACCGCTTCTTGTTTTTCTATTTTGGCAATAATATGAGGAATATCGCCAAATAAACCCGTGTTACGATGCACCGTATCAGCCAATATTTCACGCAACTCATGTATATCTTCGGCGCTGCGTACAAAACTTAAACCGAGAAAATCTATCCCTGCGCCGACCGCCCATTTCGCATGAACTATATCATGCGGTTGCAAGGTCTTAATACTTAAATTTACGCCGGGTAAATTTACGCCTTGACGACTCCTAACAACGCCGCCTTGAACTACTGCGCAAGTTACGGCGTCCGGCGACTTGTCCACGACGCGAAGCGTAACCGTTCCATCCGCCAGCATAACGTTGTCGTTTATATTCAAATCATCTATCAACGGCTCATAAGTTGTCGTAAAAGTATGAGGGGCGTCAGTCCGCTCGCCGCGTACAAAACGTATAGGTCTTTTAGGATCGCAATTATAAGCGCCGCCGTCTATTTCGCCTAATCGCATCTTCGGACCGGCAAGATCCGCAAGCACGCCTATCGGACGACCAAGTTTTTCAGCGGCAGAACGTATAAGATCAAGACGACGCTGCGCATCCTCCGTCCCCGAACCATGCGCCATATTCAAACGAAATACAGTTACGCCGCACAACATCAATTGAGTAAGCGCCGACTCGCTATCACAAGCCGGACCAACCGTCGCCACTATCTTAGTTCGCGACGGACGTTGAGATGGAAATATTATATCAGACACTATTTTATCCTAAATTTTTAGTCAAATCAGAACACATCAAATTTAATACGCATCTTCCATACGCAAAAAATAAAAACGCCCTGATTACATTTGATGTATTTGATTACCTTTTGTTTCTTATTCCTGTAACAAAAAAACGGAGAGATAAAATATTTGACTTGAAATTATTGTTACAATAATTCTGTCAAATACTTTATCTCCCCATTTGAACAGTTCGCATTTCAATAGTTTACACTTAAATTTTCTTTTTTCGTCGCCGTCTGCCTTGCGGAGGGCGGGCTGTTACGTCTTCGCATCAATAAATTCAAGTACAATCTTCTGCTTCTGATCGATTGTCGCTAACTTTGAACTAAAAATTATACCGGAACGATGCGGCAAATATATCTGTATCGGAATGATCTCGGCTTTGTCCGTTGCGATATTGACTCGGAATTACATGAATATAATCAAATAACCAACGAGCCTGCGGCGACCAGTACCAGTTCAAACCAACAGTTATATCATTCACACTACCAGTGAAACCGGCGAGTCCATTGAAATCACTCGTATCAGTATAAGCCCATTTTGCGGCTAGTTCAAGTCCGCCGATCCATTCGGTGCGGTTTAAGTCGTTGATCTTTCGCAGATCAAGATTATGTTTCAAACTAACATTGCCCCACGCCGCATTGTCAGCGCTAAACTTCCTGTAATCGCCCGTCAAAAAATACTTCGCCGTAATATAAGTTCCCCAAATCGTCCGGTCTTTCGTAGCGCCGCCAATATTCACTGAATTATAAACATTGGCGTAAGTCTCCGATTGCAACGTAAACGACTTATTCTGATAGATAAACTCTAACCCGAACTTATTGTAACTGTCCGTCAGAATAGCCAGGCTTTGAAGCGAACTTAATTGCAACGTAGCAAATCGTTCATTGAAACTAGCCGATTGCTTGCCGTCAGCTCCTTTTGACAAATCATAGTAACTATAGTTACCTCCGAAAAACAGGAATTTTTTGCCGTCAATTTTACCGCCGTCGCGAGACGCATAAGGTAAAAACGTCAACCTAAAATTCGTAATCGAACCTTGATTTTCATTACGGTCAAATCGACTTCTTGTCGCAATATCACGGTCATAAAAAAATCCGGCAAAAAATCTAATCGTATCATGAGCCCAAAGATGACGCGAACTAATTCCAATACGACGACCAGTCCCAAAATCACGACCGTCAAATTCCAAAAACGTCGTATTCGTACCGCCCGTCAAAACCGACACGCCATCCTCCAAACGATAATGACCAATCTTGACATACTCAAGTAACGGAACATTCTTTACCCCAAACCAAGCATCCTTCAAATTAACAGCTGCATTGTTAAAACTACTCTTGTCTTTTACAACAACGTCTTCTCCATTCTTACCCAAAACTGTATAATCGCCTGAAGAGTTACTTCCGGTTTGTTCGATGAAGCACAGATCGATTTTGTAATCGAAGATTTCGTAACCTTCGCCTTTAACTCCGATTCGCAGGTCGCGTAAACCGTTGTAGTTTCCTAAATTTGACAGGTTTCCTGGCGCTCCTTGTGCGGCGCCTTCTTGTCTGCTTACGCTGTAACTATCAACGTATAAGCGTCCGTCAATAACGCGGGTAAATCCTTTTTTTGAATCTGGTTTATCTTGTTTCTTTTTTAGGGCTGTTTCAATAGAACTGATTCTTGATTCAAGTGAAGCGTCATTTGCGTAACCTGGCGTAATTTGTGCGGTTGCGTAGGGCGCTAATGTTGTATTTACCGGCGGACTTTCGGCAAATGATTGTGCGTAAGCTGAATTGTAGCCTACAACCAGACTTGCTCCAATAAAACATATTGGGAGCAGGCTGCTTAATTTAATACTCATCTTTCTTTTTAACTCCTTATTGTATTTTTCCATCTAAATCTGGAAAGCCGCGTCCCGCCCCGATTTTAACCGCCGCTAATCATCAGAACAAAACGAAGCACGATACCACCGTGTTTTCTTATATTTCGTCAAATCACATATCTAAACTTCGCTAATTATGTAAAATAAATTACTAAAAATTTACGTTATACCAATTTTAATTAAAAAAAATATTACAACGACTTTGACGATTAAATAAAAAAATTAAGAAACAGTTTTTTGTAAACTTTAATAAAAATTTTGTCTAGTAAATAACGTATCGGCGATTTTGTGGGACAAGAGGGACAAGTGGGACAATTTTTTGTAAACAAAAAACTATTTCTTTACATTCCTAATTAAATAACTATTCCCTAACCCCTACACCCTAATTCCTAAAACCTATTGTTTAAAATTTTCTGATTATTCCGATTTTTCTAAATATTCTGGTTATTCCGTACCGATAACTTTTACCAGCGAGGGCAAGCGGGCAAAATGAGACGTTAGCAAGTATGATTTGTTGAACGTACTTGACAAATACATATTGTTTTTTTCATTTTGACAATTGATTTGAAAGCGTCCAATCCTGCCGCCCTTTAAGTAAGAACAATTTAAAATCAATTCAAAGGTAAAAAAAAGATGAAACGAGTATTTTTAATTTCGGTTGTGATGTTGTCGATGATTTCGACTTTTGGTTGTGCTTGTTATTCGCCTGTTTTTCGGAATCCTTGTATATCGCCTTTTGGCTTGTGTGCGAATGGTTCTGGCGGCGTTGTTGATTATATTGACGGCGGCGTGGATCATTCGGTTTCGTGCGGCGGCGTTAGCGAGTCTTGCGGCGGCGTTGTTTATGAGACGGCTTGCGAGCCTTGCGTAACGCCTTCTTATGGCGGTCATTTTTCGTGTGGTCGAGTTGGTTGTCGCGTCGGTTATCCGTGTTCGAATTGCGTTTTACAACTTACTGGCGGCGTGCGTATGATTGGCGAAGCGGCGTTATCGGCGGCGGCGACGCCGTTTTTGGTTGTAGGCAACGTGCTATGTTCGGCAGGCAAAGGTTATGAAAGTTTTCCAGATTGCGGATGCGGCAATGAAATTTATTTAGGCGACAATTGTTACCAATCGCACGATTTCATTGACCCGTGCTCGCCATGCGGCTCTATCGACGAAGGTTGTAAAAACGGAACTATTCAAAACGGAATACAATTCGACGACCCAAATACGCCAAACCAAAACGTAATAAAAAAACAATCCATAAATAACACTCAAAATAATTCAGAACAAAAAATCGTAATTGTCTCGCCAAAAAAACAACCAACACTAACAAACAAAAAAACAAACATCAGACAAGCAACGTACATCATAAACCAAAAATAATTTTTAATTCGGAAATTCGGAATTAAGGGACTTCTAAAAACCACAAATTTATTTTTATTAACCACAGGGCATCTCTAAAAATTCATTTGTTCAGGTAGGCGGCGTTTCGCCCCGTGTTTAATTTTGGGCCGCAGTAGAGTTTATGTCGCTAATAAATGTTAATATTTCACAACGCCTAAAATAAATTTAT
>JAISLW010000406.1 GCA_031277105.1 Planctomycetaceae bacterium | reverse complement strand
ACGCTTGTTCCTAACGAATGTTGACTCACACTGCTTGCTCCGTTGGCAAACGTCAACGGTATCACCCCAAGCACAAATACCATCGAAGTCATAATTATCGGACGTAACCGCATTCGCGCCGCTAAAATTGCAGATTCATATAACGACTTGCCCTCGTTTTCATACATTTTTTTCGCAAACTCAATAATTAAAATTGCATTTTTCGACGAAAGCCCCATCACCGTAAGCATCCCCACTTGAAAATAAACATCATTCAAAAGCCCGCGAAATAACGTCGCCAAAATTACACCCAACACCCCAAACGGAACAACAAATAATACCGCCGCCGGAACCGACCAACTCTCATACAACGCCGCAAGACAAAGAAATATTATCAAAATCGATAACCCATACAAAAAATATACCCGATTACCCGACCGACGCTCCTCAAACGAAAGCCCCGTAAAACTTAAACCCACCCCCGCCGGAAGTTTCGCCGCAATCTCCTCCACCTTCCCCATCGCAACCCCAGAACTAATTTTGTCAGCGCCTATCGCAAAAATTTCCATTCCGTTAAAACCGTTGTAACGCGCAAGTTTAGGAGACCCTATCACCCACTCCCCAGACGAAAACGCCGAAAACGACACCATCCGACCACGACTATTTCGCACATACCACTTGTCCAAATCCTCCGGCGCCGTCCGCGAAACCGCCTCGCCCTGAACATAAACCCTTTTCACACGCCCCCGATCAACAAAATCATTCACATAACTCGATCCCCACACCGTTGACATCGTACCGTTAATATCAATAAGACTCGTTTCCAATATTCGCGCCTTTTCCTCGTCAATAGTTATCCGATATTGCGGCTCGTCCGGCAAATTATTCGACAAAATCACAGTAAACATTCCACTTTGATTGACAAGTTCAAATAATTGATCTTGCGCCTCCTTCAATTTTTCACGACCAATTCCAGTCAAGTCTTGCAAGAAAAAATTCAGCCCCGCAACTTCGCCCAATTCTTGAATCGACGGCGGAACAATCGGCGTAATTCGCGCTTCATTGATTTGCGCAAACTTTTTTGTAGCGCGTTCAACAACGCTAAAAATATCTTGACCTTTTTTTTGACGCTGCTCAAACGGTTTCAACGCCAAAAATACCATGCCCGAATTTTGACTCATTCCCGCAAAACTAAAACCAATTACCGTAAAAACCGATTCTATCGTTTCTTTTTCTTCGTTCAAAAAATAATCGGAGACTTGTTTTATCACCGCTTCCGATCTCTGCATTGTTGCGTTTTGCGGCAATTCAACAAGAACATATAATTGACCCTGATCCTCAACCGGTAAAAACGCCGTTGGAATTTTCGGATACAAAATAATAATTACCGCGACAATCATAACAAAAATTAGTATAAAAATTATCCGGTAACGTAAAACATAACCGACGCCGTTGACGCAATATTGCATCGTCGTTATAAAAAATTTGTTAAACAACCGAAACAATAAAAACGTTTTACGATTTCCCGAAGCCGGTCGCAATATCGACGCACAAAGCGCCGGAGTAAACGTTAAAGCAATCAACACCGATAACAACATCGCCGTAATTATTGTGATAGAAAATTGCCTGTAAATCACGCCCGTCGAACCGCCAAAAAACGCCATCGGAAAAAACACCGCGCTAATAACAAGCCCCACGCCAATAAGAACGCCTTGAATTTGTTTCATTGATTTTTGCGTTATTTCCTTGACTGACAGTTTTTCTTCCTCCATAATCCGCGCAACATTTTCTACCACAACAATCGCATCATCAACCAACAACCCAATCGCCAACACCATCGCAAACATCGTAATTATATTGATCGTAAAACCCAATACATAAAGCGCCGCAAACGTCCCCAATAAAACAACAGGAACCGTCAACATCGGAATCAACGTAATTCTGAAACGTTGCAAAAATAAAAACATCACCAAAAAAACAAGACAAATCGCCTCCAACAACGTTTCCACAACAGATAATATCGACGCCCGAACAACCGGCGCAATTTCCTGAACAGAAGCGATTTTCATTCCTTTCGGCAAATGCGGTTTCATCTTTTCAACAGCGTCGTAAATCGCTTTAGTCGTATCAAGAATATTGGCGCCGGGCGCCATTCGGATGCCCATTCCGGCGCTAACGTAACCGTTGTATTGCGTAGAAAAACTGTAATTTTCGTTTCCCATTTCGACGGCGGCGACGTCTTTGAGCCGCACTTGCGAACCGTCGTTGTTGACTTTGACAAGAATATTACGAAATTGTTCAACAGTTGTCAGACGGCTTTTTGCAATAATAGTCGCCGTAATCTGCGTGCCGTCCGGCGAGGGCAGACCGCCAATTTGACCGGATGAAACTTGTACGTTTTGACTTTCGATTGCGGCGATTACGTCTTGCGGAATAAGATTGTAACTGTAAAGGCGTTCCGGCTGCAACCAAATTCGCATCGCGTATTGCGTCGCAAAAACATCAACAGCGCCGACGCCCTTGACGCGGGACAACGTATCTTTGAAATTCACAATCAAATAATCGCCAATATCGCCTCTGCTCAAACTATCATCTTCAACATATAAAGCAAAAATAATTATCATATTCGTCTGATACTTTATAACGCTCACGCCTTGCGATTGTACTTCCGTCGGCAACAGCGGAGTCGCCTGCTGAAGTTTGTTTTGCACCTGAACCTGCGCAATATCTGGATTTGTCCCTTGCTCAAATGTAATCGTAATCGTAAAACTGCCGTCGGACGTACTTGACGCATTCATATAACGAAAACCGTCAAGACCGGTCATTTGTTGTTCGATAATTTGCACAACAGTATCTTGAACCGTTTGCGAAGATGCGCCCGGATACATGCCGGTTATCATAACCGCAGGCGGCGCAAGATCAGGATATTGCGTAATAGGAATATTAAAAATCGATAATACGCCAGCAAGCATAATCAAAATCGCAATCACCCACGCAAATATAGGACGACTAATAAAAAATTCGGACATAGTTAATTTTTTTAATTTTTTTTAACCACAGAGGACACAGAGAACACAGAGGGAAATTTTAATTGACTTTTAATTTAAAATAATTTTTTTGTAACTGTTCACTGAAATTTAGCGGATTTTTTTTAATGTATAGTCATTCAATATTCGCCCTGATAAGGGCGTAACTTTCATAACCGCAGGTCAACGACCTGCGGTAACAAAACCGCCCGTACTTGCTGCCCTGAAAGGGCAGGATTTTATTGACTTTATTTAACGCAAAAAGTGCTGCCCCTAGCGGGGCAGAGTTATGTGTTGACTTTTAACCGCAGGTCAAAGACCTGCGGTAACAAAGCCGCCTATCCTTGCTGCCCTGAAAGGGCAGGATTTTATTGACTTTAGGGTATCTCTAAAAATTCATTTTTTTGCAAAAAGGTAGGCGGTGTTTCGCCACTGCGTTTATTTTTTGGGCCGCAATACGCACAAAATAATTATTAAATTTCAATAATTCATAACG
>JAISLW010000365.1 GCA_031277105.1 Planctomycetaceae bacterium | reverse complement strand
GGGCGTCTCTAAAAATTCATTTCTGTCCCGTTAGGGACAACATGTTGGTAGAAAAGCAATGTCAAAAATATATTTGTCCCGCTAGGGACAATATGTCAATACAACCTTAACCTTTATTGCGTCCTTAACGGGACGCTAAAAATTCGTATCATTTTTTTCTACCAACATGTTGTCCCTAACGGGACAGATCGAACAAATATTTATCGTTACAAAAAATACAGGAATGTAGGCATCTCGCCTGGGTTCCTTCGGGATCGCGGGCATCTCGCCTGCACTTCAGGATCGCGGGCGTCTCGCCTGCATGCGGTTGTACTCAACCGCTAATGAGCGAGGTTTAATATCTCAAGCGCCTTTTTGTTTGCCTTGCGGCAAATTGCAGGCGAGACGCCCGCGATCCGTCGGTCTGTGATTCGCTTTAAAAACGATCCACAGATTACACAGTTTAGAAAGATTATTTTAGGGACAAACGGGACAATGTTGTTTGAATTTTGATTTTTATGATTTGTATGATTTTTATACTAATCACAATAATCACACAAATCATAGTTCAGACAACTTGCAGCCGAAACGATTGCGTTCCCTTTGTCTCATAATTACAAATTAAAAAAACTAATCACTAATCGCTATCACTTAAAATTTATCGCTTAAATTTTATCCCTTAAAATCTATCGTTTAAATTTCCGTGAAAAGGTTACAAAAAAACAATCCGCTAAAATTTTATGAGCAGTTACAAATTTTATTTATGAAGGAAAAAATATAACACTACATTTATCACAACCGTCAAAACAACAACGCCAATAGACGCTAAAATAAATTTCGTCTTATTCGACTTTTGAGTTTTGTCCAATTCAACCGCTCCATGCTCCTGCAACCAATTTTTGATCTCCTCAAAATGATACCGCTTCGCAATCGATAACGCCGTCTCTCCATAAATATTACTCGCATTTATATCGGCGCCATGAGATAACAAAAACTCAAAATCTTCAAAATATAACTTGCTCTTAACCGCCAACAGAAACGCCGTCCAACCCTCGTTGTCGCTAGCGTTAATCTCCACCCCATTCAAAACCAAAAACTCCAACACGTCCGCGCAAAGATCACGCTTTACCGCCAAATGCAACGGAGTTTGACCATCGTCATTCGCCGCATTAACATCAGCGCCTAACGAAACCAAATACTCAAAAACTTCAACATACAAATCATTCGCAGCGGCAAAATGCAACGGCGTCCAACCCGTATTATTTCGCACATTAATATTCACGCCTTGCGACGCTAAATAACTTATCACGTCAACATTCACATCCCACCTCGAGGCGGCTAAATGCAACGCCGTCGAACCGTTTTTGTCAATCGCATTTATATCGGCGCCTTGCGCAACAAGAAATTTCAACACATCAACAGACGCATTAAAAATTATCCCCCAATGCAACGGCGTCCAACCATCGCCGTCAGCCGTAATCATAGCGCCTTGCGAAATCAGATATTGAATAATTTCTATTTTCGACCCGCTCTCCATCGCCCAATGCAACGCCGTTTCACCATAAACATTCGCCGCATTAACATCAGCGCCCTGCGAAACCAGATACTGAATGATTTCCGATTTCGGATTCCACCGCGTAGCCCAATGCAACGGCGTCCAACCATAAATATCAGCCGCATTAACATCAGCGCCTTGCGAAACAAGATACTTTATAACATAAAGATTAGAATTACTCCTCGCTGCAAAATGTAACGGCGTCGCGCTATTCCTGTCAATCGAATCAATACGAGCGCCATGAGAAATAATAAACTTCAAAACCTCAATATTCGGATTATACCGAGCGCCAAAATGCAACGGCGTCGCGCCATTGTTATCAGTAATGTCAATACTCGTTCCTTGCAAAACAAGAAAACGCAACACTTCCACATTTGAATTTTTTGCCGCTAGATGCAACGGCGTTGTCCCCGTTTCGTCGCGCACGTTTACACTCACAACTTGCGAAACAAGATACTTTAAAATATCAGCATTAGAACAATAAGCCGCCGCCCAATGCAACGGCGTCGCCCCGCGCATCGTATCAATATCTACACCGGCTTCAAATATCGCCTGCACCGCATTCAAATCTTCACGTTTAATCGCCTGCTGCAAAGCGTCAAGGATTTTAGATTGTTCCTGTCTCTCTACTAGATCAGCGTCCGTAGAGTCTATAGTATCATTTGTTTTTAACGTTATTTGTTCTTTCATTTTAATTGAGCGATTGAGTTATCGCCGTTACGGTCTTTGTAAAATTAGTAAATAAAAATAAAAATTTAGCGATCTTCTAAAAATTATCTTTTGTAAAAAAAGTAATCGGCGTTTTGCGAAATGCCGCCTACTTGAACAAATGAATTTTTAGAAGTTGCCATTAGTAAAATTGATAGATTGAAAAAGATTTTTTAATTTGTTACGATTAAATTTTCGATTCAATAAATCCGTAAATTACGTTTTCAAAAAAATTCTGTTAATTATCGTCGTTTTTATTATTTTTGTTATTTTTGTCGGATTGTAAATTTCTATGAAGTTTTTCCAGTATCAAATCCGGCGGCGAGTCTAAAATTGTATTCAAATCATGTTGATCTGAATTTCTTAATATTGCGGCTAATTTTCGCACGTTGTCTTCTTCTTTAACCATAGTTACGGCATTGGGCAAAGACGGATTTGCGACGACGTATTCCGGATGTTCCGCGTCAAGTTGTTTTTTTAACGATGCGATTTGTTCAAAACGTTCCTCTAAAGTTAAATTTGCCCGTCTTATCGCCGCCTTCTCATAAGTCTGCAACGCCTTAAACCAAGTGTAATAATTCCTCAAGGTAATATACAAATCGCGACTTCGCGGAGCGCTCTCAATACTTTCGTGAATAGCCCGCAAACTATTTCGCTTCTCAATATTGAACTGGCGAAATCTTTCATTGTTCCAATAAAAACGACTATATAATGTTTTATCCAAATTCTCCAATTGAAACGCACGGCGCTGCAATTCGTTGAAAGACGGATACAACGAAAACGCATCAAGGATTCTAACTTGCGACGACGGCATAAATTCATTGGGATCAATATTCTCCTTATTATTCAACGGCGGCAAAAATACTCGCCGCACCGCCAAAAGACGCAACAACAAAAGATCAGGGTCTTCGTCCAAAAGCATAAGATATTGGTCAAGACGTTCAATTATCGGCGACTCAACACGAAGCATAAAATTATCATCCGGCACAAGACGCTCGCCAAAACGAAACGAAAAGAAAAATATAATCAAAACCAATAACACAAATAAAGCAAATCGCAAAAAATAAAATCGCTTATTTGACGCCGGATTCGCTTCCGATACAATCGACGCTATTACAGTTTCAAGCGTAGTTTCAACCAATTGCTTGTTCGTATCAGTCCGCTCAAGCAAGTCAAGACTATCCCAATCGCGTTCAAGTTGAGCAAGCATTTCACGCAACTCCGGCTCGTGCGCTAATCGCTCCTCGACTTTGCGTCGGGCGTCTATTGACAATTCGCCGTCAAGATACTCAATAAGTATTTCTTCATCAGCGCTTATTTCGGAATGATGTATTTCGGACAATTTATAAGGTTAAGGTTAGCGTTAAAGGTTATGACGACGCTGCAACACGGAGACGGAATATCTAATACGCAGATTGCACTTGATTTTCGACAATATATACCTGCTCGTAATTAAATTTTAGCGATTAAAAAGCATAAAAGCCTGACGCCCGATAACTAAACAAACAACGATAATCGCAAATTTAAATGCCGCCAAGTTAAAAGGGCAATATTCTAATTTGATATACAACCACTGTCAATGAGTGCAAAATTACAAAACTACAAAATTATAAAAACGTAAAAACGTAAAATACAATTAACAAATATCGCCAAAACAACGCCATTCAATTTTTATCTTTTTCTGCTATACTATGCCAACATTTTTTGTAACAATATTTAAATGCAACTTCATAATAGCCGTTTTTTTATTTAACCGAATAGAACGCAGAGTTCAAAGAGAATAAATTTTTTAAAATTATTTTATATTCAACGTCGATTATAATATTAAATAATGTTTCGATTCCAATTTAAAATTTCCTCCGCGTCTCTGTGGTTAATAAAAATAAATCTGCGTTTTTTAGAAGTTCACTAAACTGTTAGCGATTGAATTTGAACTTACCGCCGCTTAACTAAACTATTCCTTTCCTTAAACCGATCCATAAAATATGAATATAAAATCCCCTAAACAACTACCTTACGGCAACGCTAATTTTAAGAGCGTCCGCACGGAAAAAAATTATGTTTATGTTGACAAAACGCAATTTATTGAATTACTAGAAAACGAGAGCAACAATAGCAAAATATTTATTCGTCCGCGCCGTTTTGGAAAAAGTCTTTTTATTTCGATGCTGTCGTATTATTACGACGTTAATTACGCCGATGAATTTGAACGGTTATTTGGCGATCTTTATATTGGTAAAAATCCTACGCCGTTAAAAAATAGTTACGCCGTTATGGGATTCAATTTTTCTGGAATCGATACGTTAAATTTTGAAAATTTTAGGAACTCTTTTTCTGACAATATACAAAATGCAGTTTACAGATTTTTTGACAAGCATAAAAAATTTTTTCCTGATGCTATTGACGCCGTCCGGCAAATTAAAAAGCAAAAATATTCGGCGCTGGCTGCTTTAGATTGGGCTTTTAGAATTGCCGAATCTGCCGGTATAAAGATATTTGTAATCATCGACGAGTATGATCATTTTGCGAATGATTTAATTGCGAGAGGTTCTAAGTTAGGCGATGATTTTTATAAAAATGCAGTTTGCGTCAACGGCATAGTTCGCGATTTTTACGAAAAACTTAAGATTGCTTCCGGCGACGGCATAATTGGTCAAACTTTTATTACCGGAATTTCCCCCGTAATGCTTGACGATCTGACCAGCGGATATAATATTGCTACCAATCTCACGCTAGATTTACAATATAACGAAATATTAGGTTTTACCCGCAACGAAGTAAACGAGATTATGAATGAAATCAATATTGACGAGAGCAAAATTGAAATCGATATAGAATACTATTACAACGGTTATCTGTTCAACGAAGACGCAACC
>JAISLW010000310.1 GCA_031277105.1 Planctomycetaceae bacterium | reverse complement strand
AACGGAAAAAGAGACATTCGGTAACGACAAATAATCGCCGGAGGTAAACCGTCGCGCGAGTCGTGGAAGTTGTGAACGGCTAATCCCATCTGCTTGAGATTATTTGAACACTGCATCCGCTGTGCCGCCGCACGCGCCGCTTGAACGGCTGGTAAAAGAATTGCGATCAATATTCCTATAATCGCAATTACAACTAGAAGCTCAACAAGAGTAAAAGCAAAATTTTTCGGCATAATCCTCTTACGTACCCCCCCCCCTTGCCTATTTTAACATTTTTTTTACCCTCAAACCCATTAAAACCAAAATTGAACGTTTTCATAAAAATTGTCCTTTCTGTTTTTAGGTTGTTGTAATTATTCGCAAAAAATATATTCGATATTCGATAAACATAAATTTTGAAACCGAATCATCGAATCTATATTTACAAAAAAATTACAAAAATCATTGACTAAACTAACCAACGCCCACTAACACAAGCAGGTAAAACATCAGTTAGCAAACAAAAAAAATAACGCCAAAATTCATTTTGATAATCGCCTCATAAATCAAAAATCAAAATAAATCCAAACGCCATTTTTAAACTATTCGTACTTGAGTTTGCGTTTACCTTCGCCTGCCTAGTTTTCGGACGGCAGGCTTTGACGCTTTTAAATCGCTGAATTTCAAGTGCGAGCAGTATAAAACGGAACAGGATTATAGTTTTATCCGAAAACTATGTCAAGCGTATTTTTTAAATTCGGAATTAAAGATTATTTTTAGGGACAAGTGGGACGAGAAGGACACGTGAGACAACAGGATCGCAGGCGTCTCGCCTGCATGCGGTTGTACTCAACCGCTAGTGAAGGAGATTTTTGTCTCAACCGCCTTATCGGTTGCTGTTGGCGACATGCAGCCGAGACGGTTGCGTTTCGTTGGACGAGTGGGATAAATTTTTTGTTGCGTAATGTTGTTTTTTGTTTTGGATAAGATATGATATTCAACTTGCGTATTCAAACGAAATTATTCAAACTACTCTTACTTGAATTTTCATTTACAACCGCATGCCTAGATTTTTGACGATAGGCTTTACACTTTTAAACTGTTCATACTTGAGTTTGCGTTTACCTTCGCCTGCCTAGCTTTCGGACGGCAGGCTTTTACGCTTTTAAATCACTGAATTTCAAGTACGAGCAGTATACATCATGAATTTCAAGTCCGATCCGTATAACCGCACCCTTAACCTTAATAATTTTTATGTATAATTCATTGACGCTTCTCGCATTGGTTCCTTTGATGGGACCTGAAATAATTGACGCGGCTGATTTGACGCCGCCTCAATCAAATATTGTAACGAAAATTCAATACGCTCAACCTGACAACAAAACTTTCACCTTGCCCCCACACTCGCCAACAACACACACCCAAAACTTAACCCAAATTACCGCCGCCAATAAAACCGAACAAATCACGCCAACACAAAATCACGACGACAACCAATTACGCAAAATTACAAATAATCAAAACACAACTAACACGACTAAAACTAATACTAATAATACCGCTAATAATACTGCTAATAATACAACCGCTAATCCCCCAAAGGCTGTCAATGAATTGACGACAAGCGGTTATCTGGAAGTCCCCAAACATAACCAAGTAATTCTCGCCGCTCCCTGTAGCGCTATTTTGATAAATTTGAAGACGACCCAAGACGACGGCGCCAAAATAAATATTACCGAAGGCATAAATATAAAAAAAGGTCAACTTCTCGGCAATTTTGACGACCGGATATTACAGAACCAACTACGCATCGACGAAGCGCAACTTAACGTCGCCATCGCCGCCGAAAAAAAAATTACCGAAATTGAATTCGCCGCCCGCTCCGTCCAAATCGCCATCACAAAATTAAATATACTAAAAGAAGCAAACTCGCGACACGCCGGAACAATACCGGCAGTAGAAATATTATTAGCACAACACGAAGTCCTACAAGCAGAGGCTAACCTCGAATTGTCAAAATACACAATCGAACACGAAAGAAAAGAAGAAACAAACGTAAAAAGACAAACCATCGAAGCAACAAAAACAAATATTAAAATACGACAACTCACAGCGCCAATCGACGGAATTATAACAAAAATTGAACGCTCCGAAGGCGAATACGTCAAAGAAGGAGAACCTATTTTAGAAATCACACAACTCGATACCCTAAGAGCAGTATGCAAAGTCGAAGCGACATATTGCTCGCCAAACCAACTAAAAAATAATAACGTTACAATAAACGTAAAAAAAATTAACGGAAACGCCGAAACATTCAACGGAAAAATCGTCTTCGTAAACCCAAAAATCATTTCAATGAGCAACCAATACGACATCTTCATCGAAATAAAAAATCAAAAAGAAGGCGATAATTGGAAACTTATCCCCGGAAGCACAATCGAAGCAAAAATAAAATTACAATAAAAATAATTCAGAATACGGAATTAAAAAAATCCGCCGTTTAATCTGCGAATTTGTTTTCAAAACGATCCGCAGATTAAACAGATTGTAACCGTTCACGATATTTTTTTATTAAACGTTTGGGCAATTTTTGAGGGACAAGTGCGACATGAGGGACAAGGCGGACAAGATGGCAATTTTTTTTGTAACAAAAAATCTGTTCTCTAGTTTTCTAAAAAAAATTATTCCATAACCCCTAACCCCTATCGTTTAAATTTCCGTGAACGGTTACTTTTTTTTTTAATTTTTAGCGTATGAATTTGAAATCTGTTGTTCCTGATTATTTACTTACTGATTTGAATGAACCGCAGCGCGAGGCGGTTCTTTTTAAGGATGGTCCGTTGCTTGTGTTGGCGGGACCTGGCAGCGGCAAGACGCGCGTGGTAACGCATCGTATAGCGGCGTTATTGCATCAAGGGGTTCGTGCGTCTCAGATAATTGCGCTTACTTTTACGAATAAGGCAGCCGAAGAAATGAATAACCGTTTGCGCGAGCTTGTGCCGGATCAATTTGTCTGGATTGGCACGTTTCATAAATTTTGTGCAAAGTTGATTCGGTATTATGCCGATTTGACGCCGCTTGGTCAAAATTTTACTATTTACGATTCTGCCGAATCTGAATCGGTGATCAAAGATATAGTTTCGAGTAAGCCGTTGCCGCCTGGAATTAATGCGTCCAAAATTGCGGCGACGATTTCTTGGGCGAAGAATAATCTTATTGGTTGCGACGATTATGTTGCGCATTCTAACAGTCAACTTGGCATGATAACGGGCGAAGTTTATCCCTTGTATCAAGATGCGCTTTATCGTGCTAATGCGGCAGATTTTGACGATTTATTGGTTCATGTTGCGAAGTTGCTGATTGGCAATCAGAGCGTGCGAGATTCGCTTGACAATCGTTTCCGTTATATTTTGATCGACGAATATCAAGACACGAATACAGTTCAATACGTTATTGCCAAAACATTATCGTACAAAAATCGTAACCTTGCCGTAACCGGCGATCCGGATCAGTCGATTTACGGCTGGCGCGGGGCAAATATACAGAATATATTGGATTTTGAAAAAGATTTTCCCGACGCTAAAGTTGTGCGTCTTGAGTTAAATTATCGCAGTACGCCGCAAGTGCTTGCCACTGCCGATTCGGTTATTTTAAACAACGTTTACCGGAAGCCGAAAATCCTCTTGCCCAATAAATCTAACGGCAATCCGGTACGCGTAAGTAAATGTTACGATCAAAACGACGAAGCGGAAGCGATAGCGGTTGAGATAGAGCGTGAAGTTAAGGCGGGCGTTTGGCGACCTTCTGATTATGCGATTTTTTTTCGGATGAATTCGCTTTCGCGTAATCTCGAACATGCGTTGCGGCGTAATAATATTCCGTTTCAATTGATACGCGGGCTAGAATTTTTTAGCCGCAAGGAAGTGAAAGATATTATTGCGTATCTGCGTCTGATTTATAATCCGGCGGATGCGGTTTCTTTCACGCGGGTAATAAACGAACCTATTCGCGGAATAGGCAAAACTACCGTAAAAAAAATCTCGCAATTAGCGGCAGAACATAATTTGACAATGCTAGACGCTGCGAAAGAACTGTGCAACTTCGCAAAAATCAATTCTAAAACGGCAATTGCAATAAAGAATTTCATCAGAATAATCAACAAACTATCGGATGCGGCGGCGCAAGATTATCCGGTTGCGGCGCTGATTGATATGACGCTATTGGAAACGTCTTATCGCGAACAATTTGACGCAAAAGAATCGGAAGAAGATCAGACAAGATTGCAAAATATAGACGAATTATTATCGGAAGCGTATGAATTTGACCAACGCGAACTTGGCGAAGGCGAAAACGGATTAGAGAAATTTCTAGAACAAGCGTCGCTAGCGGGCGATGTTGACGCTCTAGATAAGAACGCCGACGCCGTTTCGTTGATGACTTTGCATGCGGCGAAAGGTTTGGAGTTTCCGGTTGTTTATATCATTGGAATTGAGGAAGGAATTTTGCCGCATGAAAGAGCGCAAAATGATATGCAAATTGAAGAAGAAAGAAGACTATTTTTCGTAGGAATAACAAGGGCAAAAAATGAATTAAGATTAAGCCGAGTCGAAAGACGAGGATTTAGAGGAATGTCAACAACCGCTATCGCAAGCAGATTCCTAATGGAATTGCCAAAAAATAAAACGACAGAATTTCACGACTCAACATACGAAATTAAAAACACAGAAATCATCGACCCGCACGAAAATATAAAATTAGTCCGAGAACAACAAGAAATAAAAACTCTAAAATCAAAACAAAAAACAAACAAAATAATAAAACAAATCCAAACAGACGACGAAATACAAACCGATTACAACAACGAATACACCGACCCCGAAATCGAATATTTGTAAACTGCTCAAATCTAAATTTACGTTTATCGTCGCCTGACCAGATTACGGACAATAAACTTTGACGCTTAAAATCAATAGGCAAGTTCTAAAAACTCATTTGTTCAGGTAGGCGGCGTTTCGCCGAAACGCCACAATACGCATGAAATAATTATTGAATTTTAATAATTCATAACGTATAAAATAGATGTATTTTAGGCGTTGTGAAATAATAAAATTTATTTGCGCCTTTACATGTATTGCGGCGTTTCGGCGAAACGCCGCCTACCTTTTTGCAAAAAAATAAGTTTTTAGAAGTTGCCAATAATGAATTTTTAATGATTGAATTTCTGATTAAAAATAATTTGTAAAAAATTATTTTCTGTGTTTTTTTAACAACGAATTATCGTTACAAAAAATCAATTTGTCTTGTTTACTCGGACGACTTTGAAAAATATTCAAAGAGACTATAATCTAAAAGCGTATTATACAGATCGTACTTGAAATTTATTGATTTAAAAGCGTCAAAGCCTGCCGTCCGAAATCTAGGCAGGCGACGGTAAACGAAAACTCAAGTGCGAACAGTTTAAAAATTGCAGATTTTAATCGAGCAATTTTGATTGAATAGATTTTAATTAAGCATGTAAAGAAAAATTTTTTAGGAATATAAAAATATGATAACGCCTAGAACGCTTAAAGGTTTTCGTGATTTTTTGCCGGAGTTTATGTTGCCGCGCGAGCATTTATTGGAGTGTGCGACGGGCGTATTTCGGTCTTATGGATTTTGTCCGATAGATACGCCTTCGCTTGAATATCTTGAGATATTACAAGGTAAAGGTAGCGACGAAACGGATCGGCAACTTTATAAATTTGTGGATCACGGCGGTCGTGAAGTTGGTCTTCGTTTTGATTTAACAGTTCCGCTTGCGCGTTATGTTGCGCAGCATTTTTCGGAGTTATTATTTCCGTTTAAGCGTTATCATATCGGCAAGGTTTGGCGCGGCGAGAACACGCAATCGGGGCGTTATCGCGAGTTTATGCAATGCGATTTTGACACGATAGGCACGCGGTCGATTGTATCTGATATTGAGATTTTACTTATTATCAACGATTTACTTGAGCGTATAGATTTACGTTCTGGCGGCAGTTTTACGCAATTTAAGATTAAGGTAAATAATCGTAAAATACTGACGGGTTTACTTGACAAGAATAATATTTTGGACAAATCAACGTTGGTTTTGCGGGCGGTTGACAAGATTGGTAAAATTGGCAGGCAGGGCGTATTTGACGAGTTGCTTAATGTTTGTGGATTAGCGCCGCAGCAGGCGGATTGCGTGCTTGAATTTGTTGCGTTGGACGGTTCAAATGAATCGATTTTTTTATCGTTACGAAAAATGTTGTCCGGCAATGAAACAGGCGAAGCGGGGTTAGCAAGTTTAGAGGAGTTGTTTAGCGTAATTGAGTCGGCGGGGATTCCGAGGGGGCGTGTTGTGGCGGATGTTTCGATTGCGAGAGGTTTAGATTATTATACGGGAATGGTTTATGAAACGTTTCTTGACGAACTACCGAATATTGGCAGTGTGTGTAGTGGTGGGCGTTATGATGATCTGGCGTCTCTTTATACGAAGCAGGAATTGCCAGGCGTAGGCGGTTCGCTTGGTCTAGATCGTTTAATTTCGGCAATGGAAATATTGGGAATGATAGATAAAATTTCGGCGCCGGTATCTGTATTTATGCCTTTTTTTGCGGCGGAACGTTTGGGAGATTATTTGAAATTTTTGCGAATGTTAAAATCATCCGGCATCGGCGTAGAATTTTATCCCGAATCAAAAAAAATCGGTCAGCAATTAAAGTATGCCGATAAACGCGGATTCCGTATTGCAATTATTGCAGGTGAAAACGAATTCCAAAATGGAACTTGCCAAATAAAAGACTTAAAAACAGGAAACTCAATCGAAACGCCACAAAATAACGCCCCGCAAAAAATCAATGAAATCTTGTCGTCATGCTAATAAAAAAATTGAGAACGAACGCAACCGTCTTCAGGATCGCAACCGTCTCGCGTGCGATCTTGAAAAGCAGGCGAGACCAACGGATCGCGGGCGCCTCGCCTGCAATTTGCCGAAAGGCAAACCCAAAGTGGTGTCTCTAAAAATTCATTTGTCCAGGTAGGCGGCGTTTCGCCGAAACGCCGCATTACGGTTTACGACATTAATAAATTTTAATATTTCGCACGTCTAAAATAAACATATTTTAGGCTTTTATGAATTACTAAAATTTATTGGTATCATAAACTCCATTGCGGTCCAAAAAATAAACACAGCGGCGAAACACCGCCTACCTTTTTGCAAAAAAATGAATTTTTAGAGATACCCAATGGCGGTTGCGATCTAAACCTCGCTCATTAGCGGTTGAGTACAACCGCATGCAGGCGAGACGCCCGCGATCCTGGGATGCAGGCATTTCGCTTGCGATCCTGGAACCCAGGCGTTCCGCTTGTGTTCATTCTGACAATTTTTGTTACAAAAAATCTATCCTGTAATTCCTAATTCTGAATTTTAAAAAATACTCCCTATGCTCTGGCGTTAAATTTTCGTGAAAGGTTATTTGTTTTGATTAGTATTTACCGAAGGATTTATCGTCTAGTATTATTTGTACGTCTCCGTTATTTCTTCCTCCGCCCCAGTCGTCGCCTTCAATTACTTCTGACGGATCAGAGGTGATTGGTTGTTTATTTATTGTTGTTGTTGTTGTTTGTTTTTGGGGCGTTATGGTTGGCGAATATTTCACGGGTTCCGGTTTTTTTATCTCGAATTTTTTATCTTCGATTTTATGTGAACCTTTCAGCGTTGAAATATTTTCGTTATTATAATTTTTGTTCGTAATTGTTGTTGTTGAAGTAGTTGAAGTAGTTGTTTTACGAATTTTAAATTGTGCTATTAGTTTTTGTAATTCGGCGGCTTGTCCGCTCATTTGGTTTGATACGCTTGCTGTTTCTTCTGCGTTTGCGGTGTTTTGTTGCGTAACAGAATCGATTTGGTGCAAACCTTGCGAGACTTGTGCGACGCCTTGCGCTTGTTCCGTACTCGCTTTGGCAATATCGCCGAGCAGCGCTGCGACTTGTTGCGATTGATGTACGATACCGTCTAGCATTTCTGCTGTTTGCGTTGCAATTTCGGCGCCTTCGTTAATTTGTTTGCTGTTGTTCTCAATCATTTGCGTAGTTTCGGCGGCGGCTTTGGCGCTTCTTGACGCAAGATTTCTAACCTCTTCCGCAACAACCGCAAAACCTTTGCCGTGAACTCCCGCCCTCGCCGCCTCTACCGCCGCATTTAGCGCCAGCAAATTCGTTTGAAAAGAAATATCGTCGATAACCTTGACAACTTTTTGAACGTCTTGCGAGTTCTTTGTTATTGCCTGCATTGACCCGATCATTTTTTTCATCATATCTTGACCTATACCTGCGGAATCGTTTGCTTCTTTTGCCAACTTGCTTGCTTCATTTGCGTTTTGAGCGTTGCTGTTAGTTTGCCCTCCGATTTCACCCATCGACGCGGTAATCTCTTCAATACTTGCCGCCGATTCAGTTGCGCCTTGCGATAAACTTTCACTTGCCGCCGCAACTTGCGAAGCGCCCGTCGCAACTTGCTCAACAGCGCCTGCCGTATTAGCGAGCGCCGTGTTGACCTGATCCAGCATTGAATTTAAGTTAATATTCATTACATCCTGATCGCTGCGAACTTTCATCTTTTGTATCCAATTACCATCCGCAAGCTCATGCGCCAGATTTTCGACATTGTTAAACTCCGCAGTTATCGCCAAAAGCGCATTCGACAAATCGCCGACCTCGTCCTTCCGCTTCAAATTCTCCGGCTTAATATCAATTGCAAGATCGCCTGTTTGAGATATTTGTTTCATCGCCTTCACCGCCGCGCTCAATCCTGTTGAAATATTTTTTGTCAAAACGAACCCCGTTACAATACCAAAAATTATCGCAAAAATACACACGCTTGTAATAGCCGTATTAACAAGTTTGGTCAAACTTGTAACAGATTCCGAAGTCTTAATAAGATTTTGCTCGACGTTTTGTATTATATCGGTTGTGATTGTGTTTATTTCTTTTGCGATGTTATCTTGTTGCGTTTGGTTTTCTGATAATTTTGTGTACTCGTTTAAAATATCATTATTTATAGCGTACCAATTTTTTAGCGATGCGATTGCCGTTTCGACTAATTTTTTGTCTTCCGGCGCCGTTAATTTACCTTCTAACAGAAGCATTTCGTTTGTTATATCTTTTAGTAAATTTTCCATTTCTTTACGTAGTTGTTCGTGTTCTTTGGCGGCGTTTGACAATTCATAATTACGCGTAGCCAAACGTAGCGCTTGAGTGTGTCCGATGATTGCGGTAGCGCCGAGTACGACGTCAGAATCAATTTGATCAATATAGTTGAGGGAAGCGCCGCCAATATCAATTTTTTTTGATTTCGCTTCAGACTGCTTTTTATATTTTTCAATTAGACTTTGTAAAGAATTAATCAATATTCTATAATTATTAAGACGCGTGACTTTTAGTTCTGTAATTTTAATCAAAATATCCCCATATTTTTTATCGGTTTCGCCGTATTTTTGGGCTTTTTCCGATATATCTTTTGAGTCTTGGATATTTCTTTGATCGGTCATTATGCTTTGTGCTTTTTTGCTTATATCTACAACATTGTCAATACATTTTTTTACGTCGTTATGTAGTTCAGGCTTTTTTAACATTGAGTGTTGGTCAGATGCGAGTTGTGCTTCGTAAGCGCCGGCGATCATTTTACTTGTCTGGTCAAAAATATTACTTTGAAGCAACATTACTTTTACTTTGCTATCAATTTGCCGAAGCGACCAGAGTCCGCCGCTACCGACAATTACCAGTAAAATTATAAGTATGCCAAAACCAATAAGTAACTTAAAACCAATACGCAGATTTGATAACATTTTTTTACCTCTTTTTTCCTTGTCCTTTGTTAAATTAAATTTTTTTGTTTTAGTTAAAATTATGAAAGTAAATATTATTCGCCTTAAAACGATTTTAAACTGAAACTAACTGTTATGCGTTTAACTTTGCATAAATAGGTTAAGTTAGTCGGCGATTGATTATATTTTCTCTCTTAATTTGTCCGTTTACTTGCGGTATTTTAAACTGTTCGTACTTGCAATTTAGCGATTTAAAAACGTAAAAGCCTGCCGTCCGATATGTAGTAGGCAGGCGATGATAAACTCAAATTCAATCGCTAAGATTCTAAAAGTATCAAAGCCGCCCTATCGTTTGATAGTTAAGCAATTGATGTTAAACGCAAATTCAAGTGTGAACAGTTTAATAATACTTTGATGTAATTATAACACGAATATATTGCAATTGATAGCCGTTAAGAAATTTATCTACAAATTTGTAGGATGAAAATAAGAGTTATTATTTTTGTAACGATAATAATACCAAATTTAACGATTAAGTTTAGCAACAATTTTTATAATCATTCACAAATAGTAACTATTCACGGAATTTTTTTAGAAATTTACGTATTGGCGATTGTAACTATTCAGTATATATTTATTGTAACCGTTCACGAAATTTTAGAAGCGTAAAGTTTTAAACTGTTGCACTTGAGTTTTCGTTTACCTTCGCCTGCCTAGTTTTCGGACGGCAGGCTTTGACGCTTTTAAATCGCTGAATTTCAAGTACGATCTGTATAGACGCTAGATTTATTGTAACAATAAATATTTGTCCGACCTGTCCCGTTATAGACGACATGTAAATACAACCTTAACCTTTATTGCGTCCTTAACGGGACGCTAAAAATACGTATCATTTTTTTCTACCAACATGTTGTCACTAACGGGACAAATATTTATTGTTACAAAAATTGTCCCGATACACCCTACGCCCTACACCCTAAAACCTGGCGTTTAAATTTTCGTGAGCTGTTACATTTATTTTTAATTCTTTTGCTGCGAGTTCCGCAACGTCGTCTGCCGCTTTTATGAAACGTGGAATATCCGTTTCTGTTGGCGGCGTGATTTTGAAAGAGTCAAACGAACAGATTTGTTGTAATTTGTCCATATAATATAACGTTTCAATAAGATCAGATTTAAGCGGTAATGCCATTGCCGCCGCAGCGCTAATAAGATCCGTCATCGTATGATTAAACGGCATAAATCCGCGTTTCATAAAAATTGCCATAAAATATTTCTCTATTGCCATTGCCGCAATATTTTGAATTATTTCCGGCGTAAATATTTCAGGTCGTTTAACGGCGCCGCACGCCGTCTTGTGAAAATTACGCCCGTCCTCAAAAAATTGTTGCCAGTCCGAAATACTCATAATTAACCTCGTATATAATTCAGTATGCGTTTTTTTAACGTCCCATTAAGGACGCAATGACAATTAAGGTTGTATTTACATGTTGTCCCTAACGGGACAAATATATTTTTGACCTTGCTTTTCTACCAACATGTTGTCCCTAACGGGACAGATGGGATAGATTTATTGTTACAATAAATCTGTCCCCTATCCACTATCCCCTATCCCCTACTTATTGTTTCAATAATTCGCTTAATTGTTTAAATCTTGTTTTAAGGTCTCCTTTGAATAGCGCCGTTCCGGCAACAAATAAATTTGCTCCCGCCGCCGCACAATCCGCAATCGTACCATCGCCAATACCGCCATCAACCGAAAGTAATAAATCCTTCTTGCCAATACTTTTTATACGTTTCAACTTGTCAATCGTATTCGGATCAAATTTTTGACCTCCAAATCCTGGCATTACTCCCATTGCCAAAATTAAATCGCAATCATTCGCAAAAGACTCTATTGCTTCAACCGGCGTTGGCGGATTCAAGACAAGTCCAGGCAATGCGCCAAGTTTACGAATTTGATCGAACAAAGGTCGCGGATCGGAAACCGCCTCAATATGAATTGATAATAAATCGGCGCCCGCCCGCCTAAATACTTGCAAGTAATCAGCAGGATTAGAAAGCATCAAATGAACATCAAGCGGCAACTCCGTAACCCGACGAACCGCTTCCACTACAGGAACGCCAAAACTTATGTTCGGCACAAAATGACCGTCCATAATATCCAAATGCAATATCGATGCGCCCGCCAACTCCAATAACTTAATATCAGAACCCAAATTCGCAAAATCCGCCGCCAAAAGAGAAGGATTCAATCGCAAACCGCCACGCAAAAATTCAACAACGTCTATCATATTTCATAAAAATTATACCTGCTCGTACTTGAAATTCAGCGATTTAAAAGCGTCAAAGCCTGCCGTCCGAAAGCTAGGCAGGCGAAGGTAAACGAAAACTCAAGTGCGAACAGTTTAAAAGTTAGTTTTCTAAATAATCCTTGTAATCTGTTAATCAGCGGATCGATTTTTTTGTCTACTAACTCATGTTACGCATCATACGCAGAAACAAGGCTAAAAATAGTAACTATATTAGGACTGAATTTGACCGCCTGCGTAACGTGAATTATTAAAATTTAATAATTGAATTTACACGTATTGTGTATTGGATTTACGAAAGATTATGAAAATAGGTTTAGTTGGTTATAAGGGCGCTGGTAAAAGTATTTTGTTTCAATGGCTTACTGGTCAGGTTGCGGATCCGGCGATGGCTCATTCATTGCAATCGGCGACGGCATTGATACCGGAGCCGCGATTTCGGGCGTTGGTAGAAATTTACAAGCCCAAAAAAATAACTTATGCCGGTATTGAGATAGTTGACACGCCTGGTTTGGCGCGAGATCAACATGGCAATGCGATTCGGCTTGGTCAATTGCGTGAAGTGGATGCTTTGGTGTGGGTTGTGCCGGTTTTTGACGGTTCTGATCCGGTCAAGGAGATTAACGCATTTAACGATGATGTTGTACTTGCCGATCTTGAAATCGTGTTAAACAGGATTGAAAAAGTTCAGGAGCAAAATAAAAGACCCGTGCCTAGAAATGAGCATGAGCGCCTTGAATTTGAATATGAGACGTTGAAGTTGTTGCAAGAAGGTTTGGAGGGCGGCAAACCGGTTAAGGAGGATCAATTGACCAAAGAGCAACAACGTTTGATACGAGGTTTTAGACTTTTGAGTGGTAAACCGCGAATGTTGTTAATTAATACGGCGGATGATGAAACTGATTTTGAACAATATAAAAAATATTCCACGTTTGGGGTTCCGGTGGTTGCTGCGAGTGTGCGTCTTGAGTTAGAGTTGGAATCGATGAATGAGCAGGACAAAAAATCGTTTCTTGAAGAGATGCAATTGACGGCGACGGATAAAAATTTTGTCATCAAGACTATTCTTGACGCTTCAGGTCAAATGACTTTTATGACTGCTGGAGAAAAGGAAATTAGAACGTGGTTAATTCCTAAAGGTGGTACGGCGTTAGACGCGGCGGCGGCGATACACACTGATATGGCAAAAGGGTTCATCCGTGCAGAAGTTACAAAAATAGACGACTTAATAAGGCTAGGAAGCGAGCGTGCCGTAAAAGCAGAAAATCTTATCAAACGCGAACCAAAAGATTATATAGTAAAAGACGGAGATATTTTCCTGTTCCATTTTAGTTAAAAAATAGGAGCAGTTTTTTTGCAACTTGCCTTCGCCGTCGGATCGCGGGCGTCTCGCCTGCAAGTTGCCAACGGCAACCTCAAAGCGGTTGCGATCAAAATCTCTCTATCCCTTTTTTATTTAGTATAAAAATTGGTAACCTATTGCGGTTGTGTGTGCGTTCATGTATTTGCTATAATTTCCGTTGTATTGGATGTAGAGTGATTTTGTTTTTAGTTTATTTAGGTGTAGTTGCGAGCTGATGTCAACATTTGCGAAGCTTCTGTTTAGGTTATTTCCTAGTATGTTGAATTTTCCTCCTCCGGCGTGTGTGAATTCGTGTGTAGTTTTTGGGGCTTGTTGCCCTAGTAGTAGGTATGAGTAACCTAGTGTGGCGCTGATGTTAAAGCAATTTCGGGCGTAATCTAATCTTAAGCCGATTCGTGCGAATGTTTGCGTCCAATCTGACTGGTGGTAATGTAGGGCGATTTGTTTCATTACATCGCCGGTGTAGGATTCGTAGGCGTCGTATTGTTTGACGTAGGAAACGTCGATGGCGCCGTGTGGTCTGAATGTTAGCCCGTACCATTTGACGGGTCTGGCGAGTTGTATGCTTGTGGCGAAGCTATTTCCTTTGTAGGATGCTTTAATATCTGGGGTTTGGTTTGGGATTGGGATGTAGCGGTGTAGTCGGTATTTTTGGGCGCCGAAGCTAATCCAAGATTTGAGTTCGTAGATTGAGGCGATGCGGGTGGCGGAGTGGAAGCCGGCGAGGAAGTCGTCGGTTACGACGCGGTTTCCTTTTTGGTCGAGTTTGGGTTGGGAGTAGGAGAAAACGGCGCCGACGGCGGAGTCGCTGAATATGCCGACGTCGAATGAGTTAGGCAATACGCGGTCGTAGCCGGTCATTAGGGAGACGCGTTGGGTAGCCATGTTTGAGTTATTGTGGTCGTTATCGATGCTTTGGTAATCGAAGTAGGCGGTAGCCCAGAGGGTATGTTTTTGCGTTTGGGGATTGTTGTAATTTTGGGGACCGAAGTATATTTTGTGTCCTTTATCTGACCAATTTGTGCGGTCGAAGCCGAAACGCCAAGGCGACCGGATAGGCATGTAAAAGGAGGACGCTTTGATCTCGCCGCTCACTAAACGCTCAGCCTCGCGCAATTCATCGTCGTTCATAAGCCAGAACCAATCGAGGATGGGCAGCCATTTATAGTTATCTTGGGCGTTGAAGATATTGTTAAGGGCGCCGCCGACGCCGCGCTGGTTGTAGTTGCGGGCAACGTCTGTAAAGGGAGTCGTGTTGCGGTCTGCTTTGAGTTGATTGTAGGTAATGCCGCCGAATGTTTCGCTTTTATCTAAATATGCGTTTTTGAACCAGCGGTATGGGTAAAGGTGTAAATCGTATTGACCGTCGATAGTTCCGGTTACTCTCATAAAGTCGATTGCAATTTTATCGGAGTAGTATCCGGTTTGTGGTCGAAAGTAAATTTTACCTTCGAGGTTGGCGTTTCCGTTGACCATTATCAAGTCGCGTCCTTGATAGAGTGCGTCGTCGCCGTATATGTTTGTTACTTTATTCGGGTGTCCTGGATCTCCGGCGTAGGGTAAATTATCTTTTCCGGCTGGGAAGTATGCGGTTTGTTTTGCTGGATCGGTTCTATAATTTCTATCTCCGTGAACGTCGAAGTCGATGATGGTTGTTGCGTTGGGATCGTGGATGAAGGTATTATTTTTAAATTCAATGCGACCGAAATTTTCGTGGATAAATCTGAGATCGTCTGGTGTTTTGATGCTAGGATCGTCGGACATGTAAAATTGGTAGGAGCCGAAGCCTGGGCTTAAAACTGAATTATCTTCAAATTTAATTTGTCCCATGTGGATTTTGAGGTTTCCTTGTAGTACGGATTTATTTTTGAATGTCAATGAGTTATTTTGTAAAGCGCCTGATGCGTCTGTTCCGTCGATTAAACCAACGTCGTCAAAATTATTGTATCCAGGTTCGTCTTTATCGAATGCGTCTCTGGCGCCGATGATTAGGGAGTTATCGATTGTGCTGTTGTCTTCGCCGAGTGTAATTTTGGGGGTAAAGTTTGTAGGTTCGCCGGACAATGATTTGGTTTCGTCAAATTCAATTATTGCTCCGTTTGCAATGTTCATTATGCCGTTGCCGAGTGATTTGAGCGGCCCATTGGGATCGCCGCCTGTATTAAACAGAAAATTATTTTTATTTTCGTCGTCTCTTCCGTAGATGTAGATGTGTGTAGTATCTTTGTTAAATTCTGTTGCGTCTGTGATGTAATCTTTATCTTTTTCGTTTAGTGGCGTGCCTTTATGTATGATGTAATTTTGATTTTTTGGTATATCGAGAAATTCTCCGATGCCTGTAATATTTAATGTACCGTTACCTATACCGTTAGTAATATCATCACTTATTCCTATTCCGATTGATCCGGCTTTTAGGGTTGCGCCGTGGTGAATGTTTGCCGTGCCTTTGCCGTGATAGCCGATGTAAATTGTTCCGGTGTTATCCCAAGTTGTGGATTTTTGTATTATCTCTCCTTCGTTAATGGTATCGTTGACTTTATAGACGCCGGACAAGTTGAGAGCGCCTTCTGATCCGTTTCTAGCGCCGATTATGACTTCGCCGCTTTTAACTATATTTCCGCTTGCGATATTTACGATTGCTTTTCCTTCTTCGCCGATTACGATTGTACCTGTTTCGTAATTTTCTGGACTGATAGGCAATCGGTTAATAAAGTGTGGGTTTCCGTTTTGTGCGTCCCAGAGTGAATTTTTGCCGAGTAGGTTAAAAGTAATTTCATCGCTATTTGTTGATGCTAGAATATCGGCGCGACCTGAAGTATATGTGCCGAAGTAATTAAAATTGATTTTACCTTGTAAATCTAACCCGCCGTTAGCGAACATTGAGCTACCGATGATTGTAACGTCTGCTTTACCGTTGTTTGTTTTTTTGAAAATGAAATCGGAGTCGGTTTGTAGGTTATCCATATCGAGTTCAATTACCAATTTTTCATCGCCGTTTAACTTTAAGTCAAAAACTTGCGTATTGGGGACGACTATATTATCTTCTAATAGAATCCATTTATTTAATAGTGGCATTGCTAAAACGGTATTTAATTCGCTTGTGTCATCGACTCCGAATTTATTGGCGCCGTAGATCGTCGTATCGAATGTAGGTTTTGGGACGGCGGGATCGGAATCGTATAATGGCGACGGCGTATCGTCGATACCTTGTGCGCAGGTTATATTTGGTTGAAGTTGTGCGAGTGCGAGCGCTATTATCAGTATTGGCAGTATTGCCAATATTGACCGCATATTATTTATGAGTTTTTTGTAATAATTTGTGTTGTTATTTTTCATGGCAAGGAGTTTTTGTTTTTAATTCGGAATTCGGAATTCGGAATTCGGAATTAGTTTTAATTTTGAATTTTACGAAGTAAAATTTCCGTAACAGTTCACGGTATTTTTTTATATTTTTGAATTTATTTGTAACTATTCAGTAGGTATATTTTGTTTATTATTTAATTTTGGTTAATAACTTGTCTTCGTCCCGATAGGGACGGTATTTTCATAACCGCAGGTCTCTGACCTGCGGTAAAAAGTCAACAAATAACTCTGCCCCGATAGGGGCAGTACATTTTGCGTTAAATAAGCTCAATAAAGTCCTGCCCTTTCAGGGCAGCAAGTATGCGCTGTTTTTTACCGCAGGTCGCAGACCTGCGGTTATGAAAGTTCCGCCCTTATCAGGGCGAATATTTTTTGCAACTATACATCAAAAACAAAATAATCACTCATGTTACGCACCATACGCAGAAACAATGCAAAATATAGTAACTATATTAGGACTGAATTTGACCGCCTGCGTAACGTGAGTTAATAATTCATAAGCCTAAAATATATATTTTAGACGTTGTGAAGTAATAAAATTTATTGGCGTCATAAACTCTACTACTACGGCCCAAAATTAAACACGGGGCGAAACGCCGCCTACCTGAACAAATGAGTTTTTAGAACTTGCCTATAGTTTAAATTTCCGTGAATGGTTACCATGTTAGAATACGTCTAAAGTATATTGTTTTGGGACTAATTAAATTCGTTTGCAAGTTGTTTTTTATTTGGTTTAATTTCAAAAAATCTGAACGTTCCGGTTATATTGGATATACGATTAAGATTTTCATTTTTTAAACTGTTCTCACTTGAGTTTGCGTTTACCGTCGCCTGCCTAGTTTTCGGACGGCAGGCTTTGACGCTTTTAAATCAATGAATTTCAAGTACGATCTGTATAGAGATGCCCTTTTAAATCGTTGAATTTCAAGTACGAGCAGTATAGCGGTCGATAGAAATTCCGTTTTTATGTTTTATAATTATTGTCGAATATGCAGTTTTAAGAAATAAGATTTTTTAGGAACAAATGGGACAGGGAAAATATTAGGGACAAGATGGATCATTTTTGTTACGAAAAAACTAATTCATATAATTCCGTTAATTCCGTATTCAGAATTAAAAAAATGTTTGTTATTATTTTTGATCTGATAATTCAGATTGTAATATATGTTTTGATTTTAATGATTATAACGTTGGTTGCGTTTTATCTATTGGGTATATTTCGCGACAATTCGTTACAACAGGATCAAGACGTTGATAAAGAACTCAATTATTTTCGCGAATTGCGTGAAGCGGGCAAATTATCCGACGTAGAATTCCGAATAATTAAGGGGCGTTTTTCTGAAATTATTTCGGAAGGCGTAAATCGCGACGCAAATCAGAATGTGAAATTAAATTATAAAGACCCGTTTTTATTTTTAGTCGGCGTAGATAATTCGGCTGCTATGGATGATACGGTTATTGCCGGACGGAGCGAATGTAACAATAAAAACGGTCAAACAGAATATATTGAAACTGAAACTAAACGCGAAAAAGAACCACGCTAAGATTGCAGGATTAAATGGAAAATAAACCTCGCAAATGACGATAAATTTGAAAACGATAACAATGACAACAATGATGCGAAGTTATAATGCTCGTACTTGAACTTCAGCAAATATAATATATACGTATCGTACTTGCAATTCGGCAATGTATAATGCTCGTACTTGAAATTCAGCGATTTAAAAGCGTAAAAGCCTGCCGTCCGAAATCTAGGCAGGCGAAGGTAAACGAAAACTCAAGTGCGAACAGTTTAAAAGCGTAAAAACTTGTTGTCCGCTAGTTAGACGGCGGCGGTAGCGGCAATTTCAAAAGAGAGTAGTTTAAAAAATAATAAAAATTTTTAAACAAATTATCGTTATTCAACGTAATATTGTTTTGCAAGCGGCGGGAATGTTTTGAGTATGATTTAATCAGGAATTACTTAAAAATTTCTGCGGTTGTAATTGAAATTTTATGAGCGTGCAATTTATATTGTTCGTACTTGAAATTTATTGACATATACAGATCGTACTTGAATTTCAGCGATTTAATAGCGTCAAAGTCATCCGTCCGATAGTTAGCCCTATAATTAGACAGCCGACAACGACGCAATTTAAGTAAGAGCAGTTTAAAACGTCTTGCGTAAAATTTCGTAATAAGATTGTGCGTAACTGAATTTTGTTTTTTGAGATTTGGTTATGTTTTTTGGTCACGGATGACAATATTTGTTGTAGGACGGCGTTACTATTGGTAGCGCTTTAGACGTCGCAACCACTGTATTTTGTTTTGTTTGTTTTGTTGGCAAATTATTTTGATTTATTTAAACTGTTCGTACTTTAATTTGCGTTTACCTTTGTTTGCCTAGTTTTCGGGCGGCAGGTTTTGACGCTTTTAAATCGTTTAATTTCAAGTGCGAGTAGTATATTTTTTTTGTTGCGGTCAATAAGACAAGTAATTCGGCGGTGAGAGGAAGTTGACGAAATCTCTTACTTGACCAATATATTGTAACCACGAAAACGAAAGGTAATCACCAAATGTCTTCCGGACGAAATGACAACACATCTGGTAAGAACGGCGCTACAAGAAAAAATGCGTTCTGTTCTTTTTGCCATAAAAGTTACAGAGACGTAGGACCGCTAGTCGAAGGACCTGGAGATGTTTATATTTGCGGCGAGTGTATTGATCTTTGCCAAACTATTCTGACGCAAGAGCGGCGCAAACATGCCGGTTCTAATTCAAAACCGATATCAAGAATACCGTCGCCGCGCGAAATAGTAAATCGTCTTAACGAATATGTCGTAGGTCAGGAACATGCGAAGAAGGTGCTTTCGGTCGCCGTTCATAATCATTACAAACGTCTTATAAACAGGGACGAGGGACATGACGTTGTTTTGGACAAGTCTAATGTAATGTTGATAGGTCCGACGGGTTCGGGCAAGACGTTGTTAGCGCAGACGCTAGCGAAAATATTGGATGTTCCTTTTGCGATAGGCGATGCGACGACGTTGACGGAGGCTGGTTATGTAGGCGAGGATGTAGAAAATTTGATATTGAAGTTATTGCATGCGGCTGATTTCGACGTAGAGTTAGCGCAACGCGGGATAATTTATATTGACGAAATAGACAAGATTGGCAAAACGTCGCAAAATGTTTCAATAACCCGCGACGTTTCGGGCGAAGGCGTTCAACAATCGCTTTTGAAAATGCTTGAAGGAACGATAACAAACGTGCCGCCGCAAGGCGGACGCAAGCATCCGGAACAACATTATATTCCTGTTGACACGACGAATATTTTATTCATTTGCGGAGGCACCTTTGTAGGACTGGAAGATATTGTAGGGCAACGTTTGGGCAAGCGGACGATTGGATTTGCAAACTCGCAATTCACTTCGCAAACAGAAAACAAGCAAAATTATTTAAGCAGCGTAACGTCGGAAGATATTCATCATTTCGGTCTGATACCGGAGCTAGTTGGGCGATTGCCAGTAATTTCAACTTTGGAACAATTAGACGAAGCGGCGCTGATACGCGTAATGAGAGAACCAAAAAATGCAATTGTTAAACAATACAAAAGACTATTTCAAATGGAAGACTCAGACGTTGAGTTCACGGAAGCGGCGTTGCGGGCTATTGCAAATAAAGCCCTAGACAAAAAATCAGGCGCTCGAGGATTACGATCAATTGTCGAAGAAATAATGCTAGACATAATGTATGAATTACCAGATTTGCCAAACGGTCAAACATACCAAATAACCGAATCCGTAGTCAACAACAAAGAAACAATTCTACCAATCACAAAAAATGAAAACGTTACAAAAATAGCATAAAGAAAAGAAACGTAACCGTCGCGTCTGCTATTTGCCGATAGGCAAACAAAAAGGCTGTTGCGATATAACCTCTCTCATTGGCGGTTGAGTACAACCGCTTGCAGACAAAACATCAGCGATCCTGAAATGCAGGCGAGACCAACGGATCGCGGGCGTCTCGCCTGCACTTTGCCGATAGGCAAACAAAAAGGCTGTTGCGATCTAAACCTCTCTCATTGGCGGTTGAGTACAACCGCTTGCAGGCGAGACGCCCGCGATCCGGCGGTCTCGCCTGCTTTTCAGGATCGCAGGCGCGACGGATGCGATCCTTCAAATTATTTTATCTCTATTTTTACGGCTTTTCCCACGTCGATAGTTTTTTCGTTTTTTCCTTTTGTGATTTCAATTTGTTCTGGAGCTGTTTCGACTTTGGCGAAAATTGGATCGACTAGATCGAATTCTTGTCTTGTTGCGTTTGCTTTTTCTAGAGCTTTTGAGTAGCCTTCGGGATCGGCGTTTGGGTCGGGGATAGCGACTTCTGCCGATGTAACTTCACGCTT
>JAISLW010000306.1 GCA_031277105.1 Planctomycetaceae bacterium | reverse complement strand
TCGTCAGACGGATCGCAACCGTCTCGGCTACAAGGCATCAACGGTAGGTTGTTCAAAAATGATACCAAAAAGTTTTTTCCTAATTGTAATATTAATTGATATAACATGTTTTGTGTCGTTAATTTTATAAAAAAGTCAATGTATAAAATAATGCGACTATTCATCGGATTTTTTAAACTGTTCGCACTTGAGTTTGCGTTTACCGCCGTCTGCCTAACTATCGGACGACAGGCTTTTACGCTTTTACATCAATGAATTTCAAGTACGATACGTATACATTGATTTTGAATTTATTTTCCGTAACCTCATTTTTACCTTATTTTTCTTTACAAAACAACCTCAGTAGAAAATGAATCCACCAAACCACAACCTCATTACCTCATTAAAAATAACGTTAAACGTCATTTCGTAGAGACGCAATGCCTTGCGGCTCTACATTATGTCTAACACCTGTCTAACACCTGTTGAACACATTAATCTCAACAACAATAAAAACAAAATTACGACATTTATCGGCGTGGATTAAAAATGAGGTAATGAGGTTTGTTTTGTGGGGGCTTGGTTGCTACTAAGGTTGTTTTGTAAAGAAAAATAAGGTAAAAATAAGGTTAGGTTATAAAATAAAAATTCCACTAATATCGTTACAAAAAATAAGTAAATTTTACCTCATTTTTACACATTATTTACGTCAATACCTTTTGCAAATATAATATACGTATCGTACTTGAAATTTAGCGATTGAAAGCGCCAAAACCTGCCGTCCGAAATCTAGGTAGGCGGCGGTAAACGTAAATTCAAGTAAAAACATTTTAACAATATTTTACAAATGACAAGCGATCAAAAAATTGACTGGTTTAAGTCGGGCGTATTTTTGCTTGACGGCGGTTGGGGGACGCAATTGCAGGCGTGCGGTCTTGCGATTGGGGAGCATCCTGATCTTTGGAATTTATCTAATCCTGATGCGGTGTATTCTGTTGCGGAGTCTTATGTTTTGGCAGGCAGCGATGTGATATTGAGCAACACGTTTGGCGGTTCGCGATTTGTGCTGGCGCGTCATGGCGCAGAGGATAAATTGGAGTCGATCAATCGCGCAGGCGTAGCGATTTCAATTCGTGCGGCTAAAGGCAAGGCGAAAGTGTTTGCGTCAATTGGACCGAGCGGAATGATGCTGGTATCGGGCAATGTTACGGAGCAAGAACTTTACGATGCGTTTCTTGAGCAAGCGGTTGCAATTGCGGCGGAAGCGCCGGACGGTATTGTTATAGAAACGATGAGCGATCCAACAGAAGCGGCAATTGCCGTTAAAGCCGCAAAAACAACAAATTTACCTGTCGCCGTAAGTATGGTTTTTGACTCCGGCAAAAATAAAGACCGAACAATGATGGGTACAACGCCGGAACAAGCCGTATCAATATTAACCGAAGCGGGAGCCGATATCATAGGCTCAAATTGCGGACAAGGAATAGACGGATTTATTCCAATTTGCAAACGTATGAGAGCGGTTACAAATCTGCCAATTTGGATGAAAGCAAATGCAGGTTTACCGCAAGTTATTGACGGTTTAACTATCTATTCGCAAAAACCTGAAGAATTCGCTGAAAAAGCAAAACTATTAATCGAAGCCGGTGCAAACTTCATCGGCGGCTGTTGCGGAACAACGCCAGATTTCATAAAAGAATTAAAAAAAATATAATCCCGTTTATAAAAATTTAAGCGACAAGTTTTAGGGGATAGGGTGTAGGGTGTAGGGTGTAGGGTGTAGGGTGTAGGGTGTAGGGTGTAGGACAAATATTTATTGTAACAATAAATATTTGTCCTACATGCCCTCATGTCCCATTTGTCCCTCAAAAAACACAAATGGGCGTCTCTAAAAATTCATTTGTCCAGGTAGGCGGCGTTTCGCCGAAACGCCGCAGTAGAGTTTATGTCGCTAATAAATGTTAATATTTCATAACACCTAAAATAAATCTATTTTATATGTTACGAAGTATTAAAATTTAATAATTGTTTTACACGTATTGCGGCCCAAAAAATAAACACAGCGGCGAAACACCGCCTACATTTTTACAAAAAATGAATTTTTAGAGATACCCAAATACGTGATTTGCCAAACAAGTTTAAAATAGGCAGATAATAACGATAATATTGATAATATTAAAAATTTTATTAGCATAAAATGTAATGAAAATTGTGGGACGGGTTATTAAACGAAGTCTAATTTGCCGATAAGACACGACAAGCGTCTCTATTTGTACAAGTTTGTATAAAAGACGCTTGACGGATCGCGACAGTCGCAATTGCAAACGGTTTTTTAGACTGTTAGCGGCAAGCGGCATGAATTATTGGAGAATAGTTTATTACGGTTCGTACTTGAAATTTATTGGCATAAAAGCGTCAAAGATTGTCGAAGGTAAACGAAAATTAAAGTAAGAACAGTTTAAAAAGTCAAATTAAAAAATCAAAAATTAAATTTGTTTTATTGTAAAGGTGAGTTATGAATCTTATTGGTAAGATGTTCGTCATTTTGATTTTTGCGATGTGTATTATGATCATGGTTTTTGCAATTACGATTTACGCAACGCATACGAATTGGAAACTCAAAGCGGAGGCGTTGCAAAAAGAAAACGCCGATTTGATAACGAAGATAGATCAAGTTGTCAAGCATCGCGATGATACGGAGAAAAAACTTTACGCAGAAATTACACGGCGAGCAAACGTAATAGCAACCTTACAAACGCAAGTTGATAACTTGACGGCGACAAACAATGAACTAATTGCAGTCAACGATAAATTAGGCAACGAAAGACAAAAAAATATCGACGCCGTTGTTCTCTCTGGACAAAATATGGAGAAGTTGCGGCAAGAGTTAGAAGGTTATCGCAAGGATTTTCGCGAAGCGCAAAAGAAATGGGCTGATTTGTATTCGACGCTTGTTGCAAAGATAGACGAAGCGCATAGTTTAGCAATGGATTTAGCGGCGTTCAAGGCGATAGGAATCCAATTGGAAAAAGATTATAGAAATGCGATAGAAGTTTTACGAAAACATAAATTATTGCCGCAACCGGAATTATATTCAGGCGTTCCTCCGCAAGGAGTACGCGGGTTAATTACTCAAGTGAGACCTAAAGGATGGGTAGAGATTTCTATCGGCTCCGATTCAGGTCTGCAAAAAGGGCATCAACTCGACGTCGTAAGAACGTTAAGCGGACGTTCAATGTTAGTCGGCAAAATCTCTATCGATAGCCTGCAACCAGACCGAGCCGCCGCAATCATACTACCAGAATTTAGACGAGCAACCGTACAAGTAGGAGACCGCGTCGAAGTAATAAGCATAAACGAATTCACCGCAAAATAATTTTCGTTACAAAAAATTTTGCTAAAAAAATTGTCCCGCCTGTCCTTAATGGTTATAAAAATTTAGTTAAAAAGATTATTATCAGAATGGCAATAAGTTTTGAAAAAAATAACGACGATGAAATCAGTTTTGATCTTAGTTCTGAATCAAACCCTGAACTTGAAGCTGATTTTTTGCAAGACCTTTCGTTGGATAGTGCGCCGGATAGCGTGCCGTTGGAAGATACCGGCGGCGATACAAGCGGCGAAAATAATTTTGAATTTAATTTAGAATCAAACCAGTTAGATTCTGATCCTTTGCAGGAAATCTCATCTAGTAGCGCTACATTGGAAAACTTAACTGACAGCATAATAACAGAGGCGGGCAATGATATAAATATTAACAATACGGCAAATATTGGAACGGATATTGGAAATATTGCGTCAAGTAATTTGCCGCCGGAACAGATAGATTTGGCGAAGCGGGCGCCGGACTTACCGCCGGATTTTTTTACTTTGTTGTTAGGTTTGGCGTTGGCTGCGATTATTATTGCGTCGGTTCTTTTGTTTCTTGAGGTTAATTCTTATGGTCCCGATCCATTATCGGGTTTGCCAAGACTTTGAAAATTATGACCGGACGTTAATTTTGTCGTTCTGTAACCGTTCACGGAAATTTTTTTAGCAAATTACGTATTGGCGATTTGTACTATTCAGTAATCATTATTTTTGGAATCAAATTTAAATTGGAGGTAAATTTATATGTCAAGCATGGACAGCGCTATTTTGAATAGTTCGCAAACAAGCGGAACAAATTCATCGACTACGGCAAGTTCAGACCGAATGAATGACTTGACGAGTACGGATTTTATAAAAATGATGGTCGCCGAATTGCAACATCAAGACCCGATGGAACCAATGAGCAACACCGAAATGTTATCGCAAATTAGCCAAATGCGACAAATCACGTCGAATGATAAATTATCGGCAGGAATAGAATCGCTCATGCAAGGCGAAGCGTTATCAACCGCGTCAAGTTTAATCGGAAAAACGGTTACGGGAGTCAATACGCTTGGAGAAAACATAACGGGTAAAGTCGATAAAATTACTATTGAAGGCGGCGGCATCGCAAAATTACACGTCGGTAATTCAATTGTCGAAATAACAAGTATCACCGCAATAAACGAAACATAATTAGATAATAAATAATCAAGAAAAAACGTAACCGCTCACGAAATTTTAAGGAACGCAGGCGAAACGCCTGGGTTCCTTCAGATTCGCAGGCGAGACGTCTGCGTTCCTTCGCAATTTTTTTGAACAAATTATTATGATTAGGTTATTTCATTATTTTACGTTTTGTTATATGATTTTTTTGACGATGCTTCTTTGGTTTCCTGATCCGCGCGAGCTTGTGTTTGGTTGGGAGCCTTCGGAGGAGGTTGGCGGTTATTCGCATTTGATTTCGTTTATGGTTCTTGGTATTTTATTTGAGTTAGATCGTAGGCGGTTTAGTTTTGAGTTTTTGTGTTTAATATTGCTTTGTTATGCGATGTTTACTGAATTTGGACAAATATTTTTCCCGCCGCGCGTATTTGATTGGGCAGATTTAATACAAAATTTTGCCGGATTGATTATAGGTTTGCAAATAGGAAATATAGCAAAAAATACTTACAAATTCATAGTCAAATTTTTTTGTAACCGTTCATAAAAATTTAAACGATAAATTTTAGAAGTTAGGGATAAGGGGTAATGATTAGTTTTTTTAATTCGGAAATTATGTTACAGAAGGAACGCAATCGTCTATGTGGAGGAGAAAACAATTGAGAACAATTATTTATCGTAACAAAAAATATATACCTCATTCCCCTCGCTTTCTATCCAATTTTTGCCGCCCTCCGTTATTTATTATTTCGCAACACTCTCTTTTTAAGAAAAATGCCAATTGCTAAAGACAACAGACCTAATAGAACACAAATAAGACGAAAATACGGGAATGCAGTTTTTTTAATTCCAATTTTTGCTTCCGGCGGCAAAAATTGATTGACATCAAACTCGGATAACGCTACCGCGCCAGGAATAATATTTGTAATAAAATATTCTTCTTTTTGTTTTGTACGTTGTTTTTCTTGCTCAAATATTCCTCTTTCAACTTGAACATATTTAAGTTTGGGATATTGATCGTTGGCGTCATTGTAATTGTATTCGCAAGATTCTTTCATCCACCAAGCGTTTGGCGTTAAATCACGAAAAAAAATTTCTTTAACCATCCATGATTGGCGAAATAATTTAATTTTTAGAACTGATTTTTGCGAGGATTCTTTTCTATGAAGATATATTGTTATTTCTACTATAGGATGATTGTTTTCTTTTGTTTGCGTTACGGAGGCAATATAGTATTGCGAGAGATTGGGGTTTGGAAAACGTTTGAAAATATAATGTTCAAGCGGCGTCCCCATAGAAGCATAAACGGCGTTTTCAAAAATATTAGCTTTGATTAAAACATTATTTAACTCTCTAGCGGCAACTAATGAAAAATAACGCGCGTCATTCTTATTCTTTTGAATCAAATAACCCTTTTCAGGCGTAAGAATACCAATATGTTTAGAAACGAAATTTTCAGCGTTACCTTTCTTTATTGTTTTATTATCTGCTTGAAAAAAATAAATTGTCGTATCCATTCTCAAAAATATATTTTTATCATTTGTATTAGACCTAAATTCAAAGTCTTCTATACGTGAAAGGATTGGCGGCGTACCGGCGGGCAATGGCAAACCTTCTGAATTTGTCATAACGTATGATTTACATTGTGCGGATATAAACAAATTCATGTAATAATTTTTTAGCGGAAAATATGCTTTATGATATTCCGCAATTATAGTTTTTTCATCAGTCGATAATTTAGAATAAATATCATCATCCAGATTGAGCGGGACTACTTCTCCAGCAAACGCAACTAACGAAATGTAACGCCCAATAAAAAACAAAATAAACAACAAATAAATAATGTATGATTTCATATTATTAAAATGTAGTAACCGGTCACGGAAATTTATTTGTTAAATTACGTTTTGGCAATTTTTGAGGACAAGTGAGACAATTTTTTTGTAACAAAAAATTGAGAAGGAACAGGGGCGAAATTCAATGTAATCTATTGATCAAAAAATTCGCTACTCAATACTTGTGCGTATTTTTTAAAACCGCAATTTAAAGTACAAGTAGTATAACCCTAAAACCTAAAATCTATCGTTTGCAATTTTCGTGAACGGTTTTAAAAAATATTCCTTACGCTTTGCTTACGACTACGCGGTATCCTATGACTTCTATAACTTTTATTTTTTCGCCTTTTTCGATTAGTTCTCCGTCCGATACGACGCTAATTGGTTTGTTGTCAATAATAGCTTTTCCTGCCGGCACTAGCGGCGTAATAGTTTTTCCCTCCATTCCCGCCAAATAATCATAACTCGCTAACTTTTCCCTCTCGTTTATTAATTTTGCGTCTTTCGGTTTGTTTAACTTATTAAGCGTCCTCGAAATCATTACTCCTACCATTATCATTCCGGCGCCAGAAATACATAACATTAGCGCTGAATTTCTGGCTTGTGCAAATTGATAAGAGTTTCGCGGAATATAAAAAGTCTGCGTTGCAAAAACTAACGACAATATTATCGCAATCGCGCCGCCTATTCCAAAAACGCCTAGCCCAGGCAACAAAAAAATCTCAACCAAAACACACAATAAACCCGCCACAAAAAGAATCACCTCCAACCATCCCGCCGTGCCGCCCAAGAAATTTAACCAGAAAAATAAACATAAACCGACAATCGCAACAAAAGCGCCCACGCCTAACCCCGTTCCATCATACGCCAACGCAATAAATACCACAAACAAAATAAACGCCGACATTCCTGGCGACGATAAAATTGCAACCAACTTGTCCGCCCAGCCAGGCTCAACCAAAAGCGGCTCGTCGTCAAGACCATAAATTAACCTAAATTCCGCAAAATCTTTCGCATGACGGTCTACAACATACTGCTCGCCTACGCCGCCTACAACCGTCAATAATTCGCCCGCCTTCTTTATCCGCTCGCCCTTCGCCCAGTCCGCAACATCCGCTAACTCCTTATATTCATCTTCGCAAAAATAATCCGTTATTGCCGGTCGCCGCGTCCGCGTCGTCTTGAATATCTCAATATCACGATCAATAAAACCTACCGGAATCGACCACGACCGCAAAACCGATTTTGAAAATATCTCACGTATAGTTACCTTCGCATCCTCTACTTCGGTTTTTGAAAATTCCTTACTCCCGTCGCCTCCAAGCACGGCGTCTTGACCTAACACGATTTCATCGCACGCTAGCGCAATAAGCGCCGCATCCGCACGCGCCTGATAAGGAATATACGCAACCTTCCAAACGTCGCGCAACTCCTCCGTGTCAACCAGAAACGTCGCCAAATTTATACTCGCCGCCAAATCGCCGCCAGGCGAGTCAATACTCAAACAAATAAATCCTATCTTCTCCATGCCGTAAACGCGATGATTCGGCGCAACACTTTTTGGATTTACGGCGGCTTGAATTGAGCGTATTGTCGCGCCTATTTTGTCGTGATTAACAGGTCCGCTAATATCAACCCTTATCGCATGACCAAGCTCGCCCGGAACCGGAATCGCCCTAACATCATCAGGACGAAAACCCAAACCACGAACTAACTCAACTTTGTCATTCGCAATTCGACTAACAAGATTCATCTTCCGCGCCATATCGGCGGTAAAAATTCCAGGCTCGCCCGCCGCAATAATTACCGCAGGTTTGTCAATAAACGATTCCGTCTTGCTTAACTCTTCCGCCTCCGCCGCCGAAATCAATCGCACGCCCCGCTCCGTTTCAACGCGCATCAAAACCGCCGAAACGTCAAGCATCTTGTCAACAACAGCCTTCGGCGCCGAAAGTTTTTTACGCGATATTTCAAGATACGCTTCACGCTCGGTTTTCGTAATATTCGTTTCGCCGCCCGCCGCCTCGCCAATCTCAACTCCCTCCGCAACTATACGCTCGTCGCACGCTAAAGCAATTAACATCGCATGACCTTTGACAGATTGCGGAAAATATGCCGCCGTCCGAATACCGTTAAATTGCTCGCTAACTAACAACTTCGCTATCTCATAACAACCGCCAAAAGAACTGCCGCGACCAAAAACGTCCTGATCCGGTTCAACATTAAATTGCAATATTATCGCCGGACGCAACTCGTCGCCGCCGACAACTAAACCCGTAACGCCGCTATTGTCATTATTATTTTTGCCGCTGTTGCTGTTTTTGTCGCCGTTGTTGTTTTTGTTGTCTTTAATATTTTTAATTTCATTGGCGTTATTGGAAATTTTGATTTCGTTGGAATTGGCGTTGTTGATTTCTGGATTATGTTTACCAGATAAATCTGATTTTGTCTTACGCATATCGGCGCTCGCGCGTTCTAACGCTCTCAAAATTGCGTGAGAGGATTTGCCGCTAACAGGAAGCGTGATATTTAGAATAATACCGTGTTGCCCGCCTGCTTTCGACGACGCAACCGGCAAAACATTGTCAGCCGCCGCAACTCGACCAAACGAAAAAAACAATAACGCAAATAAAACAAATAAACCAAATAAACCAAAAATAATTTTCGTTACATTTATTATCTTCATATTCCGTAATGTAGAAGTTAGAGGTTAAAAGATATAATATTCACACTTTAAAATACGTTTTTTTAATTTTATTTTTTGTAACGATAATTGTCAATAAATTTTTTTCGTCCATTTATTGACAATGCGTAACAGCCCAAAAAGGGGCGAAATTCAACGTAATTTATTGATCAAAAAATTCGCTACTCAATAATTGCGCGTATTTTTTAAAAACCGCAATTTAAAGTGCGAATAGTATAAATTAAGGATTCGCAAAAAATTCATTTTATACTGCTCGTACTTGAAATTCATCAAAATTTAAAAACGTCAAAGCCTGCCGCCCGTTGTTTAGTTTGTTATCTAGTCAGACAAAGGTAAACGCAAATGTAAGTACGAACAGTTTCAAATACTCTTTATTTTTACCCTATTTCTAACAACAAGACAACCTCCATTACAAAACGTCAATCTAATTTCAGAATTTTTTTAAATAATCTTGGGTATCTCTAAAAATTCATTTGTTCAGACAATAGGGTATCTCTAAAAATTCATTTTTTTGTAAAAAGGTAGGCGATGTTTCGCCGAAACATCGCAATGGAGTTTATGATACCAATAAATTTTAATAATTCATAAAGCCTAAAATATATTTAT
>JAISLW010000212.1 GCA_031277105.1 Planctomycetaceae bacterium | reverse complement strand
GTTACGTGGTTATGGTTCTAATTATCATTATCCTTATGATTTGTCGATAAATTATACAAAATTATATCTTGCGTATTATTCGGAATTACATGACAAGGATATATTTCCTCTTCCTGGCGGATTGTTTTTAAAGCGAATCACAGACCAACGGATCGCGGGCGTCTCGCCTGCACTTTGCCGCAAGGCAAATAAAAAGGCTGTTGAGATGTCAACCTCGCTCAACGGCGGTTGAGTACAACCGCTTGCAGGCGAGACGCCCGCGATCCTGCGGCGAGTGCGATCCTTTAGCGGCTGCATTCCTTTTTTTTGCAGGCATGGCGCCTGCGACCCTGAAATAGCAGGCGAGACCAACGGATCGCGGGCGTCGCGCCTGCACTTTGCCGCAAGGCAAACAAAAAGGCTGTTGAGATGTCAACCTCTCTAATTAGCGGTTGCGTACAACCGCTTGCAGGCGGGACCAACGGATCGCGGGCGTCTCGCCTGCACTTTGCCGATAGGCAAATAAAAAGGCGGTTGAGATGTCAACCTCGCTCAACGCGGTTGAGTACAACCGCATGCAGGCGGGACGCCCGCGATCCGGCGGCGAAGGCGATCCTTTAGCGTCTGCATTCCTTTTTTTTGCGGGCATGTCGCCTGCGATCCTGAAATACAGGCGAGACCAACGGATCGCGGGCGTCCCGCCTGCACTTTGCCGCAAGGCAAACAAAAAGGCTGTTGAGATGTCAACCTCTCTCATTAGCGGTTGCGTACAACCGCTTGCAGGCGAGACGCCCGCGATCCGGCGGCGAAGGCGATCCTTTAGCGTCTGCATTCCTTTTTTTTGCAGGCGTTTCGCCTGCGATCTTTCTGACAATTTTTTGTAACAAAAAACCGTTATCTAGTTTTCTAAAAAAAACACTCACATCACCTAACCCATAAAATCTAGCGCTTAAATTTCCGAGAACGGTTACTTTAGTTTTTTGTCATTTGAGTAATCATTTTGTAGATTTTTGGCGTTGTTCCGATTGTTAATGCTCTGGTAAATTTTATCGACGTGTCTTTACAAATATCGCCTAACTCAAAATCTAAATCATTGACCGTTTCCATACTCTCACAAAAAAAACCAATCGGCACAATAATAATATCTTTCTTTACATTTATTCCACCGTTTGATTGATCTACAAGCATTGTAAATCTGTCCCCTACCGACGGCGATAACCATTGCGGTTCTTTGCCTTTTGCGTTCCCGCTAATAGGACGACTTTGATACAACAACTCCCACTCGATGACGCCGCAATCAGGATTGTCCAAACAAAATCTCTCAACAACAGACTTACAAACAAAATTCAATTGCTCGACATAATTACCCGCAAAAGGATCACTTTGCGGAATACTATGAGCGGTGAAAAAAATCAACGTTTCAGTCCGATTTTGCGTAATATTTTTTTGCCGTTTAACCGCTTCACACAACCTGCCAACTTGCGCCTCAATAAATAACGGATGATTAAACGGCAACGGTAAACGCTCAATAAACGGCGACATATTGCCCAACTTCCCACAAATAGACTCAATCGCATACGTATAACGCCGATTACCCGCAGTAGAATCAAACGCAGACGTTATAAAACACTTCGCCCGCTTAACGCCGTCCGAAAACATCCGCAAAATAACATCACTAAGAAAAGGACGCCAATAAAGATTACCATGATAAACACGAACCCCTAATCCCGAATCGCTAAAATTAGCCGAAATCCCACGCAATAACTCCTTACACTGATCATTCAACGGACTAAATCTACCGCCATTACGACGCGCAAACTCATAATACTTCAACGCCGCCCTAGACTTGGACTCCGCCGATACGCCCTTGCCCGAAAATAAACAATCCAAAAAAGGAACAACATCAGACTCACAATAAGGAGCCCCATAAGAAACTAATAAAAATCCATCAAACATCAATTTACCTATTTATTATCACAAAAAATATGTTGCCATCTGTAAAATTTATGACGCAAAAGTAACTTCTATACAGATCGTACTTGAATTTCAGCGATTTAAAAGCGTCAAAGCCTGCCGTCCGAAAGCTAGGCAGGCGAAGGTAAACGAAAACTCAAGTGCGAACAGTTTAAAAACTACAAATTTATTTTTAATAACCACTAATAACACAGAGGAAATTTTTAATTGGAATCGAAACATTATTTAATATTATAATTGACATTGGATATAAAATAATTAAAAAAATTTTCTTCTCTGTGAACTCTATGTTCTCGGCGCTTTAATACAAAACTGGTTATTATAAATTGCCATAATTACATTTACGGCAATTTGCTAAACTAACTTTCACCAATAAACGACAAATTATCGTTAAATTTATCCCAATTAACCTAACCAGTAAACTCATATTAACCAAAAAACACAACGTAAATTATACATAAAAAATAATACTTCTAAACCCAATAACCTATACAAACAGTATTTTTAGGATTATCATAATGACCGCTCAATTTTACTCCGACAATTTTATTTAAGGGATAGTTTTTTTAAGTAATATTCAAATGACATAACGGACAATTTTTGTTATAATATTTTGTTACAATAAATTATCCAATAACCCCGCGACAATTTTCGTGACCGGTTACCAAAATTTAACGGGATAATTATAAATGAAATTAAAATGAAAGGAGAGTTTAGAATGTTAGTTACATTTTTACGAATAATTTTTATTTGCGTGGTTGTGATATTTTTTGCTAATCCTGTTTTTGCCCAACGCGCCGGCGGCGGTACAGGCGGCGGTAGTTCAAGCGGCGGCGGTTATACAGGCGGAGGCAATAGCGGCGGCAGTAGCGGCGGCGGTTATACAGGCGGCAGTTCCAGTTCAAGCGGTAGTTCGTCTGGTTCTACCGGCGAATTAGTTTCTGATTTCGATTTCGGCGAAAGCGTCGCTGATATAGGATTTCAAGGTTTAGAAACCGAACGTTCCGAATTTATCGGCGTTGACCCGTCTGCAAAATTTATCGGCATAGACGACGCATTCGATGATAGCAGAGCATCGTCTTCAAGCACAAGAACAACATCAAACGCCCGCTCAACCTCGCGAACAAATTCAACCCGCAGATCAACCGGCATGAACCGCTCAACTTCACAAAACACAACCCGAATAACAAACGCAGGAAGAGAAATCGCCGCAACTGCAATTTTTGAACCGGCTGAAAATTCAGAATCGACAACAAATAAATTAAGAACCAATCCAGCAAAAAGACAAACAGAATTAAAAACAAAAATCCTACGCCTGACAAACCTAAAATTAAACGCCGAAAACTTCAACATCACCCTAGAAAATACGCCCTCCGGCATTGTCGCAGAACTAACCGGAAACGCCCCATCAGAACGAACAAGCAAAATAATTAAACAATTACTACTACTAGAACCCGGAATCGACGACGTAAAAAATAATCTGAAAATCAAATAAAAAGAATAGAGGAATAGGGGATAGGTGATAGTTTTTTTTGTAACAAAAATTGTCCATCTTGTCTCTCTTGTCCCTAATGTTACTTAAAAACTAACCCCTAACCCCTATTAACTATCCTCTAACCTCTAATTGTGATGGTTTTCATTTTTTGCGGTCTATTTATATTTTTTTCGATGATGTGTTCGGTTTGGTTTATTGTAGCGGCGGGTAATTTTTCGGGTTCTTTTGTCAATATTTCTTGTTGCGGTTGTCTCATTGCGTCGGTGAATTTTTCTGTTGCGTTGAATGTAGTTTGTTGAATGACGGTTGAATTATTTTGTTGATTATTTTGTTGATTATTTTTTGCGATCATTTCGTTTTTTGTTTCTTTTCCTGACAAGTACGCAGTGGCTTGTTGGCTTATGATTGAGTTGCCTTTGTCAGGAATATATCTTACGATGAAAGATATTTTTTTCGATTCGCCTTCGGGACCTTCCGTGTCCCACGGCACCCATAGATTATATGAATGTCCCCACTTTGCTTTCGCATAACTTTTTTTTACGTCGTCTTTGGCAAATGTATAAATTCTAGTTGGTTCGTTATCATTTGGGTTTCGGTCTGTTTCGTCAAATGCGTACACCGCAATCATACCGTCGACTTTAATCGGAGTTCTGGCTTCGCTATCGTAGAAGTACACTCTTCCCCCGAATCCGCGTTGCGGTTGATCGCCTGTTTGTACCGCCGGTCCCCATAACGCTATCGCCTTGTCAACAGGACCCGGCGGCAATAACGCCTTCAAATCCGGCTTCCGAAAAGCATCAACTCCAGCACAACCTAACGCCGAAATAATAAAACATACGCAAAATAAACCAATAAAACGAAACACTACTTTTGAAATCATATTATTACTCCTTTCAACTTGCAATTTAAGGCAAAATTATTTTTAACAATTCACGGAAATTTGTTTGGCAAATTACGTTCAGGTAATTTTTTCGCGGGACGCGTGGGACAATTTTCGTTACAAAAAATCTATTCTCACTAATTCCGAATACCAAATACCGAATTAAAAATTTATTCTCTAATTTTTCTCTTTTTATTTTTTTGTAAATTTACTCTTCTTTTACTTTAATTGGGATCATGTTTTTGATATTTTCTTCTGGCGGCAATTGTGATTCGTTTAATTTTGTGTGCGTTCCTTTAATTTTTGGCGTTTCGGTTGATAGCCAGTCGTCGGTTCGAGTTCTCATTTCTGATCTTCCTGTTAATTTTATAACGTCGTTTAAGCACCAGTGCATTCTTGCATATTCTTGTTGTTTTAATTTTTCCATATCTGCGTCGCTGCGAATAATCGTCGGCGTAAGGATAATTAGCAATTCGGAACGTGTTGTTTTTTGCGATTCATATTCAAAGAAATGTTTAACGACGGGGATTTTATTTAGTACGGGAACGCTTCGATTTACTGATTCTTTTTGTTCTGTTATAAGTCCGCCGATGATGATAGTTTGTCCGTCCATTGCGCTGATCGTGGTTTGTGCTCTTACTTGATTTATTTTTGGCGTTTTAATTGCATTTCCGCTGGAGTATGACGTAGTGATTCCGTCTGCTTCTGCTCCCATGCTGCTACGATCAACATATAACGCCATTACAATTTGATCGTCTGCGGTTATTCGCGGCGTAATGTCAAGCGTAGTACCAACGTCTTGCCATTCTGTTGTGTAAATAGGATCGCCATAATTACTCATTGTTGTATTACCGACAAAAGGTACGCGTTGACCGCTGATTACTGTTGCTCTCATGTTGTGCGTAGTTATCAATTGCGGTTTACTTAGTACGCGTAATTTGTCTTTTTCTTCTAGCGCCCGCATGAGGATACTGACGGATTCACTTGACGCAGAAAAAGTAAATCCGCCGATGCCTGAACGGTCGACTCCAAGATGTGAGATACCTTGCGATGCGACTGTTCCGGCTCTAACGTTTCCTGTTGGTAATGCCGCGTTGGTGCCGAATCCGAAACCTGGCAATCCGCCTATTGATCTTTCAAATAGAATTGAGTCTTGTAATCCGATTTCAAACCCTCGTTCATTTCCGTTGTTTATTTTTACTTCTGCTATTAGTCCTTGAACTGCGACTAGTCGCGGTCGCTCGTCTATTTTTTGTACGATGGCGCGTATTTGTTCGTAAAATCGCGGCGTGCAACTAATGATGAGCGTATTACTGATTGGTTCTGCAACTACGGTTACTTCTTTTTGGTATTGTTCTTTTGGGCTTTGCGGCATGTAGTAAGTGATGTTTTGCGTTTCGAGAGATCGCTCGTTTGTTACGTATTGTTGTATGATAGGCGCAATTTCGGAAGCGGGCGTATTGAGTAATTTGATAGTCATAATTTTTCGGTTATTCATATTCTCTTCGTCTAGTTTTGCCAAGATTGCTTCGGCGGTCAACAAATCGCCGTCCGAACCGATAGCGATAATACTGTTCGTTCTGATTTCTGATACAAAGCGTACTGATACGAGTGTGCTTTCGTCTTGTTCGATGCCGGGTCGTTTTGTTGTCATCATGTTTGCGTTTGTTGATCCGGTTGTTCCGTATCCTGATGTTGCGGTACTTGAAAATAAATTTGTCAATGTTGCTGCAATCGCGTAAGCGTCGGCGTTGACTAGGGTGAATATTTTGATTTTTGATTTTGCGGACGGTTGTTGGTCTAGTTGGTTAATTAGCATTTCGATTAGTACCATTGTGTCCGGCGGCGCCGATACGATAATTAGATTACTTCGGCTGTCGGCGCTGATGTTGACGTCGTAAAGGATACTTGTCGGCTGTATCGGTTTGCCGTTTTTGTCTAGTCCTGTAACTAGCGGATTACGCGTTTGTGTTGCGGCAGCGGCGGCGTATCCGGCAGCGGCAGAACTTCCAGATATTGTCATTTGTAAAGTTGTAACTAATTCGTTTGCGACGGCGTTTTTTAGTTGGAAAGTTTTTACGATATTTTTTGTTTCGCCGCCTTTGACGTCAAGTTGTTTAATTAACGATTCTACTTCTTGAATATCGCGCGGATTGGCTTGTACGATAAGTGCGTTTGTTCTAGAGTCGGGGATAATATTTACTTGTTGTTCGAGGTAACCGGAGCTTGTGCGGGCGTTGTAGAATGTTGAGATTTGCAAGTACAAGGTTTCCGCTTGTGCGTTTTTTAGTCTGAATATTTTGAATTGCGATTTCGGGTCGACTTGTAAATCGAGTTTGTTTACGAGTTCTTTTGCGGTAATTAAATTTTCTTTTTTGCCGATCATCAAAATAGTATTCGGCTTGACCAGCGGCAACATGATAATAGTTCCGCGCCGCGATGCGTAAATTTGCGTGTAGAGTTGTTGTACGATAGCGCTGACGCGTAAGGAGTCGGCTTGTTTAACTGCAACGAGTTCAATTTCGGGTTCGTATTCAAGACTGATTTTGTCAATTTGCGCAATTATTCTTTGTACGACGGCGACGTCGTTAGGTTGTCCTGATATTACGTAAGTGTCAAGACCGTCGATAATGTTTATTTGAACGGTACCTAAAATAGTGTCGTTTTTAATATTTGTAGAATCGTTTGGCGTGTTGGTTGTTTCGTTGTCGTTTGGATTCTTTTTATTTTCATTATTGTCGTTTATGATTGGCGCAATCGGGTTAAATCTGGTTTCGGGTTTAAGATTTGCCGGAGCGGGATTTGCCGGAGTCGTATTTACCGTCGTATTTGCCGTCGTATTTGCCGGAGGCGGCGTTGAAGCGTCCGGTTGATTTTGGACTAATTTTATTGCGGTTTGACCAGACTGATTTATAAATCCAGTCGCTTGCCGCAATACTGCGGAATCCTTGTTTTGCAATACCATAAATTCAGTAACATTGCCGTCTTTCGATTCGGGCAAATCTAACAATCGGGCAATCTTGACGCAACTCTCAACCGGCGTACTCGAACCCGTAACCGTAACAATTCCATTTGACCGCTCAATAGTAAAATCAACATTAGAACCGTCTTTAACAGGTAATTTGTACTTCACAACATCGTGAGAACTCTCAATACTACGAACAGGAACGAAACGTTGACCTAGTTTTTTGATCAACTTGGTTTCAAATGCCGATCCGGTCAAATGCTGCAACTTGTACGTTTTCGCAACAGGATTATTCGTAACGATAATGTTTGAATTGGAATTATTAAAATTGACATTGTTTGCAACCGGATTATTTATAACAGGATTATTTGTAATCTGATTATTCGCAACAGGATTATTCGCAATTTGATTATCTTTAATCTGCTGATTATTTGCGATAGAAATTATGTTTTGTGTTGTTGTGTTTGTTGGTTCGGTTGGGTCAATGTTATTTGCGTTTGTTGGCGTAACGAAGCCGACGGTTGCGATTGCGTTTGAGTTGGGAGCGTTTGGATTATGAGCGTTTGAATTATTAACGTTTAAGTTAGGAGCGTTTAAGTTAGGGAATGGCAATTGGGGCGGATAATTTTGTGCGTTTTGATTTTGTACGTATGGATTTTGCGTATAGTTTGCAAGTGGCGCAGATGCGGCATGATTTATGGTTGTAACAGGATTTATAGCGACGGCTGGACTTATTGGATTCTGCGGCGAGTGTTGTGGAGTTGTATTGGGCGTTAGGTTTTGTGTTGAAGTTTGTGTCGAATCTTGTGTTGAATTTTGTGTTGGGTATTGCAAATGTTGTGGCGGCGGTAATGTTTTTGCGGTAATGGTATGATTGGGTTGTGAATCGCCGAAAGGCGAGTACAAGGTAGCGGCGGTAGCGGCGGTAGTGGCGGCATCGGGTGAGATGGCGGAAGGTGAAATTGCAACCGGCGAAATTGTAACAGAGGGAATTGTAATGGCGGGAATTGTAGTGGGGGAGATGTTGTGAGATTGTGGAAATTGAGCGGGTTGGATGGGAGTTTGGGGCGACAAATGAGTTGCTTGGACAATATTATTATTTGTCGAATTGGGGGTGTTTGATTGATATGTGGGTTGATATACGGAGGGCGCTAGTTGGGGGTTGTTTTGGTGATTGGTTTGGGGGTTAAGTTTTGGTTGTGGGATTTGTGGAGTTGGTAAAACTGTATATTGCGATCCGGCATAATTTGAGTTATTTTGTGGAATTATGTTTGGGCTATTGAAATTTTGGCGAGTTAAATTTGGGTTGTTGTTGTTGAATTGATTATTTTGCCCAAAAAGCGGCGCGCATAAAATTACGTAGCATCCAATTGCCGTTATAAAAAAACGTGAAAAATTGAAGCCAAATAAATAAGCGATGGGCGACAATCGAAATTTAACACGTAAACAATCTAAATCTAAATCTAAAATACTAGCAAAAATTCCTGAAAATTTCATAGTAAAATTTCCTTGTGTGTAATAGTTTACAATTTGTAAGGAGGGAAAAGGTGGGGAGAAAAGAAAGGAAAAAAAGCAAAATTAAAATGAAAAATAAACAATTCCAGAAACCTATATCGGATGTAAGAATCATTTCGATTAAAAAGATTTGAAAAAATAGTCAAAATATTCCGGTTATAGCGATAATTCGGAATCGGCAAAAGAAACGCAATTAAATTTTTTATCCACAGATTACGCAGATTAGAAGGATTTTTTTAGGGACAAGTGGGAGAGATAGACGGATCGCAGGCGAAACGCCTGCAAAAAAAAGGAATGCAGACGCTAAAGGATCGCACTCGCCGCCTGATCGCGGGCGTCCCGCCTGCAAGCGGTTGTACTCAACCGTCGTTGATCGAGTTTATATTAGGTTAGTTTTTCAGCAACTTGCCTTCGCCGCCGGATCGCGGGCGTCTCGCCTGCAAGCGGTTGTACTCAACCGCTAATGAGAAAGGTTGACATCTCAACCGCCTTTTTATTTGCCTATCGGCAAAGTGCAGGCGAGACGCACGCGATCCGGTGGTCTGTGATTCGCTTTAAAAACAATCCATAGATTATGCAGATTAGAAAGATTCTTTTAGAGACAAATGGGACAATATTGTCTGAACTTTGATTTTTATAATTTTTATGATTTGTGTGATTTTTATACTAATCACACAAATCACAATAATCACACAAATCATAGTTCAGACAAATTGCAGGCGAGACGCCCGCGATCCTGACCGTTGACAACTTACAACCGAGACGCCTGCATTTCTACCAATAATTACGGCGTGATGGTTTCGCCGCCGGATATGGTTAAATAGGCTCTCAATGTCTTTTCCGTGATCTTGCCTTCAAGGAAATTCCGAGCCGAACCATCGCCAAAACCAGCCCGCATAACGCCATTGGCGTCTGCACGAATCCCTTTTTCACCGCCCTTGTTTACGCCCTTAAATGCGTCCTCTTGCGTAATATCTTCCGGTTGCATCCACGATACAGGCGTTTTTCGCTCTACCACTAATATCGTGTTCGACGTTCCATCATTAAAGTTTCCAAAATCTATTTTCTTGCCGTCTTCCTTGAACGCCGTATCTTTGCCGACCACTACGCAATAAGAAGTATTCTTTCTATTTTTATCTTTTAGATCAGTTCTTTTAATTGGCGTATTGTAAATTTGCGGCATTTTATCGTGGAATTGTTTATTGTGTTCACTATCCCAAGGTTCGTCAAGTTTGATTGATTTATACAATTCATACTGCTCAATATACGGCAAAATTAACACGCGCCAACTATGCAAACGCTGCCCATTCGCATCAACCGTAAACGCCGGAGGCAAATTGTTATGACTGTCATGATAATTATGAAACGCAAGCAAAATTTGTTTCATGTTGTTCTTACTTACATCCTGCACATAAGACTCGTAAAGCGCATCAAATATTGTATTCACCGATAACTCCTTGAACAATTTTGATAAATCGTCCAAAGAATAACTCACAACAAGCGATTTACCACGTATCTTCGGCGCAATTTTATCACGGATAATTTTTCGTTTTTCTACTAACCGCTCAATAAATTTATTAGATAAATAATCCTCCTTAAATTTTTCCGCCATTATGTTGTCTGAATCTAAAAATTTTCCAATTTGCCCTATTCCCGCATCCAAAAAGTCATTTACTTCGGTCAAGAAGTCTTGCGTTTTGTTTTCGGCTTGCGTTTCAGTAACGGCGTGTAATTTGATTTTTTGCGGATTAAGTCCTATCGCCTGCCATCTGAATTGATCTAATAACACGGAAAAATCAACCCGTTTATCATCGTCAAAAATTATCGGTTTCGTCTCTCGCAAAATACGCTTGATAAAATCAGGAATTGCAATTAAAACCTTGACCGGATAATCGGCGACTGCATTCCACGCCTCCGTAAATTCAGGTCGATCTACCGGCTTCTTCGGAATACTCGCCGCAACTATACGATCAGAATGAACATTGTTCAACGCAAATATTACCGGAATGAGCAATTTAAAATCACCCGTTTCACGAACCTCAAAACGCGTCTTTTCGCCCGAAAACGAATTTAACGCCCCTTGAATAACATCAAGATCAACGCCATCCGATTTCGGAAACGCAAAATAAACTACCGCAGGCAAACGAATATTACCTATCAAATACGCCGTCTTCAAATTGGCTTTGGAAATTATCTCCTTAAGTTGCCCAACTTTCATCTCAATATCCTTGCGCCACTCCGTCTGCACGCCGTCCAAAATAATATCTGGAAATTCTATTTTCGCAAAATCAATTTGCGCAACAAAAATTGTCTCTTCCTCTATCAATTGAGATAGTTCGGAAGGTTTATCCGCTAATAAAACATTTTGAAGCGGAAAAACAAATAACAAACACAAAGTTACTAAACGTCTCATTTTTTAAACATTGGTTAAAGTGTTAAAATGTTAGCGCTATAAATTTCGTTTGACCAAATTAAGCCGCCGAAAATTTTTAAACGCCGTAAAAATTTTTAATTCGGAATTTAGGGAAATTCGGAATTCGGAATTCGGAATTATTTTTTAAAATAACTGTCTAATTTTTTTAATCTGTGGATCACTTTTAAAAAGCGATCCGCAGATTATGCAGATTAAAAAGATTATTGTAAATTTGAAATAAAAATCTTTAATTCCGCATTCCGAATTCCGCATTCCAAATTACTCTTTTCGTGAACATTTTGCGTAATTATTCTAAAACTATTTCCATTCTCATATTTGGTTTTAATTCATTATTTTGTTCTTCGTTACCTCTCCATCCCATTCTGAAATCTAGTATTATTCTTTTGCCGTCGATTACTTTATAATTGTACGGTTTTCCTGTAATTGGGCAAATTTTCGGCACGGGTAATTCTTTTATTGCGTCTAGCGATTCTGGTAATTTACCGTCGTGAACGGCGGCATAATATCTTACCGCTTCTACAATTTTGATTCTATCCAATAATTGCACTTCACGCCGTACCGCAATTTTTGACGCCCGCACCGCAATAACTAACTGCGATAAAAGTAACTCAACCGGATTAACATACTCCGAATACACAGGCGTCCCTCTATCGTCAAATTTTACCGCATCATAAGACTCCCACGGATCAAACGTCATCTCAACGCTCATCGCATCATAAACTTGCAATAAACTCGCTACAATATACGGCGTTACAACTTGATAAACCGAAAGCGACTTAATTTCTTCTTCCGATAATCCGCGATCGCGCAACCGTTTCAACGCCGGCGAATACGAAACCAAACAAGCCAACGACGACAAAAACGACTGCTGCCGCCCAGCGTCATTTCGGTCGTCGTATTTGTCATAAGAAACGTCCATAAAATCGCCGGCTACTTTAATGAGCCGATTAAAAATATCCTTGCATACTTCTTCGGGCGCATTATCAATATTGTCTAACACGCTACGTTTGGCAATTTGATTGAACAGAAACTCTTGTTCGCCGTTTATCATATCCGTCGCCGTTTTGTAATTAACGTATATTTGCGTCAGCGCCGGATAAAGGTTTGGCGCGTCTGGTTGCGATACGAGATGGAATAGTTGCGAGTACATTACGTTGTTTATTGCAATTCCGACCAAGACGTTCATAAATGTGCCGTTTGACGCAGTTTGTTTAACATGATTGCCGAGCGCAAAACCGGTTTTGATTGTTTTGATAGCGTCGTCGAATTTACCGTTACGAATTTCCCAATCAGCCTTATCATGTAGATAACGTCCCATTTCGCGTACCGTTTGAACTTCGTTTAATAAAATATTCAATTTTTTTACCGACAAATTTTTCTCCGTACTAAAATTATAACTCCGGCTATAACTTCCTTTTTCAAGTAATTTATAGACCGGCTTTAAGTCTTTGTAAAGGTCTTCTTCGTCTTTCGGCGTAATTGGTTCGGTTGCGTTTTTTTCACCGTAATACGAGTAAAGCGGAAAACGTTTAAATTCAAGTTGGCGTATTTTGTCGTAATCATATTTTTCGCTAAGTTCGGCATAATCTTTTGATTGCCAAAACGAGCGTAAACGCAGGTTATAAATCTCGTCGAATTTCTTCGCCGCCTCAACATAAAATATGCGAGCGTTGTCATATTCAGTCTCAGACGGCAATACGTTGAGACGGTATTTCAAAAACGGCGACGTAAACTTCTGCGGCGAAATCGTAACCTTTTGATAATACCATATCTCATCCGGCCAATCGACCAAAACAGATTTGGACGACTTGGAATCGGAAACAACTTCACGATGCAACGGACAAGCATTCTTTTTGATCTCGCTAGAAATATCTTTAGCAAATATAAACTGCGAGCAAAAAATTAACGCTACAAAAATAAAAAATCGACTAATTTTCATGGTTCTAAATTTGGGTTAAAGGGTTAAAAAAGGATCGCAACCGTATCGGCTACAAAACGACAACGACAACCAATAAAACAGTTGAGATTAAAAACTCAATCACTAGCGGTCGAAAAAACCGCTTGCAGGCGGAACGCCTGCGTTTATTCTATTCGACGACTAATTCAAGACGTGAATCTAATTTAATGCTATCAAAACCGCTTACGTAATCGATTGTTATTGTTTTACCTTCAACTTTGTACACGTAAGGTTTGCCGGATAAGAGGCATATTTTCGGGACTGGCGTTTCTTTAATTGCGTCTAGCGATTCGGGCAACTTGCCGTCGTGAACGGCGGCGTAATATCTAATCGCTTCGATTATCTTAACCAAATCATAAAACTGATCTGTCCGTTCTATACTTTTCATTGCCCCCTGCGACGCCGGAAGCAATAACCGTAACAAATAATCAACCGAAGAACATATCGTCAACTCTTGCAAAATCCAATTATCGCCGATAAACGTTTTTGAGTCGCGCAGGTTATGCGATTTCAACGTAACAGAAACATTTACTAAACCGTAAGCGTGCGATATTTTTTCGATGGCATACGGCGCTATTACTTGATATATTGACAATGAATTTATTTTTTCATCTGACATTCCGCGCTCGCGAAGCCGCTCTTTGGCAGGCTGATACGAAAAAGCGCAAAAGAGAAATAATAGTCTTGTTTCGTCGTTTTTGCGTATGCGAAAATTTTCAGCGTTTAAATAAAAATCGTCTATATTAAGAACAGAACATACGCCCGTTATTTGTTCGATAATTTGTTTGCATTCAGCCGATGATAAATTTTCATAATTATCCCAAATCTCGCTCTTAATAGATTTCGTAAAAACAAATCCGGTCTGCTCCGAACTAATGGCGTCAGTTAAGAGCGGAAAATGCGGGCGAAGTTGCGTCAACTCCGGATATAAATTCGGCGCGTTTGGTTGAGCGATTAAGTGTAATATTTGACGTTGTATCATTCCGTTTATCGCATTGCCGACAAGTAATGACACTAAAAAATTACTCGGCGCCGAATTCATAATATGATCGCCGAGCGCTAAACCAACTCTAATCGTTTTAGTTGCGTCGTCGTATCTACCGTTGCGGATTTCCCAATCGGCTTTACTCGAAAGATAACGCCCAAGAAAACGAGCGTCTTGAACGCACGATAAGTCAGTATAAATCCCATTTAGATCGTTGCTATCGCCCCATTTGTAATATCGACTCCGACTGCCCTTTTCAAGTAACTTGTAAACATGCGACAATTTGTCATAAATCTCCGCCTCCTTCGCCGCCGAAACCCTCTTTGTAAATTTTTCAATACTATAAGGCATATAAATCGGAAAATAATTATATTCTAATTGTTGTATTTTATCATAGTCGTTTCTATCTGTTTTTTGATATTCTTCCGATTGCCAACAAATTCGCAAACGTTCATTTTTAACTTTGTCAAATTCCTTCATCGCCTCAACATAAAACGGATAAGCGTTCTCATATTCGATAAAAGAAAGCGGAACATTGAGACGATGTTTTAGAATTGGATAAGAAAATTTTTGCGGCGAAATTGTAAATTTAAAATAATTTCCAGTTGCCCAATCAGGTCGTGTTGTATTTTTGGAATCTTGGAGTTTATAGAACTCGTAAACAATTTCACGATGCGAATTGCTAGCGCTATTTTTGATTTTATCAGAATCGTTTTGCGCAAAAATAAATTGAGCAAAAACAAATTGAGAACAAAAAATTAACG
>JAISLW010000197.1 GCA_031277105.1 Planctomycetaceae bacterium | reverse complement strand
TTATGTTCCGAGATGACAAAATGCTTCTCTTGCGTTACCTTAACCTCGCAACCAACATCACGCAAATCAGCCATCATCGCGCCAACAAAACCCGTATGCCACTTAATATTACCCTTGCGTGTAGTAACCTTCTTACCAGATTTTTTAACTTCTCTCTTGACAACTTTTTTAGCCGCCTTTTTATTACTTGATTTTGTCGTCATATTCAAATTTAATTTTATACGAATCGTACTTGACATTTAGCGACATGAAAGCATCAAAGCCTGCCGTCCAAAAACTAGGCAAATGACGGTAAACGCAAATTCAAGTATAAACAGTTTAAGATTTTTTATCCTCTTATTGGCGCTTTTGATTTTCTTATTATTTCGGTTGGGTGTTCTATTCTGTATAGTATTTCTCTTAGTAATCGTTGTTCCATTGCTACATCCCTGCCAATCATTATCCATCCAGCAACATTACGATCAATATCTACCCTGCTCTCAAAAACATCGACGTCGTCTTTAAATCTTATATTTGCGGTTGAGATTGGCGAATTAAGCGGTCGCGGATTATCTTCAAGTTCTTTGTAAACGAATACTTCAATTTGATAACCTCCGACTTGCGGAATTACGCGTAAAATTGCGCGGCGGCGTATTGTTTGCAACGTACAATCAAAACGCTCAACACAACCGACTGAATCCGAATGCCACGGCTCAAATAAACTAGCGCCGATTTTAGGTTTGCCGTCAAGCCGCCCCTCCGTAAGAACATTATCGTAAAGATGTATCGCCATTTCACGCTCGGTCTCAAAATGAGAATTAAACGCATCCGCCAACACCTCCCAAAGAAATTCGTGATCGCACATCGGTATCAATATAGGATTATTAACCAGATCATTCGACGCTAATTTCAAATTGCCAACACCGCCAACACCCAAACGACCCGACGAACAACCAAATAAAAAAATACAAATCAATACAACCAAATTTAACCGAAATATCAATACAAACATAATTGACCTCATATCTAATCAGACTCGCATAATCATTATAACCCACAAAATTTGACACGCCAAACACGCATAATCTTAAACAATAATCAAAAAACGTAGTTTCCTAAAAATCCGCTTTTAACGCAAGACCAATTTTTCGACAAAATAATAAAAATAAAACGGATTAGCCGCAAAAATAGTATATTCGGTAAAAACGGAATTTTCGTTATTATTAAAATAAAAATTTTCGTTTATTTTTTTGGTCAAAAAATTAAATCATGTTTTGGTAGTAAAAAATACGAAAATTATACTGTGGCAAGTTGCATAAATTAGGAAAATTGTACATGCTAAGATCATAAATGTAATAGTTAGAAGCCGAACAATCGATAAATATGTAAAGTAACGATGTCAAAGATTACTATATTTGACTTATGTTACGTTTTTGCATGTGCGTTTTTACGCATTTTCCTGCTTGTTTCGTTTGACGTTTTGATTAGCGGTGTTAAACTGTAAGCATAAAGTTTATGTTAATCTTGGTTGACGAAATCGAGCATTTTGCCCGCTTAGTCCAACTACTTCTGTGCTTATGCAACGTGCGTAAGCACAAAACCAAAAACTTAAAGGAGAGTTAAAGAATGTCCCGTAAATTTGTGTTGTCGGCGTTAGTGGCTGCATTGGCTTTCAGTGTTGCATCATATACTTATGCCGTTGAACCTTGTGAAGAAGTTAAACCTTGCGACCCGTGCAAGACGGCGCGCTACAAACATGTAAGTCTGCTTGACAGGCTTTTTGGAACTGTAGCCAAGTCTTGCACGCCGTGTAGTGAAGTTCAACCCTGCGAAGCGGTTAAACCTTGCGAGAAAGTTGCTGCGAAACCATGTGAAAAAGTAGCCGCAAAAAAACCTTGTGAAAAAATTGCCCCGCCGTGCGTTAAAGTAAAGGCAGTGCAACCATGCGAGAAAGTTGCTGCAAAACCATGTGAGAAAGTCGCTGCAAAACCATGCGAGAAAGTTGCTGCAAAACCATGTGAGAAAGTCGCCGCAAAACCGTGTGAGAAAGTTGCCGCTCCGCCTTGTGAAAAAGTCGCCGCCGCTCCGTGTGAGAAGGTTGCCGCTCCGCCTTGTGAAAAGGTCGCCGCCGCTAATCCTTGTGATAAAGTTGTACCGCCTTGTTCAAAACACTAATCACTTACAAGCAAGTCAGACAACGTTAAATTCGATTATACAGATCGTATTTGAATTTTAATTATATAGCGTACCCAAACCTGTTTGCCGATAGGTATTCAGACGACGGTAAACGCAAATGCAAGTGCGAACAGTTTAAATATTATCGAAAAAATAATCGTTGATCGCAATAAATTAAGGCGGTTGTAGGACTGAGTCAATAAACCGGATTGTCAGTCTTGCGCCGCCTTTTTTATCGTATATTTGGAACTACAAAAAATATTTTATACATATTGGTATCTCTAAAAATTCATTTTTTGTAAAAAAAGTAGGGGCGGTGTTTCGCCGCTGTGTTTATTTTTTGAGCCGCAATACGTGTAAAACAATTATTAAATTTTAATAATTCGTAACGTATAAAATAGATATATTTTAAACGTTACGAAATTATAAAATTATTGACGTCCCAAAACGTAATGTGGCGTTTCGGCGAAACGCTGCCTACCTGGACAAATGAATTTTTAGAAATCCCCCAACGAATGTCAAGTGCGAGCAGTATAGAAAGTTCCAGTAAAAATAATTTAAAACGTGAACAACTTAAAATCTCAATTGTGTCAATTCAAGTTATAGCCGTAAAAAATTGGTTTCAGCAAAAGCGTTTTCTTGATTTTCCTGCGCAAGTTTACAAGGAGGATCCGTATTGGGTTCCGCAGCTTAGGATAGAGCAATCTGGTCTTGTTGGTTTTTCATTTTTTGGTCGTCGCGATCCGTTTTATATTAGGAATTCGTGTCAATCTTTTATTGCGGTTGATGGTAATCGGACGGTTGGCAGGATTTGTGCGATTCTTAATCGCGGTCATATTGAGCGTTATGGCGACGGCGTAGGTTTTTTTGGATTTTTTGAGTGTGTTGACAATTTTGATACGGCGAAGATGTTATTTGATGTTGCGGGCGAATGGTTGAAGGATAACGGTTGTAAAATTATCAGAGGTCCGGTTAATCCGTCGTTGAATCATACGCTTGGATTACTTATTGACGGATTTGATAAAATGCCAACTTTTATGATGACTTACAATCCGCAATATTATGAAAATCTTATTGAGCAAAACGGATTTAAAAAAGCGCAAGATTTGTACGCATACTGGGGAGCGATAACGATGTTGCCGAAGGTCAACGCAAAATTACAACCGATTTGCGACAGAATAAAAGAACATACCGGCGCGAAAATTAGAACTGTTGACACAAAAAACTTCCAGCATGATGTAGAGCGTTTTCTAAAAATTTATAATAAATCGCTTGCGAACACGTGGGGATTTGTGCCGATGGAAGAAGCGGAAATTAAGGAGATGGCTTTTTTTCTAAAGCGTCTTATGATACCGGAGTTGACGACGGCGGTAGAACTAGACGGTGAAATGGTAGGCGCTTCTTTTGCTTTGCCGGATTTCAATCCGAGAATTAAATCTATAAACGGGCGATTATTTCCGTTTGGTATTTTTAAGTTGCTGAGAAAAAAGGAGGACATAAAATCTATTAGGATAATTAGTACAAATGTATTGCCGGAATATCAGATGTTGGGGTTGGGGATGTTATTGTTGAATGCGATGGTGCCGAAAATTTTGGATAATAAAATCACAGACGCCGAATTTTCATGGGTATTAGAATCAAATACATTCTCACGAGGAAGTCTTGAAAAAGGCGGCGCAACACGTACAAAAACCTACCGCGTTTACGATAAACAAATTGGATAAAATAACAATCTGCAATTTAGAATAACGTTAAGACAAATTCTAAAAACTAATGGGCGACTCTAAAAATTCATTTTTGAAGAAACGATCAATCATTCGTTGTCTCTCTAAAATTCTAATACGCTCTTTAACAAACCTAATTTTAACCTGATTTTTCTGAACAAAACGATTCTCCAAAAAAGCATCAGTAGAAAAACGATATAAAAAATAAACCTCATTGTCATTTCCTGATTTAGGTTGACTGTTTCTGTCTTATTTTGTAGAAAAGATGAAATTTTGGACGTAACGTTGTGTGCTTATTGGATGCAAAACATAATTGGTCGTATTATTAATGGTATTTAAACGTCGTTTTCAACGTAGTAGGTTGCGACGCAATTGCCGTTATTGTCGTATTCAAAATATGTCGTTCTGCCGTTTGAATTTGTTAGCGAGACCATGTTGCCTTTGGAATCGAAGCGGCAGTGTGCCCGAGCGGGTCGATTACTTGATCGAGATAATGTTCGGGCGCTTTCGGATCGGTTAAATACGTAAAACTGACAGTCGCGCCGGATTGGTCTTTTACGCCAACAAGACCGCCCTTACTATCATAAATATACTCAACACGTCGTCCATCGGGATCTGTAATTGCCGTAATACGATCTTCATATATCACGTTCAAACACAACTCCCTTGCCGCTTGAATGCGTTATTCCGTGATCTGAAAATGTTAGTTTGTTACCGTTTAAATCAATGGCTTCGCAAAGTTTACCTGTAGTCGCATCAATTACTAAATCAACGCCGTTTCGTAATGTCAACGTTAAAAATCCGCTACCTGATGCGGGCGAATAATCGTTCATTCCATCGCCGTAATCATCCATCATATAATACGTGCCATCGCCCCAAGCGTACAATAACGTTTGCGGCACAGACAACGTACTTTTCGTTCCGACGTCAGGAACCCAATTAGGATAATAGTAAGGCGATTTTGCGAAACCGGAACTGAGCGATTTTGCCTGGAATGTAAAACCTTCTTTTGTGCCGTCCGGTAATGTTATCGTGATATGCGTTCCGTCTTGAATTGGTTCGTTTTGTAAGAATCCTTTTTGTGCCGTTTGTCCGTTGCCAATAACAATACTGATCTCCGTTGTAACAATATCTAGCGTCCAGCCGTAACCGAAGTCGCCTTTTACGTCTGCATTCAACGTATCATAAGTTCTTATAATTGTAATTGGCAAACAATTTCTACGCCGCTTTGGTAATTGCCAAAACGGTTTATTTTTGTTTCGTCTGGTTGTTAAATGACAATATGTCATGTCAGTCATGTAAATTTATCTTACTGTTTATGTCGTGTTGTATCAATGATCAATCTACGGTCACAATACGCGCAAAACATAATTTTCGGGCAATTTTGTCGTTTTTTTGAAAGGTACAAGCAAAAAATCGTCTCATGTTCAATGACGATTTTTCCGAAATTCATCCAGATTCGCGTTATTGCATCGGCAATTTTAGGTTCGTTCAAAGTTCCTGGACAAGCGCATCCGGTCTTAGATTTCGGCTTGTCGGTCAACCGTTGAACACGGACAGTCTCGGTCATATTGAGTTGTTGTATCTTGTTGTGTAGGTATGTTTTTCCTGCGATATTTTATTTTATGATGAAGTTCAGATAAAAAAAGGCAGACCATGAAGAACATTCCCCATCCCAAAATCAATACCCCTGCGCTGATACAACTTCCAATAAATGTCTTTTCTAACCCAAAAACTTGGTCGGGATGAGAAACCCCAATAATCAAAGTTAAAACGACAAAACTTATCAATGTAATTATTACAATAAGAACGCTCATGTTTTCATATCCACTAATCAAGTGTCAAATAAATAATCGTACATTTCAAACGCAAATCCATTGAAGGCATAAAAGGATCCATTTATACTTTTCTCACTTTAAAATGCGTTTTTTTTTAATTTTTTTGTATATGGAAATTTTCGGCGAGTAATGTGCGTAGTGGCGCCTTGTGTTTTTTTATGTTTTTGAAAAAATATTTACATGCTTGCGTGAAATCTGCGAATTTTTCATAATACGTATTGTAGATTACGTTTTTTTTGAAAAATTTCCAAAGTCGCTCAATCAAGTTTAAGTTAGGCGAATAATACGGTAAAAAGTCAAGTTTTATATTGCACAATTCATTACAATACGCCAATAATTCCTTACACAACAATAGCCGGCATTGTCCAAAATTACATGAATCCTTTTAACATTCGGAGGACTCCTCGCCAACCTTTTTATCAACCGTTTCATCGACGCGGCGTTGATAGAATCCGTAAAATCTACCTTGACGTTAAACGTATCAATATTGGGTATCTCTAAAAATTCATTTTTTTGCAAAAAAAATAAAAACAACACACAAAGGATAAAAATTATTAAAAAACACATCAAGACATATTTTAAAGTAAGAGGAGTATATTTTAGGCATTGTGAAATAATAAAATTTATTGACGTCTTAAACTCTACTGCGGCGTTTCGGCACAGTGTTTAATCTTTTAAGCCGCCTACCTGGACAAATGAATTTTTAGAGACGCCCTATAATTTGAAGTTGAATGTTTCATTTATGAATCTCCATGTTCTCATTGCTATTGTTTGTGGTTTCACATGTATTTTTGCAATGCCTGTCATGCCTGGTTTTATCAGTAATTCAGGATTGTCCAGCAACATTTTTACTCGATATGAAGCGCTTGTTGGTTTTTCGGTACCGTCTTTTTGTTTCATAGTTGGCACTTCTCCTCCCGCGTTTGTTGATAGTTGCGTTTCAATGGCGTTTACGGCTTGTTCTTCTAATTCGCTTACTTCACCTACATAAACTCTGTCCGTTAAACTTTCCAATATTAGTTCAACTTTTGATCCTACTTTTAGAAAACTCATTTTTGACTGATCTACCACAATTACCGCTTCTAAATAATTTAAATTTCCGACTACGCAAAATAAGACTCCCGATTCTAATGTTGCGCCTATATTCATTAGTTCTAGCGGCGATCCGTACCATTCCGGCAATGCGTCGTTTTCGGGTAATTGATACGGTTTCCAAGTTGGCGAGACTACAACGCCCGCAACAGCGGCGCGTAATTTTAAGTTATCAAAAACACGACGGCGTTCCGCCAGAACTTGTTCAGTTGCCGCAATCGATTCTAATAACGGCGCAACTCTCAACGCCGCTTCGCCGCTATGCAATCCCATTTGTTGCAACATTCCTAACTCGCTGCGTAATTCGCTTAACTCGCCTTCTAACGTAATTATCTCATTCCATAATTCATAATTTTCCAATACGCCAAGCAATTCGCCGCGTTCTACAACTTGCCCCGCCCTGACATTTACCTCCCGCAACCTACAACCTCCAGGAACATTCGGCACATAAACATATTGCGCATGATTGCCCCTTAACTCAATCACAACCGGCGACACGACAAAATACGGCAACGGAAAAAATAATAAAAATAAAATAACGCCGCAAAACAAAAATAACGAAAAATAAAATCGTAACCGCTTCACCTTGTATAACCTCCCAGGAACACGAAAAAATTTAATTACCTTATAAAAAGGCATAACAAATAAACTAAAAAGAGACGCAACCGCTATCACTTGACCAATAATTTTTAACTCATACGGCTCAAATATCTTGTACAAGAAAAAAAGAATCGACGCCAACACAACCCACTTGTAACAAAACGCCGCCACCGAATACGCCGCAAATAATACCTGATTACGTTGCGGCAAAAAAGGGTCTTCCGGCTGCTCCATGCCAAGAAACAATTGCATACTTTTTCGCGTTAATATTTTCGTCGACTTCTGCCGCAAATTCGGTATCTCCAGCAAATCAGACATTACGTAATAACCGTCGTAACGCAACAGCGGATTTATGTTGAAAATAATCGTACTCACCGATGATACGAACATTATATTTAACGCAATATAATTCAAAAAACCTTCGTTTGAAAACCACCAAATAAACGTGCAAACCGCCGCCAAAACACACTCAATATACATCCCCGCCATAGCAATTCCTATCCTATGCCACTTGTTCGGCAATAACCACGAGTCGGATACGTTCACATAAAGACAAGGCGTAAGAACAAGAAACATCACCCCCATCTCATGACACTCGCCGCCAAAATGCTTCGCCGTCAAACCATGACCAAACTCATGCAACACCTTCGTCAAACCCAACGTCAAACTAAGAAAAAGAATATTAAACGGACTAAAAAAAACATTAAATTCAGGCAACTTTGAACGGAATACGTCAAAATTTATCACGACAAGAGATAACGCCGACAAACACAAAAATAAAGAAAAAAATATAAAAACCGGATGAAAAAATATCTTAACATAACCATACAACACGCCCAAAATAATATCAGGATCAAATCCTTTAAACTTTATCGCAAGCACATTCGTAAAACGTTGAAATAATTCTTGCTTCCTGCGTTTCTTTTTTCGTTTCAATAATTCCTTGCCCTGTTCCGGCGTCGACGTAATAATAAGACCGCTCTGATGCAATTGCCCCAAAAAATTCTGCACCTCTTCCAACGTTATTTTCTGCGGCGGAAACATATTCTCAAACTCCCGCTTAATATCATCAAGACTACGCGTCCCGTCAAGCAAACCCATTATCGCATACTCTTCTTCCTGAAACCGAAAATAACGCGACCCCAACGGCTCCTTGACTATCCAATAAATACGCCCAAGATATTGCTGACGCCGCGCAAAAAGATCTAAACGCACACGAACCGGTAAAATACGCGCCGAACTAGAAACTAAACTGTCCTGTAATGAAACCATCGCACCTTGTTAAATTAAGTATTAGCAATTTTTTTTTGAAGAACAATAAAGATAATTTGTAACCGTTCACGAAAATTTAAACGCTAGATTTTAGAGGGTAGGGCGTTAAAAATTGATCAAAAATATTTTTTTACTAATTGTAATAGTTATTGGTATAACATGTTTATAATACTAATTTTATAAAAATATCAATGTACAAAATGACGTCAAAAAGGCGACTATTCAGTTGAATTTTTACTTTAACTTTATTTTCTGCAACCTCATTTTAACCTAATTTTTCTTTACAAAACAACCTCAGTAGAAAATGTATCCTCCACACCCACAACCTCATTACCTCATTAAAAAATTAGGTAATGAGGTTTGTTTGGTGGGGGCTTTGTTGTTACTGATGTTGTTAAGTTAAGAAAAATTAGGTTAATAAATATTCTACTGTAATAGTTACAAAAATAAGTAAAAAGCACCTCTTTGTTACACATTATTACATCGATACCATTTTGGAAATATAATAAATATCCTTATCAAAATAAATTGTAAAATTGAGAAAATCCGTTTGAAAACACATTTTTAACACCCTACCTGTAAGGGCGATAGCCATCAAGCGTTCCATCAAGCGTGATCGTGCTTGCGCCCTTACAAGACTTGCGTTACGGATAATCATTTTCATAGGGCGCTGCCCTATGCTAATGCTTGTCGCCCCGATGGGGCTAAAACTCAATTTTCGATTCAAAATATAAATGTGATACTTAATAACTACGTCCTAATTAAAAAACTACCACCTACCCCTAATCCCCTAAAATCTGTCGTTTAAATTTTTCGTGAACGGTTACCTTTTATTTTATTATTTTATTATTTTATTATTTTAAAATTTTGGTTTTAGTACTGATATTGCTAGTGGCGGGAAGAAAACTTCGATGGAGGCCGGTCGTCCGTGCGAAGTTTCGTTTTTTGCTTGTATTCCTGGTCCGTTTCCGGTGTTGCTTCCTCCATAGAATGCCGAATCGCTGCTGAAAATTTCTTCGTAATAACAATTTATTGGGACTCCGATTTTCATTGTTCTCGGTACCGGCGTAAAGTTGCAAATTACGACTAGGAAATTTGGCCATTGTTTTGCTTTTCTTATGAAGACAAACGTACTCGCTTCCCAATTATGACAATCAATCCACTCGAATCCTCCGCCGTCAAAATCCAATTCATACAACGCCGGTTCGTTTTTATACATTTTATTCAAATCTGCGATACACGCCTGCAAACCTTTGTGCGGCTCCCATTGCAATAAATGCCATTGCAAACTTTCGTCGAAATTCCACTCGTTCCATTGTCCAAATTCACATCCCATGAATTGTAATTTTTTGCCCGGATGCGTCCACATATAACTATACAACAAACGCGTGTTTGCGAATTTTTGCCATAAATCTCCTGGCGCCTGGTCCAAAATTGAACCTTTGCCGTGAACAACTTCGTCGTGTGAAATTGGCAAGACGAAATTTTCATGGAAGGCGTAAATTAAACTAAAAGTCAATTCGTCGTGATGGAATTTTCGATGCACCGGATCGTGCCGCATATATCGCAAAGTGTCATTCATCCATCCCATATTCCACTTGAGCGAAAATCCTAACCCGCCGCAATAAGTCGGTCTCGAGACGCCTGGCCACGCCGTTGATTCTTCGGCGATGGTGAGAACGTTTGGGAATTGAATCCCGACTTGTTCGTTCATAGTTTTTATAAATTCGATAGCTTTTAAGTTTTCGCGTCCTCCAAATTCATTGGGTATCCAATCGCCTGATTCGCGGCTGTAGTCCAGATACAACATCGACGCAACCGCATCGACGCGCAAACCGTCAATATGATATTTATCCAGCCAAAAAATCGCATTGGAAATAAGAAAATTACGCACTTCATTTCGTCCGTAATTAAAAATCAACGTTCCCCAGTCGCGATGTTCGCCTTGACGCGGATCGGCATGTTCGTATAAAGCGGTGCCGTCGAATTTTTGCAAGCCGTGTCCGTCGCGCGGAAAATGCGCCGGCACCCAGTCAACAATTACGCCTATTCCTTTTTGATGGCACAAATCAACAAGATACATGAAATCTTCCGGCGCTCCGTAACGACTCGTCGCCGAATAATAACCGACTATCTGATAACCCCAACTTGCCGAAAGCGGATGTTCGGATACCGGCAAAAATTCTATATGCGTATAACCCATCTCAAGAACATACTCAACCAACTTGTCCGCCGTCTCCCTATAACCTAACCAACGATAAGGCTCGTCGCCAGGACGACGCCAAGAACCAAGATGAACTTCATAAACTGAAATCGGTTTGTGTTGCCAGTCAAAATTTTTACGTTGCGCAAGCCATTCGCCGTCGTTCCATTGATACGTGTCCAACTCGACGACGCGCGACGCTGTACAAGGCGGCGCCTCCGCAAAAAAACCAAACGGATCAGACTTCTCATAAACAGAATCGCCGTTACGAACCGCAAACTTATAAGTCGCCATCGACTCAATACCAGGAATAAACGTTTCCCAAAATCCAGACGGAATATGTTTGTGCATCGGGTTAGCGGTTTGATTCCAGTTGTTGAAATCGCCGATTACGCTAACGCTTGTAGCATTTGGCGCCCACACCGCAAAATTTACGCCTTTGACGCCGTTCACTTCGCGAAAATGAGCGCCTAACTTCTCATAACTTTTCCAATGCGTCCCTTCGCCAAGCAGATAAAGATCGTAATCGGTCAGAAAGTTTTCGTATTGATTTTCGTATTGTTTTATAGCGGGTTTATCGTGAGCCGGTTCAATTTTATCTTTTGTTGCAACGTCAATTTCGGTTGTTGTAATTATTGTTGTTTCGGTTTCGGATTCGGATTCGGATTCAATTTTGTCAGTGATATTTTGGTTTTCGGGGTTATTCATTTTTGTTCTCTTGATATAATGGGAGTTGTTAAATTTGTAACATTTGCACGAAAATTTAAGCGTCAAGTTTTAAACTATTCGCACTTGAGTTTTCGTTTACTTTCGCCTGCCTAGTTTTCGGACGGCAGGCTGTGACGCTTTTAAATCAATGAATTTCAAGTACGATCTGTATAGGGGATAGTTTGTAGGTGGTAGGGTATAGTTTTTCTAAAATTAGATGATTTAGAGAAAAAGTTTTTTGTTATAAAAAAATTGTCCCACTTGTCCATCAAGTCTCAATTATCCCTCAAAAATTGTCAAGACGTAATTTAATAAACGAATTTTCGTGAACGGTTACCTAAATTTTAATTTGCACAAAGTTAAATCAAAATTTGCCAAAGAAATCTGCTACGCCGCAAATTTCTTACTTGTAGCATACAGAATAAACGCAACTCTGACAAGATACGCTACAAAAAAATTTAAGGGCATCTCTAAAAATTCATTTGTCCAGGTAGGCGGCGTTTCGCCCCGTGTTTAATTTTGGGCCGCATTACGGCTTACGACATCAATAAATTTTAATATTTCGCACGTCTAAAATAAATATATTTTAGGCTTTATGAATTATTAAAATTTATTGGTATCATAAACTCCATTGCGACCCAAAAAATAAACACAGTGGCGAAACATCGCCTACCTTTTTACAAAAAAATGAATTTTTAGAGATACCCTTAATTCGGAATTCGGAATTATTCTAAGTTTCCTTCTAGTAGCATTCCGTCGATTTGTGTTGTTGTGACTGCTTTTGTTTTTAGTGCGTTTAGGTATTGTATCAATGTATCGACGACGGTTTTTCGTTGCGTGTATAGTTCGAGGTATGTAATTTTTCCGTTGAGGTAATCTTCTCCGATTTGTCGTAGCGCTTCAAAGGTATCTGGGATAATTGATTTTTCGTAAACGTTAATCAATTCGCAGGAGTTGTCGTATTGGCAGAATACGTCTGTTAATTTTTTGCGTAATTTTAGATTTATGCGTTCAAATTCGCGATTTGCGGCTGCGACTTCGGCGCCGGCTTTAGCGATATTTCCTTGATTTTTATCGAAAAATTTTAGCGGCGCCGCGACGCCTACGAAGGGTACGTTTGTTTTTGCGGGGACGTCGCGGGCGATAGAGAATGTTGCGTAGAGGTTTGATGTTTTTTCTGCTTTTTCGCGTGCGAGTTGAATTTTGGACTGATTAATTTTTAGTTTTGCCAATTCGAGTTGCGGGCAAGTGTTTTGGAATTGTACCCAAGTTGTTTGCCATTGTCGTCGCGGCGAGTGATCGATTAGCGAGCCTCGGACGGGTTGTTGCGGCAGGTCGGGATCGCCGATGATGGAGGTGATATTTTGCCATTTTGACAATTTGTTTTTTTCGGCTTGGTAATAATTTAGCGTTGCGGCGTTGAGTATAGTTCTGAATTGTAATACGTCGATTGATCTTGATTTACCTTTGGATTGCAATGTTAGTGCGACTTTGAGGAGGTCTTGGCTAATATCTTTTGCGAGTTGTTGTACGTTGCAGGTCAAGATAGCGTGTAGCATTTCGTTGTGTGCGATTTTCAAATCGTTATACAATTTGAGGTATTCCATTGAGTATTCTTTTTGTGCGGCGGCAACGTCGTATGATGCGACGTTTCGGTCGAGTTTAATTTTGTTTGCCGTTACGATTTCTTGTGTGATGCTGAAACCGTGTTTACCCGTTTGACCGTGTACGCCGAGATTATCGCCGCTGTAAGACAGAACCGGATTAGGGTATAAGCCAACTTGAGTTTTTTTACCTTTGGCGGCTTTGATAAGGTAGAGTTGTTTGTGTAAGGTAGGATTATGTTTTTGGGCAAGTTCCCATAACTCGTCAAAAGTGCATCCTTCGTGGAGTGTTCCGAGTTCGTCGAATGTGGGCGTTGCGAATGTTCCTTTTTCGAGTTCGTCCCAGATTTCGTCGATATATTTTTGACCTTGTTCGCGTTTAGGCGGGTGTGGGATTGTTGTAGGAATTGGCGGCGTCGGTAATTTTGCCGTCTGTGAAAAAATTAACGGCGCAAAAAAATCATTTAAACAAATCGCAATTAAAATTAACGACAAACGCCAAAATAATAAACCGCAAATAATCTTTCGTGAATTTCTATTCATTCTAAAATTTCCTTTAATTTGTAAAAAAAAATCATTACTTTTCAACGACCAAAATAGAAACGATGAAGCAAGCGAAAAACAAGGGATAAATGGAACAAGTGGGACAAAAGAAATAATTCCCGTTACAAAAAATCTATCCCAAAATCCTAATCTTTATAATCTGCGTAATCTGTGGACAATTCCGAATTACGAATGCCGAATTTTAAAAACCAATCATCAAAAAAAATTTGTTCAGAATATTAATGCGAGGTTATTGCAAAAGATTGTGGATAGATTACTGATGATTGTAGATTTTGGTATCGGTTATTTTAAAATGTAAATTAACATTTTTCTGAATGCGTGCGGGTGTTGAAATGGTGAAAATTTTATTTAGATTCCGGCGTTAAATTTTATATTTTGGCGCCGTGTAATTTTAATTTAGCCAAAATAAACATAACCGCAAATAAACAAAAAAAACCAAAAATTACATAATTCCCGCAACCAAACCAAAATAATTTTTATTAAAAAAATTTTTGTGGGAATGGAGGGACAGGAGGGACAAAGTTAATTTTATGCTTTTGTGATTTTTAAATTTGAAATCAAAATCTTTAATTCCGAATCTTTAATTCCGAATGCCGGATTAAAAAACTCCCCTATTCATATATTTTGATTCCGAATTATACTGATACGCAATTTGCGTTTGAAATTGAGTTTTTATTTTTATTTTTTGTAACGATAATTGTCAATAATTTTTGTCGTCCCGATGTGGTTAATATGCTGTTCACATTTTAAAAACTATTTAATAGAAAAAAATTTTGGGGAGAGATATGTTTATTGGGCCTGTTTTTTCGCGGGAGTTGACTATAGTTCCGCGTCGTGATTGGACTTATATTGGTCGTGGGATTTATGCCGGCGCTATGTTGCTTTTGATTGCTACCGCTTGGCTCGTGATTAGCGGTACGCAACTAATAACCGATGCGGGCGATTTTGCGCGTTTCGGCACGATGTTATTCCAATTTTTAGCGCCTGTACAATTGGTACTCGCAATATTTTTTGCCGCAACCATCGCCGCCGGCGCCGTCGGTCAAGAAAAAGAACGAAAAACATTGCAACTCCTCCTCCTTACCCGCATGTCAAATAGCGAATTGGTACTCGGTAAATTACTCGCAAGTCTGCTCAATATTTTAATGTTGCTCGTAATCTCTATTCCAATTTTTATGATAATTACATTGCTCGGCGGCATATCATATTATCAAATAATACGCGTGCTTCTTGTTACTCTATTCGCAATGCTCGCTTGCGGCAGTCTCGGTAGCTGCGTAGCGCTCTGGCGCGAAAAAACATTTCAAGCAATCGCAACCACAATCATCATACTCGTACTCTGGATCACAATCTGGGAAAGCGCCGGAATAATTTTGACAAGTCTAAACTTAAACTTAAACATAAATATCGACCAACAACTCGCCGCAAAATTCAGCCCATGGAGCGCCGTACTCGTCGCCTCGCGTCCAGCAATCGAAACCAATAACTCCATCAATATTTTTAATATACTCGGTCCCGTCGCAGACTTCCTCGTCGTCAGCGGAATTATCGCAATACTCATAAATTTATACGCAATCCTAATGGTACGATATTGGAATCCGTCCCGCGAATTGCGGATCAATATTATCGAAGAAGATACTTGGAACAAAAACGCCGCTAACGCCGCCGTCAATAACACCGTCAATAACGCCGCCGCCGAAATATTAAACGTAACAAAAAATAAAACATTAAACGAAACAATAACTCAACCAAACAACAAACATAAATTTAATCTCAAAAATCTATTGCCCGATTGGTTGACAAAACGGCTTGGCGGCGGAACGCGACACGCTTGGGACAATCCGGTAATTTGGCGCGAAATAATGACGAGCGCTTACGGCAAACGAATTTGGATTATTCATTTTGGTTTTATTGCATTCTTCCTGCTTTGTTTGCAAACATTGCACACAACATTGATTACCAATGTAGCGCCTTCTGTTTCGGAATTGTCTGTTGCAATTGTTCCTCTTTTTTTGTTATCGTTGGTGTTGGTCAACGCCCAAGCGATTACGTCGCAAACTTCGGAGAAAGACGCGGGTACGTTTGAGTTGTTGCTTGTTAGCGATATTACGCCGAAGGAATACGTGTTTGGAAAATTAGGCGGCATATTTTTTAATATGAAATGGATAATCTTGTTGCCAATTCTGCTTTGCGGCTATCTTTATTTTTATCGCGCCGTCGACGCCAGAGCGCTATTTTTCTTGACTATCGGTTTAATCGTTCTATACATGTTCGTAGCAATGGTCGGCGTCTATATCGGCATGCAATACGAAAACACAAAAGCGGCAACAGCAACAAGTTTAGGCATCGTGTTTTTTCTTTTTGTAGGCGTTGCGGCGTGTATCTGGATAATGGTCGCATTTAGCGGATCGTTTGAAACGCAATTGATACCCTTCTCTGCGTTCATGATCGGCGGCGGCATCGGACTTTACACAACATTAGGCGCAAGAAATCCCTCAACGGCAATCGCAACCGCAGCTTTCATTTTGCCTATTTCAGTCTTTTATATTATTACAACAATGCTACTCGGCGCTTATCATCTTGTGTTTGTCGTCCTCGTCGTCTCTTTCGGATTCACAACAATCGCAATGTTAATACCAAGCGTAGCTGAATTCGACGTAGCAACAGGACGAACTACTGACTAAAATTTTGTTAAAGGCAACTTCTAAACTGTTCGCACTTGAGTTTTCGTTTACCTTTGCCTGCCTAGATTTCGGACGGCAGGCTTTGACGCTGTTAAATCAATGAATCTCAAGTACGAGCAGTATAATAACCAATTTTTTATTTTAAGCGCCAAGAACACAGAGTTCACAGAGAAGAAAATTTTCAAAAATTATTTTATATACAACGTCAATTATAATAGGGTATCTCTAAAAATTCATTTTTTTGCAAAAAAGGTAGGCGGCGTTTCGCCGAAACGCCGCAATACGCGTAAAACGATTATTAAATTTTAATAATTCATAACGTTTAAAATAGATGTATTTTAGGTATTGTGAAGTAATAAAATTTATCGATGTCGTAAACTCTACTGCGGCGTTTCGGCGAAACGCCGCCTACCTGGACAAATGAATTTTTAGAGATGCCCAATATTCAATAACATTTTGATTGCAATTAAAATTTTCATCTATGTCCTCTGTGGTTAATAAAAATAAATTTGTGGTTTTTAGAAGTTACATAATGTAGGAATGCGGAATTGTCAACAGTTTACGCAGATTATAAAGATTGGATTTTTTGTAACGAAAATTGTCCCTAACGTCCAAATAAATCATACGCCTATTGAGAGGCTTAACCCTTCGAGTATAATTTCAACAACAATTATACTGCTTGTACTTGAATTTCAGCAATTAAAAAACGTAGTAACCTTTCACGAAAAATTGTCCCGATACGCCATATTAACTAAAATCTTTTGCTTAAATTTACGTGAACGGTTACAAAAAAACAAATAATGATAGCAATCGATATTGGCAACACGTTTGCGAAGTTTGGATATTTTTCTGCACGGTCGCTTAAATTGGATTTTCCTGAACCGGCGTCTTGTCTAAAGATTTTTTACGACAAGACGCAAGCAATAAACAAACAAAATATATTTAACGCCGCCGAACATAAATTGATTGCGGACTGGTTGGAGAATAATTGCGATTTTAATGATTGCGGTTGTGATGATTGGTTTATTGCGGTAACGGCGGCGTGTTGTGATGTTAATTTTTTGGTTAATGAGTTGGTTTCGATTAAACCGGATGCGAATTTTAATATATTGACGAATGCCGGCGTTGCGATTACGGCTAATATTGATTTTCCTGAAAGGGCGGGAATTGACAGATTGCTTGATGCGGTTGCGGCGGCGAAATTCACTTGCGATAAATTACGCAATACAACGCGCGACACAAATTCACTCAACTCATACGCAAATAGTACAAACTTAAACGATAAATTTGATCGCCGAAATATTGAAACGATAATTGTGGTTGATGCGGGTACGGCGGTTACGATTGACATGGTTAAGATAAACGAAAATCCAGTTAAATTTGAAGGCGGCGTGATTTTGCCAGGATTGAGCGTTTTATCGGAAGCGTTAAATCAGGCGGCGAGTAAATTGCCAAATATTAAAGTTGCGGATTACAAGTTAGCGAATTTGACATATCCCGCAAAAAATACAAACGCCGCAATTTTAACGGGTATTTTAGGCAGTCTTGTCGCAACTATAAATTTTTTCGTCAACAAAATTGAAACAAATAAAAATATCCCAATTTTTTTCACCGGAGGCGACGCAAAAATTATCAGTAAATTATATAGTAACGAATTCCCAAATTCATTCATTTTGACAATCCCAGAACTAACCCTCACAGGTATAGCAATAACTCGGTTAAATCCAGAATAATGAAAATAATTGTAACCGTTCACGAAATTTTATAAGTGTAGAGTTTTAGGGTGTAGGGTGTAGGGTGTAGATTTATTGTAACAATAAATATTTTTCCAATCTGTGTCCCGCTAGGGACAACATGTTGGTAGAAAAACAACGTCAAAAATATATTTGTCCCGCTAGGGACAAAATGTAAATACAACAGGGCGTCTCTAAAATCTTTTGATTAAATTTACGTGAACGGTTACAAAAAATTTTTGTAACGATAATTGTAAAAAAATTTTTCGCCCCATCGGGGCAATTAGTATTAGCGTAGGGCAGCGCCCTATGAAACGTAACGTACAAACATTAGCCCCGTAAGGGCGATAGCCGTCAGGCGTTCCAATTAAGCGTGATCGTGCTTGTGTCTTTACATGACTTGCGTATTGGAAAACATTTTCAATATGGCGCTGCCTCGCGTTAATGCTTGTCGCAACGATGGGGCTAACTACTACGTATCGTATTTAAAATTCGGCAATTTAAAAGCGTTGGCGTTTGTCGTCGGATAATTGGGCGGGCGAATGTAAACGCAATTCCAAGTAAGAAAAATTTACAAGACATTAGTTTATAAGATGGTGAAAGTTTTAATACTTCGTGCGCCGGGTACGAATTGTGATGTTGAGACGAAATATGCGTTTCAAGTTGCGGGCGCCGGCAAGGTTGATGTAGTTCATATTAATGGTTTGCTTGAGTTATCTGGTTTGCTTGATGATTATCAGATACTTTGTTTGCCTGGCGGTTTTAGTTATGGCGATGATATTGGCGCCGGTAGTGTGATGGCGTCGAAGTTATCGCGTAATCTTGGCGAAATATTTCGTCGTTTTTGTGATGCGGGCAAGTTGATACTTGGGATTTGCAATGGTTTTCAAGTTTTATTGAAATCCGGTTTGCTTTTGCCGGACGGTGTTGGCGGTTCTTTGGCGACGTTGGCGTGGAATGAATCGGCGATTTATACGGATCGATGGGTTCGGTTGCGGGTTGACGCTAAAACGGAATGTGTGTTTTTAAACGGTTTAAGCGAACTTTATCTGCCAATAGCGCATGGCGAAGGACGGTTTGTGCCTTGTGAAAAGGCGGAAGTTTTGCCAATGCTTGACGCCGCTGGGCAATTAGCGTTGAGATATAATGAAAAAGATAATCCTAATGGTTCGGTTGCGGATGTTGCCGGAGTTTGCGACGCCAGCGGTAAAATATTTGGTCTGATGCCGCATCCGGAACGTTTTTTAGATATTTTTCAACATCCGCATTGGACTCGCATAATTGAACAAGTTAGTAAAAACAAGAACGAACAAAATTACAGAGGAGACGGTTTTGCGATTTTTCAAAATGCCCTCTCTTATTTTGAATAACAATTTTTTAACAACCATTCACGAATATTAGGTAATAATCTATAAAATGCAGGGTATAGAGTGTAGAGTGTAGGGATTTATAGCAATAGTTTTTTGTTACAAAAAATTGTCCCATTTGTCCCTCCTGTCCCACTTGTCCCTCAAAAAATCGCCAATAAATAATTACCAAACAAATTTTCGTGAACGGCTACAATTTTTTAACAATTAACCCAAAGGAGAAAAGTAACCGTTTATTAAAATGCGGAGTTCGTATATACTACTCGTGCTTGAAATTCAGCGATTAAAAAGCGTAAAAGCCTGCCGTCCGATAGCTAGGCAGGCGAAGGTAAACGCAAACTCAAGTGCGAACAGTTTAAATATTTCGGTTATGAATAATATTATTATGACAAGTTTTTTATGTACGTATAAAGGCGATGGTCAAACGACGTTGAAGAATAGCGACAATGCGGCGGTGGTTCTTACGGATTTGCCGATAGACAATGGCGGCAAGGGGCGTAGTTTTTCGCCGACGGATTTTTTCGCAAGTTCGCTTGGCGCTTGCGCAGTTACGATTATGGGAAAGTATGCCGAATCGCAAGGGCAATCGATAATCGGAACAACTGTTGAGATAACGAAAACGATGGGTGTTGAGCCGCGTCGTATTGTTGAGATTAGCGTAAAGTTTACGTTTCCTGATGTGGTTCCGGCGGAAGACCGTAAAACGTATTTAGGTTATTTAAAAACTTGCCCTGTTTACAACAGCCTAAACAGTAACATAAAAGTTATAGCAACGTCAAATTAAACAATCGTTTTTTTAACTTTGGAATACGGAATTAAGGAATTAAGGAATTAAGGAAACAGATTTTTGTTAAAAAAATTGTTCCACTTGTCCATCCCGTCCCACGAGTCCCTCAAAAATCGTCAGACGGATCGCGGGCGTCCCGTCTGCGATCCTCAATTTTTTGTAACAAAAAATCGTTCACACTTGTCCATCAAGTCCATCAAGTCCCACAAATAAAAAAAGGACATCTCTAAAAATTCATTTGTCCAGGTAGGCGGCGTTTCGCCGAAACGCCGCAGTAGAGTTTAAGTCGCTAATAAATGTTAATATTTCATAACACCTAAAATAAATCTATTTTATACGTTATGAATTATTAAAATTTAATAATTATTTTGTACGTATTGCGGCGTTTCGGCGAAACACCGCCTACCTTTTTGCAAAAAAATGAATTTTTAGAGATACCCAAAAATTAAAAACTAAAAAAATTGAAATGAAAATTCTTGTAGCAAATATTGGTTCGACTAGTTTTAAGTATTCTCTTTTTGACATGTTGTCGGAGGGGGTATTAGCTCGCGGTCGTGTTGAGCGGATAGGCGAGGAGTTGAGTCCGTGTATGGTTGAGGTTGGCGGGGTGAAGTATTCGCGTGAAGTTTGCGTGCCGGATCATGCTGTTGCGGTTCGTCAATGTTTGGATCAGTTGACGTTTGGCGAGTCTAGTGTTTTGAGTAGTGTTAGCGAGATAGCGGCGATAGGATTTAAGGCGGTTCATGCTGCGGGCGTTTCCGGCGTTCAATTTGTGGATATGAAATTGTTAGATGCGATGGAGGAGTTTAATAATTTGTTGCCTGCGCATAATCCGCCTTATATTAAATCGATGCGTAATATTGCCGAGCGTTTGCCGGATATACCTTTAATTGCGGCGTTTGAGACGGATTTTCACAAAACGATTCCGCCGCGCAACCGTTATTATGGCGTTCCGTTTGAATGGGCTGACGAGTATGATGTTATTCGTTATGGATTTCATGGCGCTTCTCACCGATATATTTCAACGCGGATTTCGCAGATATTAAACCGGCAAAATTTAAAAGTAATTTCGATGCATCTTGGCGGTTCGAGTTCTTTGTGTGCGATCAATTCCGGTAAAAGTGTTGCGGCAAGTATGGGAACGAGTCCGCAAACGGGATTGTTTCACGGCAACAGATGCGGCGATTTTGATCCGTTTGTCGTTCCGTATCTAATGCGAAAATTATCAAAATCGCAAGAAGAGATTTTAGAAATACTTGCAACGAAAAGCGGATTATTGGGATTGAGCGGCGTCGGCGCCGATTTGCGGGACGTAATGAATGCGGCGAATGCGGGCAATGAGCGGGCGAAACTTGCGGTCGAGGTTTTAGTCGGTTATATAAGGTTGTATCTTGGCGGTTATCTTGTCGAGTTAGGCGGCGCGGACGTATTGGTTTTTACTGGAGGGATAGGTGAAAATAACGCCGCTGTTAGGGAGATGATTGTCGCAAATTTATCTGCGTTGGGGATTGTTATTGATGCAGAAAAAAATAAGCAAACTATCGCGAAAGAAGCGCCTATTCACACTCAAAACAGTATTGCCCAAGTTTGGGTCGTGCCGACTAATGAAGAAATTATAGTCGCCCGTCAATGCGTAGAAAAATTAGAGGAAAAGAAATAAGAGAAGTTTTTTAATTCGGACTTCGGACTTCGGAATTAAAGATTTTAATTTAAAAATTGTAAATTAATTTTGTCCCCCTTGTCCCTCCTGTCCCACTTGTCCCTAAAAAATCGATCCAAAGATTACACAGATTAAAAAGATTTTTAAAAACAATTCCGAATTAAAAAAAGCCGTCTGTTAAATTTTCGTGAACGGTTCAAATTTATTATGAGGTTATTTACGGGGTTTATTTTTGGCGATGTTAGCAGGGCGGAATTTCAATTTTTGCGCGGTTCTGAATTTGATTTTATGCGAAAGTTTTTTTTTCGCGAGGATGAGATTTTTGAATTGTTAGCGTATAAAAATTTATTGTCCGGCGCAGGTTCGTATAACGCAAGTCAGGTCGCAACTCAATTACAATGCCGAAATTTTAAGTTTGTTCCGTCTTTTTGTCGTGATAAGAGTGACGATAATTATGTTGCGTTTTGTGATGAGTCGCCGGATATAATTGTGATAGTTCAAAGTTATCCGGATCAATTTCCGCCGGATTTAATGAATCGGATACGGCGTTGTTGGTCGATTATTCCGGTAATTTTGTTTTTGGGTTGTGGTAATGTTGGCGAGTTGCGGACGGGGACGCCGCATTCGGGATGTTTTAGAATTTACGTTTACGAGTGGAATAATTTTTGGAACAGTCAACTAAAAAAATACGCCGCAAATGAGAGATCAATTTTTGACTTGCCGCCGACTTGTGGAGACGATGAGATTTTTCTTGAAGCGGCAAAAAACAACTTGACCAATTTATCGTACAAAAATTCAAAAAAAAATAACGCTAATAATGGAGTTTGTCTGATTGTTTCAAATTACGGAGCGCTCGGCAATGATTACGCAATGAATAAACTTCTTGCAGATTACGCAAGTTCGCTCGGTTATAGTTGTGAATTTAATCCGCAAAATCTTTGTACTTCGCCTAAACTTGTGTTGATTGATGCGGACGATTGCGGATTTAGTCGTATTATTGAAAGCGTGCAAAGATTGAGGCGTTTATTTGCCGATTCAGAGTTTAACGTTTATATCAATTCGCCGCAATTGGGCGAGATTGTTGAGTTGCGGGCGGCTGGGGTTGTGGGTGTGATTCCGAAACCATTTTTTTGGTAAAGAGTTATGGCGTCAAATAGTATTCGTAAAGCGGCTGTTTTTCTGATTAGTATTCCGAAAGACCAGGCAAAAATCATTTTATCGCGGCTTGATCCGAAGCAGATTGAGGTTGTGATGACTGAAATTGCCAAGATAGGTCTTGTTACGCCGGAAGAACAGGAGAATGTAATACGTGAATTTTCTAAAGCTAATCCTGCTAAATTAGTGGGTTCTGTTGGCGGTTTTAGTGTTGCGACGGAGTTAGCGGAGGCGGCGTTGGGGCAAGACGGTCTTGCGGTTATTGACGGGGTTCGGAGTTCGCTTGAGGCGATACCTTTTGGATTTTTGCAAAAAGTTGACAGTGAGAATTTATTGACGTTTATTATTGACGAGTATCCTCAAACGATAGCGCTTATTGTCGCTCATCTGCGACCTTCGCAGGCGGCTGATATCATAAACGGATTGCCGCCGGAGAGACAATTGACGGTAATAAGGCGAATTGCGGCAATGCAGCAGACTAATCCAGAAATAATAAAAGACGTTGAAAAAGGTTTAGAGAATAGGATGTCAAGCGTGATGAGTCAGAAATTAGAGAGTGCAGGCGGAGTCGGAAGCGTAGCGGAAATCTTGAATGTAATTGACAGATCAACGGGGCGGACAATTATGGAAAATCTAGCGCAAGACGACCCCGAATTAGTTGAAGAAATAAGACGTTTGATGTTTGTGTTTGAGGATATTCTAAAGCTGACGGACAAGGATATTCAGGAAATCCAAAAAAACGTCGAAAGCAATCAATGGGCTATCGCCCTCAAAGGAGCAAGCGAAGACCTCAAACAAAAAATATTCAAAAATATGTCAAAACGTGCCGGAAAAATGTTGCAGGAAGAAATGGACTTCTTGGGACCGATGCGTTCATCGGATGTTGAAAGAGTGCAGCAGGAAATTGTAGATGTAATAAGGAAATTAGAAGACTCCGGCGAAGTTACTGTACATTCCGGCAAAGGCGGAGAAGAAAAATTTATACAATAATTATTTTGTAACCCTTAACGAAAATTTAAGCGCTAGATTTTAGGGTGTAGGGGTTAGGGTGTAGGGTGTAGATTTATTGTAACAATAAATGGGCGTCTCTAAAAATTCATTTGTCCAGGTAGGCGGCTAAAAAAATTAAACACCGTGCCGAAACGCCGCAGTAGAGTTTATGTCGCTAATAAATGTTAATATTTCACAACGCCTAAAATAAATTTATTTTGGACGTTATGAATATTATTAAAATTTAATAATTATTTTGTACGTAATGCGGTCCAAAAAATAAACACAGCGGCGAAACACCGCCTACCTTTTTACAAAAAATGAATTTTTAGAGATACCCAAATATTTTTCCTATTTGTCCCGTTAGGGACAACATGTTGGTAGAAGAGCAACGTCAAAAACATATTTGTCCCGTTAGGGACAACATATAAATATAACATTAATCGTCATTGCGTCTTTAACGGGACAAATATTTATTGTTACAAAAAATAGTCGGAAGGATCGCAGGCGTCTCGCCTGCATGCAGTTGTACTCAACCGCCAATGAGCGAGGTTGAAATCGTAACAGACTTTTGGTTTGCCTTACGGTAAATTGCATCCGAGACGGTTGCGATCCGTCTGACGATTTTTTGTAACAAAAATTGTCCTATTTATCCCTCCTGTCCCATTTGTCCCTTTAAAAAAAATAATGCCGAGTTCCGAATTTAACCAATCTCTATTAATTAAAAATGAAACGATATTTAGTTACGATATTTAAGGTTTTGATATTTTTTGCGGTGATGTTGTGGGTTGTTTGGGAGTTGAACAAGTCGTGGGGTAAGATGTGTGAGATTGAGTGGCGGGCGAATTATTATTGGTTATTATTTTCTGGTTTATTTTATTTTGTGGGGTATATTCCGGCGGCGATGTTTTGGCGGTATTCGATGTGGAGTCTTGGTCAACGTCCTGGGGTATATGAATCTTTGCGGGCGTATTATATTGGTCATCTTGGCAAGTATGTTCCGGGCAAGATGTTGGTTGTGTTTTTGCGTAGTTATTTTTTGAGTCGGGAGCGGACGAATCGTGTAGTTGCGGCGGCGGCGGTATTTTTGGAAACGTTGACGATGATGGCGAGTGGCGCTTTTTTATCGGCGTTGATTGTGTTAATTTGGTTTCGCGGGATGGAGAACGGGTTATGGTTAATGTTGTTGGCGGTGTTGATGATGATTTGTGCGGGGTTACCTGTTTTACCGCCGATTTTCCGTAAGTTGACGGCTATGATTTTTCGCAAGTTAGAGAAAAGTGGCATAGAGCAAAGTGATCCGGATATAGATAGGAAGTTGGGCGGGTTAAGTTGTAGGGTAATGTTAGTTGGGTGGTGTTTAACGATTTTGACGTGGGTTTTATTGGGTTTAAGTTTGTGGTGTGTGGTAAATGGGGTGGGGGTGTGGACGGGGGTGTTGTGGGGTGAAGGTTGTGGGGTATTGGCGAGGTTTATTTTGGCGGCGTCGTTTTCGGTCGTGTTAGGATTTGTTCTAATGATGCCAGGCGGGATAGGGGTAAGGGATTTCGTGTTAGCGCAAGTTCTGATAATTTATTTTGCCGAAAAACTTGACAATGACATGACGCTGGCAACTTCTTATGCAATTGTAGTTGCAGGCGTGCAGCGTCTAATCTCGATTATTGTAGAATTATTAGCCGCAGGAATAATGTTTGCATTCAAAAAAAGATAATCTTTATAAAATTGATAGGATAAAAATTTTAAGGAATAGAGAGTAGCTTTTTAATTAAAATATAGAGAAATAGATTTTTTTACAAAAAAATTGTCCCACTTGTCCCTAAAAAAATCTTTCTAATCTGTGCAATCTGTGGATCGCTTAATTTTGATAATTTTTTTTACAAAACATAAAATGAAACTTTACGCTTTTATTACGCCGGAAATTGCAAAAAACGACGGTTATCTCAAAATTGGAGAGACTAACGGCGATGTTGACAAACGAATCAAAGAACAAGGACATACGCTAAATACAAAAATAGTCAAAGTCTGGCAAGACGCTATTCTCACTGAACGCAAAGACGTTGACAAAAAAATCCACCAATACCTACGCAACAAAGGTTTTCATAACCAAATATTTCAAGACACAGGCGAATACACCGAACTAATTAAATGCGATGTAGAAGACTTAAAAAAGGCTTTTGATTTCGTTAAACAACAAATTCGCGATGAAGAAAAACAACGTCAGGAACTTTGCGATAAATTTTATCTTGAAATCCGAAACTGGTTTTATTGGACGGCAAAAACCGGAGACGATCCGTATTCCGTCGCCGAACCGGAATATACTTTACGTTTAATTATTCGTTTATTGCTTTGTTTCTTTTTGCAAGATAAAGGACTTGT
>JAISLW010000055.1 GCA_031277105.1 Planctomycetaceae bacterium | reverse complement strand
TAGCGGCGTTGTTTGTAGCTTATCATTATCCTCGCGAGGCGTTGAAAAAGTTGCCCCCGTTTAGGGTTGCTGAAGAAGTCGAAAAAGGAATTCATATTATTCGCGAAGCCGACTTCTTTACGAAAATAATCGTTATACCCGACTTATCAGAAAAATCTTACAAATGGTTTACAAGTTTAAAAACTGATTTGCCCAAAGAAAGATTAAAAAAAATAATAGACATATCAATCAAAAACCCAAAAGATACAAAATTACAAAATTTAATCGACATATTACTGGCAATTAATGTTGACAAGGTAAAAGAACTATTTAACGAAATAGGAGAAGATAAAATGAATGCTGAAAAAGCGGTTAAAATATTATTGCATGCAATCGAAGAATCCCCATACGGGGCTTACGAAATAGAAAAAATTAAAACCGAAGGTAAAGCTGAAGGTAAAGCTGAAGGTATAGCTGAAGGTATAGCCAAAGGTATAGCCAAAGGTAAAGCCGAAGGTAAAGGTGAAGGTATAGCTGAAGGTATAGCCAAAGGTATAGCCAAAGGTATTATTCAGATATTGACGAAGCGTATAGAGTCGCCGCCTACAAAATTACAAAAGGAAATAATGAGAATCAATGATGATAATAAACTTTCCAAACTTTTTGATTTTGCGTTGACTTGCGGCTCTATTGGCGAGTTCGTTACGGCATTCAATGAATTTTATAATAGTTCACAACCACAAAAATTAAAAGTAGAGAAATAAAATGAATGCTGAAAAAGCGGTTAAAATATTATTGAATGCAATCGAAGAATCTCCATACGGGGCTTACGAAATAGAAAAAATTAAAACCGAAGGCAAAGCGGAAGGCATAGCTGAAGGTATAGCCAAAGGTATAGCCAAAGGTAAAGCCGAAGGCAAAGGTGAAGGTATGGCTGAAGGTATAGCCAAAGGTATGGCTGAAGGTATAGCCAAAGGTATAGCCAAAGGTATTATTCAGATATTGACGAAGCGTATAGAGTCGCCGCCGACAAAATTACAAAAGGAAATAATGAGAATCAATGATAACAATAAACTTTCCAAACTTTTTGATTTTGCGTTGACTTGCGGTTCTATTAGCGAGTTCGTTACGGCGTTCAATGAATTTTATAATAATTCACAACCGCAAAAATTAAAAGTAGAGAAATAAAATGAATGCAGAAAAAGCAGTTAAAATATTAGTAACCGTTCACGGAAATTTTTTTATTAAATTACGTTTTGGTATTTTTTGAGGGACAAGTGGGACATGAGGAACAAGTGAGACAATTTTTTTTAACAAAAAAAACAGTATCTAATTTTCTAAAAAACTACTCCCTACTCCCTAACCCCTAAAATCTATCGTTTAAATTTCCGTGAACGGTTACAAATAATTTTTTTAAAAAATAATCCACAGATTAAAAAGATTACAAAAATTATTTTAAAAAATAATTCCGCATTCCGAATTTAAATTTTTTTATTTTCCGATGCAGAAGCGTTCAAAAATTCTGTCCAGAATGTCTTCGGTGTGAATTGTTCCGTCAATTAGTCCGAGCGAATTTATAGCCGCACGTATTTCGGCGGCGATTAATGCTTCATCTTGGATTTGTAAATTTATTACGTTATTAAGCGAATTATAAGCGCAATTTATCGCTTCACGGCATCGGCTCGCCGTGCTTATAATTGTGTTATTTGCCGTACTCAATTTTGCCGCTATCTTATTACGCAGATCGTCGACGCCATACTCTTCCACCAACGATACAAAAATAATATTGCCGCCAAACGCCCTACGCAACTCCGCCAATAAACCAACTTCCAACAAATCACACTTCGTACACACAACCGCCAACCTGTCGCTAATATCACAACCAAATAACTCAACCGAAATCCTTGAAGCAAGATTATCTGAAACAAGATTATCTGAAATAGGATTATTTGTAACAAAAATATCAGATGCGATACACAGAATTATTACATCAGATAACTCTATCATCTTGCGCGAATAATCTTGGGCAAACTCGTCAATATTGTCGCCGGAATTATTATTAACAACAGAATTATTATTGTTACAAAAATTGTTATTATCGTTACAAAAATTATTAGTAATTCCAGCAGTGTCAATTAATATACATTCGACGCCGCCAAAATTGATTTCCGCTTCAAGATAATCGCGTGTTGTTCCCGCTTGATCTGATACGATTGCCATGTTTTTACGCGATAGATAATTAAACAACGAACTTTTTCCCGCATTAGGCGCCCCCGCAAGCGTTATTTTTGGTCGTTCACCCTCAATTGCACGTAACCCCAAACGCCCCCTTAAACGACTAATTTCCTCCATAGCCGCCGCTACCGCCCGCCTAATTTCGCCGCCTGAAATAAATTCAATATCCTCATCGACAAAATCAAATCCCGCCTCCAATTGTACAAGAACATCCAAAAGATTCTCCCGCAACTCCGCAAGCGGAGCCGCAACGCCGCCCGCTAATTGTTGTAACGCAAATTGCAGCGACGCTTTTGAACCGGCGTCTATCACGCCCAAAACCGCCTCCGCCTGCGTCAAATCAATTCGACCATTCAAAAAAGCACGCATCGTAAACTCGCCAGGACGCGCTAAACGAACAAGACCAGAACCACAAACAAATTCAATAAAAGACTCATACACCGGAGGTGAACCTATCGTATGAACCTCAACCGACTCCTCGCCCGTATAACCACGACCCGACGACCAATAATATAACGTCGATGGAATTTTACGACGCTCGCCCCACAAAATTAAATCGCCGTCAAGAATATAAGGACTATTGCTAGAAAACGGAATAGGTTCAAATATCTCACGCAACGCCAACAAAGAATTGTTACCGCTCATGCGAATTATAGAACGAAAAGAAGAACCAGAAGCCGAAGCGCGAGCAACTATCGTATCAAAAGAAAAATTAACTCCAGTATCACAATTCAATTTCATCATACGCTTAAAAATTAGGAGATACGGATAGGGAGTAGGGAATAGGTATAGTTTTTTGGAATCGGAATTTTAAACTACTGCCTACTCCCTACTCGCTAGCCTCTACTTTTTTTTATTGATAATTTCTTTGTTGATATATTTTTGTAAAACTTTTGGTATAGCAATTGATTTATCATTTTTTTGGTAGATTTCCATGATAGCGATTAAGGCTCTGCTGATAGCAATAGCGGTTCCGTTTAAGGTGTGTAGAAATTTTGTGCCTTTTTCTGTTTTAGTTTTATATCTTGCGTTTAGTCGTCTTGCTTGGTAATCGGTGCAATTTGACGTGCTTGTAACTTCGCCGTATTCGCCTTTTTCGCCGCGTCCTGGCATCCATGCTTCTAGGTCAAATTTACGATATGCCGGACCGCCTAAATCGCCTGTTGCGGTGTCAACAACACGATACGGTAATTCAAGCCCGTCAAAAATTTTACACTCTATCTGTAACATCTCTTGATGCATCGCCTCGCTCTGTTCCGGCAACGTGAACGCAAACATTTCGACTTTAGTAAATTGATGAACTCTATACAAACCGCGCGAAGCACGACCGGCGGCGCCGGCTTCCGTGCGGAAACAATGCGAAATACCACAATATCGCAACGGCAATTGCTCGGCGTCAACCGTCTGATTAGCAAGCAAACCGCCAAGCGGTATCTCAGCCGTCGCAACCAAACTCAAGTCGGTTCCGTCAATACTATATATCTGCGTCTCTTGACCGCGCGGAATATAACCCGTGCCTTGCAATATAGAATTACGCGCAAGATCAGGCGTAATCACAGGAGTAAAACCAGACTCAATTAAAATCTCTATCGCATATTGTTGTAATGCCAATTCAAGAAGCGCCGCATCGTTTTTAAGAAAATAAAAACCGGCGCCGGCAACACGAGCGCCAGACTCAAAATCTAACAAGTCAAGATACTCGCCAAGCTCAACATGATCCAGAACCTTGAAATCAAACGCCGGAATAGCGGTTTTACCGTTAAATATAGGCAAATTAGAAAGATCATCGACGCCAAGCGGCGCAGACGGATGAGTCATATTTGGAATCGTCTTCTGAACTGAATCTATTTCAACTTCGAGCGAGTCCAATTGTGAACGGATTAAATCCGCTTGTTCGCGTATTTTGCGACCTGATTCTTTTTTAGACTCGCGTTCTTCAACATTAGACGCTTTGCCTATCTCTTTAGCAATAGCATTAGCCGACGCTTGCAAGTTTTCAAGGTCTTGTTGCAATGACTTACGTTGAAGTTCAAGTGAAACAAAACGCTCAACATCAGCCTTGACAAAACGACGTTCGCAATTCAACTTCACCGCTTCGACGTTATCAATAATAAATTTTCGATCCAACATTTTTAAGGAGTTTGGTATTGGTGTTTGGTTTTTTTGTAACAAAAATTATTTCTATATGAATCGTACCGGAATTTTAGCGAATACAAAAAACGAATACAAAAACATAAAAACCTGCATTACACATCTAGTCAACAACAATAAACGCAAATTCAAATACGAATAACATAATTATATTGAACAATCAATTTTCAACAACGCCCGCCACAAAAAACCAAAATTATTTTTTGAGTAATTTTTCCAAATATTCAATGACGCATCCGCGTTTTAATAGATGTTGATAGCGTGAATTACTGTATTCGCATAAACAATTATAACAAGCCGGTCCCTCCAACGCACAACTACAACCGTCTAACATCTCTTTCGCACGCTTGATAATTTCCTCAAAATAATTCGCAATAAACTTGCAATAACCCGCGCCTCCTGGAACGTTGTCGTATAATAAAATTGCTTGATATTTTTTACCGTCTGCGTTAATTGGCTTAACCGTTACTCCTAAATCTCTCGGCTCAATATTCATTACCTCCGCCGTAGCATTCTTGACTGCATAACCCAAACTTAACCAGAAATCTAAATCAGAAATTGCATGATCTGTCGTATTGGAAAACTCTAACCAACAAATATCAGTATTATAAATATGACCAATCGCCGCAAAATCAATTCGCTCGTCGTCATTTTGAATTGAGCATGTTTTTTTGGATTTACTATGTGGATTGTCATGTTCTCCATTCATGGAATCGCAATTTCGCCCACATTTTGGACAAATAATAAAACCGCCTTTGCCATACGTTCCTAAATTCAATACCATCAATTTACCGTGATCGTCAGTAATGTTTCGCAGTATTACTGTATCATTGAAAAAAAGACGCCGTTCAACTTTCGGTTCGCCCTCGTCTGCAAAATAAACGTCTGTTGAATAAAGCCTCTCCGCAGGTTCCATTGAAGTACGTTTAGGTTTGTTTTTGCGGTCTGTAACAAATCCCCACTTCGGTTCAATCCAGCGTTGAGCGTTGCCGGCGTGAAGTTCATTCCCACAACACGGACATTTATTTTGCTTATCTGATAATTCATAAATTTTATCTTTAACTTCAGCCTTAATTGCATTAAACTGGATAAAATTATTACATTGCGGACAAATCCAAAACCATTGGTTATAATCTAATTCTTGTTGTGGAAATTTTTGTAAACCTACAGATTTGAAGCGGCGTTTTGCAACGTCGATTTCCGCTCCGGGCGCGTATTCCGAAATCGCTATCTTCAAATCGCGCGTTAATGATAATTCCCAATTTGTATTATTAATGGTTTTAACGTCATATTTACTGTGCAAGTCATAAAGTTCGACAACATTTATTGGAAAATTGAAACTTGGCAAAATGCCTTCTGCACATAAACAAGCGATTAGCTGTTTCTTCATCAGTTGTTCTTTCAGACGTTCAAAAATAGTACGTTCTGATTCTATGTCGCGTTTTTGTTTTTGAAATTCTTGTTCTTCTTTTACTCGTTTTTCTTTTCTTGCTTCTTCTTCATTTTTTTGTAATTTTTGACTTTCCTCTTTACTCTGCGTCATTCGTTGATCATATTCATCTACATAAGTTTTTAAATTCGTAAATACGGTATTTAATTCATTGAAGAAATGGTCTTTATATTCGTTCAAATTTTCCGTAGTAATACGCTTGCCAAAATCAGACTGCAATCGCAACGTAATAAGTTGGCGGTTATCATCGAACCAATTTTGTATTAAATTATGGGCTGTCATGTTGCTGTCAAAGAAAAATTTTCCGACAGTTCCGGCATTGGTAAAATCTTTATTGCCTTCCTTTTCAACAAGATATTTTAAGTATTCGGCTAAAATTTCTACGTTTACATGTCGTTTGAATACTTTGGCGTTATCCATGTCAATTTTAGGCGGCGTAATTTTGCCTGCGATAATATTTTCTGGATTTCTGAAATGATATTGGTCGTGCGGATTGCGTTGGCAAAAGGTCAAGACAAACGCGACGGCGTCTGCGCGTCGTCCGGCACGACCTGCGCGTTGCATATAATTTGTGGTTGTTGGCGGCACGTTGCGCAAAAGGATCGCTTCCAAACTCCCAATATCAACTCCCATCTCAAAAGTAGTCGAACAACTCAATACATTAACTTGACCGTTTTGAAATGCTTTTTGAACTGTCTGTCCCATGCCGGAAGCAAGTTGCGCCGTATGTTCTTCGGCTCGCATTTCAAGAAACTCATCCGAAAAATATTGACTAGCGTAATACGATTCTTGACAATCTTGCTGAATAGACGGATAGTAGCCTTCGGCGACACGTTTAACTTCGCCATTACACGATTTGTTAGAACAACAACCATTCAACCAATAAGTCTGATATTTACCGCAAATAGGACAACGATAAAGCGTCGTATCTGTTGCCGGTTTGATTATCTCGCAAACAAACCAATCCGGTAAAAGTTGTAGCGTTTCATTGTCGTCTTTATCAAAAATATAACCTTCCTTCGCCAGACCTTTCATCAGAGCAAATAATTCATTCGTTAAATTCTCAACCTTCAGATTGGTTGGCAAAATTGTCTTACCTTCTCTTTTCGATAGCCATTTTGCAAAAAACAAAACGTATTTTGTTCTTTCACCGCCAAAGTTAATAAAACTTGTATCGGGCTTTTTTGTCGCCCTTCCGCAACACAATCGAGTTTTTAAATCGTTGTATCCTTTAACGTCTTTAATGCAAGCGTCGCGCCGCATCGTATCAAGAATACAAGAAAATAAATCAACAAACTCTTTTTTTGTCAATTTACTTTGTGGAAAAGCATCATCTTCATACAAAATATCATTTTCATTTTTGTCGTTGAGATACTTATCAAATTCATTACCTTGTTTTTTTTCGGGATTGATTTTATATGCGACAAGCCCTAATTCGCCTAGTGCGCCTGCTGATTTATCCGCAAACGACGCAAGAATCGCCGCTCTAATTTTTTTGCGTTTTGTCTGATCGTCTGTAATAAAAGAGTTAGAAAATAAACCGGACTGAACTATATCGTCGAAATCTTTGTCGTCCTTGAAAAATGGGATATGCAATTTAAGGTTTTGAATTTTATCTTGTACAAGCGTTGTCAATCCCTCGTAGGTAAGCGGTTTATTTTCATTTTTTAGCGTATAGATAATTAGTTGTCGAATTAGTTTTATGGTAAAGTTATCTTGAATATACGACGGCAAAAAAGCGGCACGTTGCCGGCTGTCGCTGAATATCAATAATTTACGCGCATTACCGATAACAGGATCGGCGTTATTATCAAGTTGCGGCGTATTATCGTTACCTTTTAATTGCGAATATAACGAGTGTGCCAGAACGCCGACCGGAGCGTTGAGACCGGTTTCAAGTTTTTCAAAAGCGTTAATATTGCCCGACGAATGCAAGCAATACGGGCATTGTTCAATATCGTTATTTTTTTTATTTGAGTTAATACGATACAAAGTTCTTTTTTGCGGATTATCGGAATTATCGATTTGTATTTGTCGCGGTTTTATATCTTTATCTTTGGGCGGCAATAGGGCAAAAAATAATTCATTCTGTTTTTGTTTTTGATTTTGGTTTTGGTTTTCTAAAGGTTCATGCAAGACGGCTACAATTGGAGCGTTACAGTTTCGGCAACGTCCTAGTTTGAACAGTTTACGTTTATCTGAAGTTGCGTCGGAGTTTATTTGAAAATCCTTGATTCCTAGCGGTTCTGAAGCCCAAGTCTGTTTTTCATCTTTGCTTGATTCCTTTATTTCGTCATCGGAAGCGAGCGAAACAAACGCGCCTTCCAATGCGTTAAAAAATAAATGATAACGGCACGGCAACAACGACTGATCGCCTTCTTGTAACTTCGCAGAATTACAAGCAGACACAATATTTTCAAGTATCTTGATGGAATCATCGGGAGTGATTTTTGATTCAGAAAAAATTGTACGTATTGTTTGTGCAAGTTTATCAAATTCTTTTGGAACGGGATTATTTTTTTCCGAGTCCATTATCATTTCCCAAAGTTGATGGACGTGCGGGTGTTCTTTTAATAAAAGATAAAGAAACGTTTTTTTATTACCGTTGCTATTATTTTTTGCGTTATTCCAAATATTATCTTTGCAACCGGCAACAATTCCTTTGAACATTTCGGTAAAGTTGTCGAAATCATGCGTATCGTCTAAATTACTGAAAACATTTGCGTCAAGTTTTGCCCATGCCTTTAGCGAATCAATTTTAGTTTCATTCGGGATTGTAAACGGAGCCGATTCTTTCGGATTAATTCTTTCTGTAAAAATTATCGATTCTTTTTCTTTGAACGCCGTATTATTTTCATCGTCTTCGTAACCAAAAAGGCAACGGGCAAATTTTGCCGTTTCTTTAAATTGTTTTTCTTCTGGCGTTTGTTGATCAACTAGCGTTGCGCTTGTAGCGATACAAATGGGGTCTTGTGGAAAGATTCCTTTCGCTTCTTTACTTCTTCTAACGGCTGCGCGGACGCGTTGCATTAGCCGCGACAATTCCATTGCTTGCACGCCGCGATAAGAATGCGCTTCGTCAAGAACCAAAAAACGCCATGCAAATTCGTCCATAATAGAAAAAAACATATTTTCTTGCGGGCGTATCAACGCATATTCCAACATTGCGAAATTGGTTACTAAAATATCCGGTGGATTTTGCCAGATTTTTTGTCGCGTTAAAAGTTGATTTAATGGCGGCAGGTTGTGAGAGTTTTTTTGTCGTTCGGCAATTTCGCCTTTTTCGATATTGTTATTATTGCCTTGTGCAGTTTCGCCCGTGTAGCGCGCAAAAGTAATATTAATTGGCTTATCGTTTTCCCAATAGCCAATTAGTTCGCTAAGACGGCGAACCTGATCATTGACCAGAGCATTCATCGGATATACTAAAATTGCTCGTATTCCTTTATGTTCGTTGTTAGGATGCCGTAATATCCAATCGAATATTGGGTAAAGAAAGCATTCGGTTTTTCCGCTACCGGTACCGCTTGATACGACCGTATGCGGCAATTCGTCAAGTTGCGTCGAGCAGAGCCGCTTTATTGCAAAATATTGATGTATGTATAATTTCCGGTCGGCGGGTATTGCTTGACGCACGGGAATTTTATTTTGTTGTGATTGCGATTGCCAGCCGCGTTTTGTTTCAGGTAATTGACGTTGCGGTTTTTCTAACAATTGCGCAAAATCATTACAAAAAATCCCATCGTCGCAAAATTGACGTACTGTTTTATCTGACGCCATGTATGGAGCGGTCGCCTCAAGAAATGGACCTTTACAAATTTTTTGTTTGTTACGATCAATTAAATCTCTGAGCTGTTTTTGCAAAGAGTTTTCCGGCGTTATATCATCAGATACCATTGAATCGTCAAACTCGAAAGTATGCTTGAGATACGAAGTATAATGATCACGAATTACATTAGTTACATTAATAGGATTCATCGTTTAAAATTAAGGAAAAATGTTATTCAAATTCTGTTTTAACAAACGTTCCGATACCGCCGTTATAACAAACCCAGACGGCAAGTTCCGCAAGCGCCTGAATTTGATAATAAACGGTTAAATTATTTTCGTAAATTGCCGCTGTTGTTTTGCGTAAATATTGTTCAAGTTTTTTTGAGTCGTCGCCTAACTTTTCTTTGACATAGACGGAATCATTAACGAACAATCTTTCTAAAATCGCATGTTGCCAAAATTGTTGTATTTGTTCTGTAACTGATTCGTTATTGATTTTGATCTGCATGTTATTACCGCCAAGTCGCAAAACTTTTTCGCAAGGACACAACGGCTCGCAGGTCTTTTCTACTAATTGATGTAAAACATGTTTAACGCCAAGAATATCTTTAATATAGTTTATTGCAATCGTATTCGTATGTATTGCGTCTGTTGATAATTGGCGGTTCAATTGGACAAGCGTTTGCCGAAATCTACCGGCATGTTTTTTTATCCATTCATCGCTATTAACTTTCGCAATCAACGGAATTGCTGGATCCATTCGGTATGGATGCTGATTACTAAAAATTTTTTCATTATACGTTTTATGTTGTGAAATTTTTGTTTTTCCGTTAAATATATTATGTTCAATTTTATAGCCGGTTTGGGGGGAATGGAAATTTTTTTGAGGATAATTTATCAACAATACTTCGCTATTATCCAATCCCAATTGTAAGCGTAATTCATCGGGATATTTTCTGATCGTCGCATAAATTTGATTATTGTTATACGGTAATTGGAATTTTATTTTTTGGTCAAACGGCGTCAATGATTCTAATTCTGGTAAGTTAAATTTTTTATGTATTTCTAACAACCTGTTTAATGCCGCTTGTTGACATTCAATATAACGCTTTAACGAGATGGATTCATGGTCGTCGAAATATTGCCCGCAATTGTTGCATTCCTCATAAAATTGCCAATGATTGACTTTATTTTCAAATAGAGATTTGTTGATATGCTGACAATTATTTTTCTTTGCGCATGTTGATAAAATCTTTACCTGATGATACGGCGAACTAATAAGCCACAAATCGCGAAAATACTCAAACGGCGCCGGACAACCATTATAACGATTCCAATTATCATCCATGCAATCGCATTCGGCGATCTGATACGGTTTAATCCACGCAAAATTCATCCCGTTTCTTGTCTCATCAATAAACGTTTCACGGATAAATTCCCTACTGTTATCATTATGCACTAAATTAAGCAGCGACGGCAACCATTTACCCGCAAGTTTAACATACTTATCGATACCAATTTTTTTATTTACGTCATCCCATTTCAACGTGTTTTTGAAATACGGTTTGTCAAGTTCATTCATTTCGTCGCAAAATATTTTCAGGGCGCTAAAATATTTTTCTTTGTCTTCTTTATTTTGACAAATTTCGTCCGCCCGCAACCATACTTTGTAATCAAACGGACAATCTTTGGCTAAAGTCTCATCAAGCAGATTCTGAAATAACAAATAAAAATGGTATGCGATATTTTTTTCTTGTTGCGTTTGCGACAAACCAATATAATGTCGTTTTATTCTGCTTTTGTTATATTTTTGGTTGATAGCTATACTGTATCTCCGTTCTTGCCAACCGCCGCATTTAACCGCTAACGTGAAACAATAAAATGTCTCCGCATCAATACTGTCTATACATACTCTATTGCTATTGTCTTGTAATGTGATTTCACGGAATGAATTTGGTTTTAATGGATTCCAAATTAACAGCACTGAATTGTCAGGCGTGTAACCTTCCCATTTGATTTCGGCGATTTTATCATTTACCGACCATTCAAAATTTTCAATAAGCGACTGCTCTGCGAAATAAACAAGCGGTATATCCTTGTCATCTAATGTAAGAGTAATATCTTCGCTGCTGTTCACATAAACACTCAACGACTTATCCCAACTGCCGCCGTTGTTTATTGTCTTTATTTGTTTAATCGGGGATCTATTTATGACAATATCTCTTTTTTCCGGCAATTGTAGTTCAATAAATTTATTACTGGTATTTTTTTTATTAACAATGATGGCGTTGTTCATCCATCGAGAATCAATTGAATCAATATAGTTGTCTTGAGTCGTATTTTTTTCTTGTAACGATAAAATACGCCAACGTATCCCGCGTAAATGAAAAAATAATGTGAACGAACCTAATTCAGCATCATCCCATTCCCAAATCAATGCCAATACCGGATAGAGAGTCGCTTTTTTGAAAAAGATATTACCGGACTCGTCAATTTGTTTTTTATTTTCGTGTTGTTTATCGATTAATTTGCCGTTTGTTAGTAGATTAAAAGCAACCTCAAATTCAGAATTGTCGTTATTATATTTTTCATATAATTTTTGAAAACCAAATAACACGACAAATATTTCTTGTTTACTTGATCGTTTTTTATCTCGAATTTGGTAAATGCCATCCTCGATTTTTGAGTTACAATAGAAATCGCCGTTTGCCGCATCTGACCAAATTGTATTATGAGGTTCCCATTTTTTGTTGTTTGCGTTGTATTTGTATAGTTGTATTTCTTTTGTTTTGGGACTTGAAAACTGGACATGAGAGATAGAATTAAAAAGCGGGAGATAAATTGATTCTCCGGCAATATCCGCTTCGACTTGCATAATCGGCGAAAGATGGGCGCCGGTATCATCGATAAAATTGATTACGTTACTTTCGTCAAAACGATTCTTCTTGAAAGTAATTGTAGTAATTGTTTGTTCCTTTTCTAGATTGAAACATAAATCCCTAAAATGCAATGTTCCAGAATGTTCTTTTTGCGTTTGATGATTTTCGGAACCGAAATCAATCACGGCGCCGTAAAAACCATAAAATCCCCAAACGCCGCTATCAATTCCACAATCAACAGACGATAAAGAAATCTTTTTATCTGCAAAAATAAGATATTTTGTTGTTAATAATCCTTTCCGGTCGATTTCTTCCGGTTCTAGCAATCGATAGGTTTTCATATCAAAAACCATTATTTTAGCGCCGTCTTGTTCAAAAAATAACGTAATATTTTTTTTATCTTTATCATCTTCGTTATCGAGTTGTAATTTTTCGTTTGGCGGTTTAATAATAGTCCATTCGTAGCGACGGTTATTTTGGTTATTTTCTAAATAGTTCAAACTTTCTTGATTAAATTTAATTTCCTCTTTTGAATGAATAGTAAAATTTCTATATGCAGGATTAAATTTGACGTAAGGTCGCGAAATTTTATACGCCAGTTCAATATTTTTATCCTCTAAATTTTTCAACGCCGTAATAACGCGATCGCGGTTAATCCCAAACGGCAACTCTACAAGATAAGATTCATAATCGCCGTCTTTATAATACGCATTGACCATATCCGTCAAACAGAACCAAATCTCGTCGACTCCGGCGAGGTTGAGTTGAAATATACGTTTAATATTTATATGAACAGATGATTGCTTAACAACTTCGCAAAGAGAATAACTATCTTGTCGATAATCATAATGTCGATTTGCCGCAACGAGTTCAATAAATTTATCAATTAAATTATCAGGAATACCTGCATGAATCAAATACGGCGTAATATGAGATCGCGAATCTGGAAAAATTTCAGCTATATTAGCAAAGTAACCAAACGTAACAAGAGCATCGCAAAATAAACGCGATAATTCAGGACGGTCATATTTAAGAAAAATATTATTAAAATTCTCGTCATAAAATCTACCTTCATCGTAATGCTCTTTAGCATACTGAATCATTTTATAGAGAAGTACGGCGTAAAAATAAACAGGATTATCTCGATCCCACAGCATCTCTTGAACCCACAATGTATCTCGAGTCCACAAAGCATCTTGGGAGCACAATGCATCTGGCAATGAATCACTAATTGCTTTTTTATCGTCTTTTGTCAAACAAGAAAAATCAGCAAATCCGGCAATACCATAAGGATTACTTCTAAAACAATCTATAAGTTTTTCTTTCCAAGTCATAACTAATTGAAGTAAAATTTTGGTAATATTTCAGTTTAATATTTTTTTGATTAAATTTTATGAATTTTTTATACTCGTTTCTTTGTTAAAAAACATAACTTATTTTATAGAATAAAATTAAAAATAAATTGTAACATTGTTTCACGTGAAACCACATGCTAGTATTTATACCGAAAATTTAATATGTCTAAAAAATTTTTTTGTAACTATAAATAATTGTATCCTACGTTGAAAAGCAAAATCTAATACACGACATTAATTTGTCTTTTCTTATGCTATAACAAATATTAAAAAAATTAATTGTGCTTGGAATTAAATTGAGTTTGATAATTATCCATATTGCCGACTGATCTAATTTGTAATAAATGCCATTTTTTTTAGCAGGCTTTTAATTATACCATCTACGATAGTAGAAATTTTAAAATTTATCAACAATATCTTTTTGCAGTATGAAATTTTTTTCATATTGATTGATTTGTTGAAGGGCGAGATTATATTTTGTTTTTGTTTTTGGTCAATGGGGTGTTGTTTTTGCAACAAAAATTGACGAATGAACACAACCGGATCGGTTACAACTTGTCGGAATTATGATTATTGTGATTTGTATAAAATCACACAAATCATAAAAATCAAAGTTCAGACAACATTGTCCATCATGTCCCTCATGTTCCACTTGTTCCTGAAAATAATCCTTAATGCCGAATGCCGAATTTAAAAAATACGCTTGACATAATTTTCAGATAAAATTATAATCCCACTCCGTTTTAAAAAATGGCGCTTGGGTTTATTTTTATTTTTGATTTATGAGATGATTATCAAAATAAATTTTTGCGTTATTTTTTTGTGTGCGCTAACTGATGTTTTACCTGCTTGTGTTAGCGGGCGTTGGTTAGTTTAGTCAAAGATTTTTGTAATTTTTTTGCAAGTAGAAAAATTCGATAATTCGATGTTAAAATTTACGTTTGCCGAATATCGAATATTTTTTTTGCAAATAATTACAACAACCTAAAACAGAAAGGACAATTTATGAAAACGTTCAATTTTGGTTTTAATGGGTTTGAGGGTGAAAAAAATGTTAAAATAGGCAAGGGGGGGGGGGGTACGTAAGCATATTTTTGAGCGGATTTTTGCTTTTACTCTTGTCGAACTTCTAGTTGTAATTGCGATTATAGGAATATTGATCGCAATTCTCTTACCAGCCGTTCAAGCGGCTCGCGCGGCAGCACAACGGATGCAATGTTCAAATAATCTCAAACAAATGGGATTAGCCGTTCACAACTTCCACGACTCGCGCGACGGTTTACCTCCGGCGATTATCGCCCGATACCGGATGAGTTTGTTTCCGCTACTTTTTCCGTACATGGAACAACAACCGCTTTACGAAAAAATATTAGCAACGCCCGATATTTATAACGATACATCAGAAGGAAAATTTGTAACAGGCGGCGGCTGGTGGGGACCTACAATAAATGCCGGTTCGGTTACAGCGCCGAGCGCTTTAACTAACGCCGACCGCGATATGATTGGCAGAGTTGCAACATATTCTTGCCCGTCGCAAACTCGTAGTAAACCTGCTATCGTCAAACAACCTGCCGGTACAACTTGGGATAGAGCAGGACCACAAAACGATTACGCTATCGTTAGTTGTCAAGGCGCTACTGCAACTATCGGTATAAATCTCGGCGATGTAACTGGCTGGTATCAATTCGCAGGAGATACAGCCCTTAGTTCAAACGACATTAATCCGTCTAGATTATCAAGTCCGTTTAGAATTTCACTATCCGATTATAGAGGCGGTCAACCAGGCGGCATTGTAACAACATGGAGTCCACGCGATAAAATCACCAGTTGGTGGAGCGACGGGACTTCAAATCAATTATTGATCGGTGAAAAACATTTCACCAATGAATGGTATATCGGACGTTGTGAAAACAATTACAGAGGCGATTGTACTTATTTGACGGCATGGCCAAATGGCGACGCCGTTATTTCTGTAACGCGTACATTTGACAGAAATGGATCAACAGATAGGTTTATCGCCAAAGGCAAAGAATCTGCCGGACTTGCTGACGCAGGCACGTCGTATTTTGGTTCGCCGCATACGGGAATTTGTAATTTTTTAATTGGCGACGGTTCTGTTCACGGATTACCTTGTACGACTTCGTCAGATTTATTGCGAAAATTAGCCTGCACCCGCGACGGACGAACCGCAACATTACCGTAAGATTTAGGGGATAGGGGATAGGGTGTAGGGGTTAGAAACGTAGTAGAGACGCAATGCATTGCGTCTCTACAAGGCGATATTTTTTGTAACAAAAAATTATCACACTTGTCCATCCTGGTCATCCTGTCCCACTTGTCCCTAAAAAAAATTAAATTAAAATGAAAAGAGTTTTTCAAAATTATGTATTGTTTTTGATTCTTATTGTGGTAGTTGGTTGCAGTAAGAATTTGCCGATTTCGGGTACGGTAACATTTTCGGATGACGGTTCGCCGTTGTCGGCGGGCGCTGTTATTTTTGACGACGGCGTAAAACAAGCAAGAGCCGCTATCAAACCAGACGGCAGCTTTGTCATGGGATTTGAAAAAGAAAACAACGGCGTGCCTGCCGGAAATTACAACGTAACAATTAGCGGCGCCGTAAAATTACTCCCAAATCCAGACAACATATATCCGCCGCCAAACGAAAATTTAATAGACGAAAAATACGCCAATCCCACAACATCAGAATTGACAATAAAGGTCGACGGATCAAATAGTAAATTCAACATAAAAGTTGACAGACCGAAAAAATAATTAGTCGATTTGTAAATTCGGAATTAAATATTTTAATTTTGGATTTAAAATAATCCTTTTAATCTGGTGTAATCTGAGGATCGAATTTTTTTGTCCACAGATTAAACAGATTAGAAGGATTTTTTTAGGAATAAATGGGACAGATTGAAGGATCGCAGGCGTCCCGACTGGGTTCCTTCAGATTCGCAGGCGGAACGCCTGCATCCCAGGATCGCGGGCGTCTCGCCTGCTTGCGGTTGTACTCAACCGCTAATGAACGAGGTTTTGTTCTCAACCGCCTTTTTGTTTGCCTTGCGGCAAATTGCAGGCGGGACGACTGCGTTTCTGCTAATTTGTGGACAAAAAGACGAACCGCAGATTGTACAGATTGACGGCGGTAAAAGAAAAATTAACGTGCGAACAGTTTAAAAAGACTTGTTTTTATTGCATTTTATTGTTTTGTAGCGACAAGTTTTCCCCTTTGTTGCCCAAAGGCTTGGTAAAAAAATCTGACTTTTATGAAAAAAAAGACAACGCCGAATGTCCCGCTCATTCAAGCGGTAGCGGATAAAATTTTTTTGAATTATTGTAAAGTCCCCGTTGCAGTGTTTGACATCCGTTCTTTAATGAATAAAATCTTGGCTCGCAAATTTGATTGAGCGATAAAAAATTTGTAGCTGTTCACGAAAATCTATTTTGCCAATTACCATATCGGCAATTTTTAAGAGACTAGAACAATATTAGGAAAAACTAGGAACAATAATTAGAAACAATTTTTTGCTAAAAAAATCTATTCAATTATTGGCGTCGCAAGCGTCCCGACCGCCGTCAACCAAAACGGCAACGTTGCTACGGACTATTTTTTTGTTGCAAAAACTTATTCCTAATTTCCAATTAAAAAACTAATCCTTAAAACTTAAATTTTTGTGAACGATTACGATATTTTTTTGTTATCGATAATCGAATGCGTCATAGTTATATTTTAAGTTGTTTTTAATTGAAATTGCGTTTAGCGCCGTCTGCCTAATTATTAGACGGCAGACTTTGACGCTTTTTAAACTATTCGTACTTGAGTTTGCGTTTACCTTCGCCTGCCTAGCTTTCGGACGGCAGGCTTTGACGCTTTTAAATCGCTGAATTTCAAGTACGAGCAGTATAACTGGTTCGTACTTGAGTTTGCGTTTACATCCGTTTGCCTGGTTATCGTGAGGCAGGCTTTACGTTTTACATCGATGAATTTCAAATACGAGCAGATAAATTACTGAATTTCAATTACGAACAGATATATTTTTCATTATTATATTCAAATTACATTTTAGCATTTCGGCAATTCATCAACATAAAAAAAATAGCGTGATGAATTGCGGCGCTTCGATAGACGGACGGCATTGACGATATAAACTAAAACGTAAACATTTTAAACTCTAGTAATGGAGTACGTCGAGGGTCAGGTGATAACACAAAATAAAGCAATAGAAGAACAGATATTCAATGCGATAGTTTCCATACTTGGCAAGCAACGATTTGATCTTTGGTTTGGTCAAAATACTGGAATTCGCTTGGAAGACGACAAGATAATATTCAGCGTACAAGGTCACGTAATAGACTGGATACGTTCAAGTTTGCGTGTAGATATAGAGAGCGCTTGCGAGTTAGTTTTTTGCAAGAAGTTGGCGGTAGAATTTGTCGTCGCCAAAGAAGTCGCCGCTAAAGAATCAGAGCAGGGCAGTCTTAACCTGATTCAACACGAAATCAATACTACGCCCGATCAACTTATCCGCGTCAACGCCGCCCCGATTATACGCGAGATATATTTTGAATCGGGCAGTACGACAATTCCTTCCGAACCTCACTTGACCATCGCCACAAACGCCGCCGCAAATATCGCAAAATTACAACAGCAACAACAACAATTAAAACAACAACAATTGCAACAGCAGCAACCAAACGCACAATACAAAAATCCTCTTGTCGCAAATTCACACAACAATAATAACGCCAATCTCAATCTCAATAATATTGCGACTACAAAATTGATTTCGTCCCGCAGCGGCGTTCAATCCCGTTATGTTAAATCGTCTATTACGTCGCCTATCGCAAATATACCGCGTTCAACAAGCCGTAAATTTGCGTCGCTTGAAACGTTTGTCAACGGTATCTCTAATAGTCTGGCGTTGAAAGGTATCGATATAGCGTTGAATCATTCTTGTCTTATCAATCCGATATACATTTACGGTCCCAGCGGCGTGGGCAAGACGCATTTATTGGAAGGTTTGTGGTCGCAAGTTCGGGCGCGTGTTGCGGGCAAGCCGCCGCTTTACATGACGGCGGAGCAATTCGTTTCGGGTTTTCTTGACAGTATCCAATCAGGCTCGTCGCGCGGCGGCGCTCAAAGTTTTCGCGAAAGGTTTAACAACATTTCATATTTTTTGCTTGACGATATTCAATACTTTAACCGCAAAGAAGCGACTCAAACGGAGTTCCTTAATATCATGGATTTATTGGCGTCGCGCGGCGTGCAGATTGTTTTAACTGGGGACAGGTCGTTATTGGAATTAGGTCTGCGGAGCGGTATTATTTCGCGTTTAGAATCGGGGATGAGTTGCGATATAAAGTTACCTGAGCGGGAGTTGGTTTTGCAGGTGTGTTTGGGGCTGGTAAGGCGGCGCGGGATGAAGTTAGGCGAAGATGTTTGTAGGTTTATATGTTCGCGCGTCGGGATGAGCGTGCGTAGAGTTTCGGGAGCGTTGAACAGGTTATTTGCGATTAACGCCGATGGCGGAGAGATAACTATTGAAACGGCGGAAGAGATACTAAAAGATATGTTTCAAGACGGACAACGCAACGTAAAATTAAGCGATATTGGTAAAATTGTTAGCGAAGAGTTCGGTTTATCGGAAGGCGTGTTGCAATCAAAGGATAGATCGCGACAATTAAACGTGCCGCGAATGTTAGCAATGTGGCTGGCGCGAAAATATACGCGTTTTGCGCTATCGGAAATCGGACGTTATTTTGGAGAACGTTCTCATAGCACGGTTGTAACGGCGCAAAAAAAAGTTGATCAATGGATTGACCAAAAAAATGCAACGCAAACAACAGGACAACATTCAGGACAAAATATCAAAATCTCACAAACATTACAAAATTTAGAACAAAAACTATCAGGCATATAATTAGAGGAAATTTTTTTAATCTGTGGATCATTTTTTTGTCCGCTGATTACGCAAATTAAAAATTTATTGTAACCTTCACGGAATTTTAGTAGCGTAGAATTTTAGGTGATAGTATGTAGGCGATAGATTTATTGTAACAATAAATATTTGTCCGATCTGTCCCGCTAGGGACAACATGTTGGTAGAAAAGCAAAGTCAAAAATATATTTGTCCCGATACTCATTACATCCTATCCCCTAAAATCTTTTGCTTAAATTTACGTGAACGGTTACAAAAAAATAATCTTTATAATCAGTGTAATCTGTGGATCGTTTTTTTGTCCGTAGTTCACGCAGATTAAAGTAAGAACAAGTTAGAATCTTTAATTCCGAATTCTGAATTTCGAATTCCGAATTTAACAAAATTATATTTTATGAATATTTCACTTGACTGGATTTCGGATTATGTTGATCTTTCTGGGATTGACGTTGACAAATTATCGGATCGTTTAACGTTATCGACTGCGGAAGTAGAGGGCGTGCGGCGGGTTCGACGTAGTATTGAGGGCGTGATTGTCGGCGAGGTAACGGCGGTTGAGCGTATTGATGCGACGCATAATTTTTGTAACGTTAATTGCGGGAGTAAGGATTATGTTACTGTTTGCGGCGCCGCTAATGTTAAGGTTGGTCTCAAGGCGCCATTTGCGCCGGCGGGAACGGTTCTAGCAAACAATCAACGCATAGAAACGACGAAAAAATTTGGCAAGACTAGCGAAGGGATTCTTTGTAGCGCTGCGGAGATAGGTTTATCGTCTTGGCATGAGATCGTTTTTGAGGTTCCGCGTAATATTTCTAATGGGGTTGCGTTTTTGGATTTGATGTCGTTGACCGACGTATTGATAGAGATAGACAACAAGAGTTTAACTCATCGTCCTGATTTGTGGGGTCATTATGGGTTTGCGCGTGAGTTTTCGGTTATATTTAATCGTGAGTTGAAGCCGCTTCCGCAACTTGATTTAGACCAGTTTGCCAAGTTGCCGGAATATTCGTTACAAAATTGCGATTATGATAATTGTCCTGTTTTTGGCTGTATAGAATTTTTGACTTGCGGCGTAATTCCGTCTCCTATATATATGCAGCGCCGTCTCCATGCTCTGGGGCTTCGCACGTACAATTTGCTTGTGGATGTTACGAACTATGTCAACTTGGAAATAGGTCAACCGACTCACGCTTACGATGCGGACAAGTTAGGCGGCGTAAAAATAGCGACGGCGGGCGATCACTTAAAATTTACAACGCTTGACAATCAGACGCGTAATTTATTGCCGGAAGATTTATTGATATGGGGAAGTCGTCAATCGTCCGGCGACTATCGACCTGTGGGACTAGCGGGAATAATGGGCGGCGCCGAAACGGAAGTAACCGAAACAACAACAAAAATATTATTAGAAGCGGCTAACTTTAAAGCGGTGCGGATAAGGCGGACTTCGGGCAGACTAGATTTGCGGACGGATGCGGCGCAGCGTTATGAGAAAACGCAGCCTCCGGCGAATATCAAGGTTGCGGCGGCGCGGATATTGAAGTTAGTTAGCGAAGCGGCGGCAGAGTCCGAATCCGGTTTAGAGACCGGTTCAAATTTGAAGGTATTGAGCAAGTTTACGGTTGACGGCGATTTACGTGATAAGGTGCGGGAGATAATTATTCCGGCGGGCAGGTTTGAACAATTATCGGGAATAAAAATCCCGCAAGAACAAATTTTGAATATTTTGCAATCGCTCGGATTTGAGGCGAAATTTAATTTGGACGGCAGTTTGATTGCCGGAGCGCCGCCGTTTAGGAGTGAGAAAGATATTTCTATACCGGAAGATATAATTGAGGAAGTGTTGCGAATTTATGGTTATGACAATATTCCGCCGGTAACGCCGTTGTTGCAACTGCGACCTTTATTTGTCGAAAAGCGGATGAAGTTAGAACATAAAATTCAGAAATTATTGACGGCGGGACACGGTTTTTTGGAAGTGCATAATTACGTGTGGTTCAATGATGCGTGGCTTAAATTGATAGGATTTGACGCAGGTAAAACTTTGGAGTTGAGAAATCCGGTTAGTCCTGAAACAACGAAGTTGCGTACAACATTGATACCGAATTTATTGGCGCTCATTCCAAAAAATCGTCCGTTTAGGGACAAGTTTAATTTATTTGAAATAGGTCGCGTATTTTACCCCGAAAATAACAACGAAAAAAATAACGAAAATAATAAAAACGACAAAAACAATAAAGACAACAACAATAATAATGATAAAAGTAATGATAAAGGTAAAGGCTGTATTGAGGAGAGTCGTCTTGCGGGCGTATCGTTTAGGCAATCGGCGGCGGCGGGTAATTCGTTGGAGGAGTTTTATTTATTGATCAAGTCTGCGGTGGAGGATATTTTTTCTGTTTGCGGCGTAAGTGGAGTTCGTTTTGTCGAGTCGTCAAGCGGCGTTGATGTTGGCGCTAGCGTAGGCGTTGGAGGTGGAGGTGGAGGTGGAGGTGATGCGGGAGTTAGTGTTGGCGAGTGTGGCGGGTTTAATGTTCTTCCGGCGTGGTGTTCTGCGGGGTCGTGGGTTAAGGTGATGGTTGGCGATGTTGATGCGGGTAGTATGGGCGTGCTTGACAAGGCGATGATGAGTAAAATTTCGCCGGAGGGCGGCGGTGTAGTTTGGTTTGAGTTATTATTGGACAAGATTGGCGGCGTATTATTTCCTAATGTAAAATTTGTCGAGCCGCCGCGTTATCCGTTGTCGTGGCAAGATTTTTCGCTAGTTTGGGGAATTGAGGACGGGTTTGGCAGTTTGGAAAATTTGTTAGATTTATTTAATGACCCGTTAATTGTAAAACGTGAGTTCCTGGTTTCGTATAAGGGCAAGGGATTAGAAAAAGACAAGGCGAGTTATTCGTTTAGATTTTGGATAGGCGCAACTGATCGTACTTTATCGGGAGAAGAAATTGACAAATTCCATCAACGATTTTTAGACTTCATAAAAGAAAAAAATATATCGTTACGAAAATAAAAAACAAAAAAAATTCGTCAAAAGAAACGCAACCGTCTCGGCTATGATCCAGCAATTTGTCCCACTTGTCCCTAAAATAATCCCTTCTAATCTGCGTAATCTGTGGATCGATTTTAAAGCGATTCACAGACCAACGGATCGCGGGCGTCTCGCCTGCACTTTGCCGCAAGGCAAACAAAAAGGCGGTTGAGATCAAAACCTCGTTCATTAGCGGTTGAGTACAACCGCATGCAGACGAGACGCCCGCGATCCTGGGATGCAGGCGTTTCGCCTGCGAATCTGAAGGAACCCAGACTAAATGGTATCTCTAAAAATTCATTTTTTGCAAAAAAGGTAGGCGGTGTTTCGCCGAAACGCCGCAATGGAGTTTATGCTATCAATAAATTTCAATAATTCATAAAGCCTAAAATATGTTCATTTTAGACGTGTGACGTATTAAAATTATTGATGGTATAAACCGTAATGCGGCGTTTCGGCGAAACGCCGCCTACCTAGACAAATGAATTTTTAGAGATACCCTAAATGCCTGCGATCTTGAAAAGCAGGCGAGACCACCGGATTGCGGGCATCTCGCCTGCACTTTGCCGCAAGGCAAACAAAAAGGCGGTTGTGATCTAAACCTCGCTCATTAGCGGTTGAGTACAACCGCATGCAAACAGGACGTCTGCGATCTTGCGATGATTGTTTAAATTTTTGAGAGCGGTTATTTTATTTTTTATTCTCTTAAGATTCCGATTCTTGGCAAGCTTGGTATCATGATTGTGAATTTTGTGCCGCAATTTGGTTCGCTTTGGACGGAGATTGTTCCTCCGTGTGCTTTTATGATTTTTTGCGTAGTTGCTAGTCCTAATCCGCTTCCGCCTTTTTTTGTTGAATAGAAAGCATTATACAAATTATCGAGTGTTCTTGCGTCCATTCCTACGCCGGTGTCAATTAAATCGATTACGACTTCATTGCCGCCGGATCGCGTGCTTATCATAAGTTGTCCGCCGTTAGGCATCGCTTGCAAAGCGTTCAACAATAGATTTATCATTGCCTGATGAAATAAACCGCGATCAAGCAACACCGACGGAAGATCACTCGCAAGATACGCTATAACCTCTATAGCCGACTCTTCCGCCTTAAATCGAAAAAACTCAATTATGTCCCTAATTTCGTTGTTCACGTTGCCCGGAACGAGTTCGGGATTATCCGCCTTCGTAAAACGCAAAAAATCATCCAACAACGACTCTAATCTACGACACTCATTCTGCACAACTTTAATACGTTGCTGCGCACGACGCGATTGCGGCGAATCAACTTGCTCAAGATCCTCCGACAACAACTCAATATTAAGCCGAATCGTCGATAACGGATTTTTTATCTCATGAGCAAGCCCGCCGGCTAATCGCGTTATTTCGGTATATTGTTTATCCATAAAAATACAGAACAACGTAAATTAAATTCAATTCAATTAGTCGCAACCAAAACCGTAAAATTATTTAACCGTTCACGGAAATTTGTTTAATAAATTATCATAACGAAATTTTTAGGGACAAGTAGGACAAGAGTGGCAATTTTTTTTATAACAAAAAACTTTTTTAAAATTCATAACTCTTAATTAAAAACCCTATCCCCTATCCCCTATTCTCTAACCTCTAAAATCTAGCGCTTAAAATTTCCGTGAACGGTTATAAATTTAATTAGTGTTTCATTATCTTTTTAATTTCTTCTTCTCTTTTTGCGGCTAGTTCGCTTTCAGAAAAGACTGAATCGTTTCGACCTGCTAAACGAACCGCCACAAGAGTAATCGCGCCGCCCAAACTAACCAATACTAACGCATAAGCCAACACCCATCCAGGTTCCGCTTCGCCTTCTGCGGCTAATGTTATTGCCGGTTGAAAAAATATTATTGTTACAAAAAATAATACGCCCCAAACAATATTAAAAAATTTATTTGACATCTGACAAAAACTCCTTTAACTAAAAGTTTCGTACTTGAAATTTAGCGATTGAAAAGCGTCAAAGTTTACCGCACGAAATTAGGCAGGCGAAAGTAAACGCAATTTCAAATACGAACAGTTTAAATAAATTAACATTTACAATTTAATTCGCACGCCGTCAAAACAATTAACGCTCCAACGTTACAAAATTACTGTTGCCAACTACGAATTGCCGCAACAAAATAGTCCGCTAGTATAACAATCCCGCTATTCCAAACAACCCCCTACATAAAAGAAATTCGTAACCGTTCATGGAAATATGTTTAACAAAATACGTATTGGCAATTTTTTTTGAGGGACAAGAAGGACATGAGGGACAATTTTTTTGAAACAAAAAATTGAGAAAGATCACAGCCGTCCCGCCTGCGAATCTGAAGGAACACAGGCGAAATGCCTGCGATCCTAAAATGCAGGCGAGACCGCCGGATCGCGGGCGTCCCGCCTGCATTTTGCCGCAAGGCAAACAAAAAGGCGGTTGAGATATAACCTCGTTCATTAGCGGTTGAGTACAACCGCTTGCAGGCGAGACGCCCGCGATCCTACGGACAATTTTTGAAACAATAAATATTTGTCCCGTAGCAACTGTGTTTTTTTCAAGTGGGTGTATTGAATTTTTTATAAATTTTTATTTTTTGTTATTTTTTTTGATATATTTACGTACCTTTTACGTATCCGTCTTGTTGCGGTATGTTATTATATTTTGTTTTTGACCCTAAAAATTCTGATGAATTATTGCTTTGACGTTGA
>JAISLW010000539.1 GCA_031277105.1 Planctomycetaceae bacterium | reverse complement strand
CGCGGGCGTCCCGCCTGCACTTTGCCGATAGGCAAACAAAAAGGCGCTTGAGATCAAAAAATCGCTCATCAGCGGTTGAGTACAACCGCATGCAGGCGAGACGCCCGCGATCCTGGAATGCAGGCGAGACGCCCGCGATCCTGGGATGCAGGCGTCTCGCCTGCGAATCTGAAGGAACACAAGCGAGACGCCTGCGATCCTGAATTGCAGGCGAGACCGATGGATCGCGGTCGTTTTGGCACGGTGTTTAATTTTTTTAACCGCCTACTAGGACAAATGAATTTTTAGAGGTTGCCGATAAATTACAGATCGCCTTCAATGAATAAAGATTTTATGTCGATGGTTTTTAATTCGTTGTTTCTTATTTCGGCGGTTGGCGTGATGTTTTCTTGCGTTGTTGGTTTCGACAATCTTTTACCTACATGACGATACGTCTTCAATCCATGAGGACTAGATTGATTTAACAAATTATTACCGTCGTCTATTACGGTAATCTTGTCATTATCTTTGTAATTATTTTTATTGTTATCTTGCGTAATTTTATTTTGCTTGTCAACCGTCGGGCTTTCTTCCTTATAACGTAAACGCTGAATTTCATGCGAGACTTCTTTTTGGAAATCGGATAATTGTTTAAATAAATCTTTGTAATTCGGAATAACCGCTTTGACTTCTACTTCTACATTTGTTGCCGTTTGCTCAATTTTTTGTCCCGCTATCATAGTCAAATCAGCGGCGTCGCTAACTTTTCGTCCCGCATCTTCCGCCTGTTCCGCAACAAATTCTATTTTATTCGCCGCCGCAATTATACGCCGCACCGCCTCCGCAATTTGACGTTCTACATTCAATATCGCTTCGCACGAACCTTGCGGATCGCTCTTAAATTTTCGCACCGATTGATAAACTTCGTCAAGCGTAATCGTTGAACGCCTAACATAAACCGCTTCGTCAAAATGTTCGTCGAAACTCGTTTGACCTCGACGTAAATTTACGCCAGAACCACAACCAAACGCCGCCGCATCTTTGACATTAGTTTTAGCATTATCATTGATCTTGACGTCGATATTGATTTTAACATTATCATCATCGCCGCAATCTGTATCGCCAACATTAACAACAGCGACATTATCATTATCATCCGGATTCAATAACGAAATTTTTGTAACTTGTTCTAATTCTGTTTCGTCGTTTTTCGATACAAATTCACGATACGCTACGCCAAATCCGCAATCACCGTCAAAAGGCTCGTTTACCCAATTAAGAACAATACCGCCGTAATAATCATCGCCGCCCGAAACCTTATCGTTTACAATTTCATGTTGCGACCAAAGCGAAATTATATTAGCAACTCCCGCATCGCAAACGTCAGACTCCGACTCCGATTCTGTTTCAGATTCTGTTTCTGTTTGCGGTTTAATTTTAATCGTATCTGTTTCGTTCTCGGCGGCGTCAATATTCTCCGAATGAATACCGACAATAAAATCCGTTTCTGCTTCCGTTTCAATCTCTGTTTCTAATTCTGTTTCTGTTTCTGATTCAGTTTGATTGATTTGTTCAAGTTGTTGTATTTCTGGTTGTGTAAATTGGGTAAATTGTGTTGTTATATTTTGGTCAAGATTTTTTTGTTCAATGTTGTCCAAATTATTGGCGGAGTATTTGTCTTGTTGGTTTTGATTATTGTTTTTGGTATTGTTAATTGTTTCTTCTGCGATATGCAAGTTATGAATTTTTGCAATATTATTTTGTTGTTCCGTTTCGACGTTTGCGGCGGCGTTAGCGGCGGCGTTAGTGGAAATGTCAGCGTCGATATTTTTATCTTTTATTTTGTATGATTCATTGACGCAATTTGTATTTTTTCCTGTTTGGTAAACGTAAACGGGTTCTTTTCGTACAAATTGCGGGCGACCGTTTAGTACTGTAATTCCGTATTCTTCAAGACTTTCGCGATTCATATCTAAATTCTCCAAATCGTCGTCGCTACTAATATTTTCGATTTTTGAAAATTTTGTAGTATTAGTATTTACTTGAGCAATTATATTTTTGTAATTTTCCGCGTCAAAAATTTTAGTAGAGATACGAGTGCGTTTTACCGATTTGTTGCCCATCCACGAATGCACGAAACGATGCCGCCAAACGGTAAAATTCAACTCTACGCCCTGATTTATTGCTTTAGGTTTTTCGTAACAATAATACGCAGTGCAAACCGTCCGTATATCATTGACTTTATTGTTTACGACCGGCGCTAAAAAACGAACAATAAATCTGCGTGCGCCTTTCTTTTGGATAAGTCGCGGAATTTTTGTAACGAATAATTGATCCGGTTCCGTTTGCAAAAATTGCGATTCATTTTGCGGCGCCGCCAATAAATTATTAACGCCGACGCCTTGACCGGACAATTCGATTGACGCCGTACTCAACTCAAAACTGATCAACTGTTCAACTAAGTCATCATTGATCTCGTCGTCTGATTCATCATCGATCTCATCGTCTAATTCGTCGTCTAATTCATCGTTGGTCTCATCGTCTAATTCGTCGTCTGATTCATCGTTGATCTCATCGTCTAATTCGTTGTTGTTTTCGTTGTTTAATTCATCGTTGATTTTATTGTTGATTTTGTCGTTGGTATTATTTTTTGTTTCTGAATTGTTTTCGTTTTCTGTTTCTGTTTCTATTTCTGTTATTGTTTCGTTTTTATCAAGGGTCGTATTTTGCGCAACGATAATATTTTCGGTTTGATTTTCTTGTAGATCGGCGTTAAATTTTTTTAATTCGTTTGTATCGTCTTCGGGGTAGGGCGGTTTGTAAACGCGGTATGGGGTATTTGATTTTTGTTTTTCGGCGGCGTCGAAATTTTTTGTATCGTCGTCAAGCGAGCCGTATTCGACGTGTGAATTGATTTCTTTTAAGCGTATTGTATTTTTTTTCCGCGCTATAATTTCATCGTAACTTTCGGATGAAATTTTTTCAATTTTATTTGTACGTTTATTCATTGTTTCGACGTCGATATTTATTTGTTGTAATTTTCCCCATGCTGACAAAATGAGGATTTCGTCAATATTGGCGGCGGCTTGTTGTGCCGCAAGTTGTAGCGCCGCATCGCAAAGTTGATTTATTTGTCGCGGCAAACCGCACGCTAGACGGTAAATTTCATCTTTTGCCTGATCGGTAAATATTGACGCAGAATTTATATTATGCGGCAAATCAATTCGTAGTATATTGACGTTATCGGAATTGTTATTGTCAATGTTATCGTTATCGTCGTAATTAAATTGTTCGCCGCAGGTTTGATTTTGGGATAGATTTTTATTTTGTTTTGACGAATTTTTTGCGTTAAATTTGGAGACGTTTGTTTGCCAAGTTATGTATTGAAATGTTTCGGTTCGGGAAAGGTTATCGAGATAAATTCGTGTTGTTACGCGTTGGTTGAATGGTTCAAATTGCGGCAAGGTTAATTTTTCTTCAAATTCGCCTGTGCCTGCAAGTACGACTCTGAACAGCGGACTTGAGCCGTCGTCGGTATTGAGTAAAAGTCTGATTTCGTCAAGTGGACTTTGATCCAGAAATTGAGATTCGTCTATCAAAAGTAATAAGCCTTGCGAAGATTGCGTTTTGACATAATCCGCCAAAATCAGACGCAACTCCGTCTCGTCAACGCCTGCATAAGGCAAATGTAAATCGTGTAATATATTTTGTAAAAATGCTTTTGTAGTATTAATTCGTCCGCTAACAAGTGAAACGGCGTCAAAATCAGATTCAAGCGATTTACGCAACAAACGCAACAACAACGATTTACCAACTCCGCTCTGACCGAAAGCAAGCGAAATCCCTTCGCCGCGTCTAACCGTGCGTTCTATCAGTAATCGAGCCTCTTCCATCTGCGGCGTAGGAAAATATAATTCCGTATCTGGCACCGCAAGAAAAGGACGACGTTTTAATCCAAAATATGACTCGTACATAAAACCCGTCTGTCAAACGTTTACTGTTCTAACGTAAAATCAAGTTTACCATCGCTAGTCTAATGTCGCGCGACAAACTTTTATGATTTTACTCTCTAAAATTTATGTACGATCCGTATAATCGCCGTTAAATTTCAGATACGAACAGTGTAACGTTGATAATATAACGTTTTAACCGTTTTGTTTGTATCTATCTTTGGCGTCAAATATTTGCCTAAAACAATAAATTCAAATCCGCAAAATACAGACTACCACGACAATTTTATCGGCATTTTCAGAACTATTACTCAAATCTGATTTAATCGTAACGATTTTTGAAACAAAATAATATAAAGATACTTTGGCAAAAAAGAGAAAGATTAACGATTAAATAAAGTAACCGCTCACGGAAATTTAAGCGCCTGTTTTTAAATTCAGAATTAAGGAGATTGGTCTTTGTTACAAAAAATTGTCTCTCCGCACTTTTTTATAAAACTAAAAAAAATGCTTTTATCCGATTTTATAACGGTTATATTGGTACAACTTTTTATTATTATTGTGAGTATTATTATAATAATGGGGGAGTTGTATGTTATTTATCATATTTTAAGGATTGCTGCAAAGTACATGCCGCCGCCGATAATGGGGGGTTATACGCCAAACGACGGCAAGCCTTGCCCAAAGGACAGACCGAAAGAAATAGACAAATTAAAAAAAAACCGTCCCACCAGTCCCACCAGTCCCACAAATAAAAATTAAAAAAGAGGGCAAAAAAAACACCACAAAGCAGCACAACGACATTTTTCGTTTTGTTGAGACAGTTTTTGAAAAAAAAGTTAAAAAAAATGGAACAGACTTTTAGGTTATCTTTGAGTAAGGAGACGGCGATTGCTTTAATAGAGTTAGAGCCAGACGTGCAAAAAAAAATCGCAAATAAAGCAATAAAACAAGCGAATACAATTATTGAGCAACAGTATAAATATTATCTACCAAAGAAAACGGGAG
>JAISLW010000532.1 GCA_031277105.1 Planctomycetaceae bacterium | reverse complement strand
TTTGCGTAATCATTTTAAACTATTCGTACTTGAGTTTGCGTTTACCTTCGCCTGCCTAGCTTTCGGACGGCAGGCTTTGACGCTTTTAAATCGCTGAATTTCAAGTACGAGCAGTATAGTTACAAAAAATAAATTTTAGCGATTTTGTAAATGATTACGTTTGGGGTTTTAGTTAGTAGGTTAAGTTATAGTTTAAGTTATAAAAGCGTAAACGAATCCGTTGTTTCTAGTTTTACGAATTGTTACGAAGCGAAGAGGCGCTGATTATAATATTAAAATAAATTTACGCAACAGCGGCGCGGGGTTGCGATAATATATGTACGAAAAATAATGAAATCAAAAATTTGTGTTGGTAATTTTACAATTAATTTGTCTGCTATTCTTGAGACGGCGATATTGTTTTTTATTTTTTGCGTTTTTGGCGGTTCTCCGATACCGGATGTAAACGAGCCTTATTATATAGGCAAGGCGATTCATTTTTGGAATCCGGATTGGGTGGTCAATGATGAATTTCTTATGTCGCGGGATTCTCATTTGACGTTTTATTTTCTTTTTGGTTGGTTATCGTTTTTTTTGTCGCCTTATTGGTTATCGGTTGCGGGTAGATTTTTGACTTGGTTTCTTTTGGCGTTATCGTGGCGTTGTTTATGTTTTACGATATTTCGTATAAATTGGTGTTCGGCGCCGGCGGGTCTTGCGTTGGCTTATTATGTTTCAAATTTTAACATGGCTGGCGAATGGATAATTGGCGGCGTCGAGGGCAAGTCGTTTGCGTTTCCGTTTGTTTTGTTTGGGTTGGTTGAGTTGTTGCGGGGGCGTTGGGATAGGGTTTGGATATTTTTGGGTATTGCTTCGGCGTTTCATGTTTTGGTTGGCGGTTGGTCGGTGATTGCCGTAATTATTGTGCATATATTTTGCCGTCGCAAGCCGAATTATTATTTTATGTTGTTGGGCGGTTTGGTTTCGTTGCCTGGCGTGATACCGGGATTGCTTTTGGATTATGGGACGGTGGGCGACGTGGTTCAGGACTCGCACAAGATATATGTTTTTGAAAGGTTGAGTCATCATCTTGTTCCGTATATGTTTTCGTGGGTGCGGGTGTTACGATTTGTGTTATTGGCGTTATTGTGGATATTTTGTTGTCGTTTTGTGCCGCATGGGAGTGTGAGTCAGCGTCGTTTTGATTTTTTTGTTTGGGGGACGCTGTTAATTTCGTTGGCGGGATTTATTTTGGCGTTTATTTTTAGGTCAAACGAGTTGACGTCGGCGACGATATTACGTTTTTATTGGTTTAGGATGTCTGATGTTGCGGTTCCGATGGGTGTTGCGTTAGGTTCAATGTTTAGGTTATTGAGGTTGGCGAATTTGTTGCGGAGGTCGCCGTCGCGATTGCCGTTGTTTTATGAGTTAATAATTGCGGCGACAATTTTTGTTACGATATTTATGGTTTCGGGTTATTTGTTGTTTGGCGGTTTAATGTTTTCGTGGTCAACGGCGCCGGACGTCGTGATTTTGTGGTGTATAGCAATTTTGGCATGCCGTTTAATTTTGTATATTTGTAATAGGTGGTATAGCGATTGTTCAATGTTGCGTTGTGGCAAGTTGAGGGTATGGTTAATTGTTATTTATATTGTAATTTTAATTTATATGCCGTTTGGCGTATTTACTGAATTAGTCAATTTACGCACAAGATTTGCTTTTGCAAAATCGGAACCAAAAAATCCAATACAAGCATACAAATGGCGCGAAGCATGTAATTGGATCGCCGATCCCGCAAACACCCCAAAAAATGCAAAATTTTTCATTCCGTATGACAGCGTAACTTTCAAATGGCATGCGAACAGAAGTAATATCGCCGTATGGAAAGAAGTGCCGCAAGACGCAAAATCCTTGATACAATGGGCGGCGTCGATTGAAGAATTATACGCAAACGAAAAAAATAAAAATGCAAAATTACTCATCGACAAAATTTCAAAACAATCTTTTGCGCAAATGTTATCGCAAAAAAAACCGAATGAAATACAAAACTTACAAAAAAAATATCATTTCAATTATATCCTAGCGCCAACTTATCCAAACTTAAACAAACGTTTTGGATGGAATATTGTTTACAAAAATTCAGAGTATTGCGTTTATAAAATAGACGAATAATTACAAACCCAAAAAAACGTAACAAAAACAACTACGATCATTCAATGATCATTCAATTTGTCCAATTTGTCCATCAAGTCCCACTTGTTCCTCCTGTCCATCAAAAATTACCAAAACATAATTTAACAAACAATTTTCCGTGAACGGTAACATTTTATTTATGTCAGAAAAATTGAATATTGCTAATCGGCTTGTTGATATTGCTGATAGGTCGCCTTTGACAAATGCGATCATACAAGTTGTAAAAAATGATTACAAAAAAATTACTTACCAAGAGTTAGAAATAGATTCAAATTCTATTGCCGCCGAAATGCAAAAAGGCGGTATTGGTTATGGTAAGCGGATTGCTCTTTTTGTGCGTTATGGTATTGATTTTATTTCGCTTGTTTTCGCCTTGCTTAAAACCGGCGCAACAATTGTTTTAATTGATCCGGGCATGGGCATAAAACGCATGCTTGATTGTCTTGCCGAAGTAGAACCTGATGGTATTGTTGCAATTCCGCCGGTGCATCTTATTCGTTTACTCATGCGGCATAAATTCCCTAAAGCAAAACATAATATTACGGTTGGTCAACGTTGGTTTTGGGGCGGTTTGACGCTTGACCAAATTAGGCGCAAAAAAAATTATGCGCAATTTAACGCATACGAAACTAAACCCGACGACGTTGCCGCAATAATTTTCACAAGCGGCAGCACCGGACCGCCCAAAGGCGTAGAGTTCACTCATAAAATTTTTGATACGCAGATTAGCGAAATAGCGGCGTATTACAATATCGGCGCGGGCGATATTGATTTGGCGTGTTTTCCGTTGTTTGGTTTATTTGATCTGGCAATGGGCATAACTGCGGTTATTCCTGATGTTGACCCGACTAAACCTGCGCAAGTTGATCCTGCCAAAATTATTCGTATTGCCAATGAATACAAAGTTACGCAATCATTCGCCTCGCCCGCAATATGGAATCGTATCGCAAACTACTGCGACGAAATTAACATTACGCAAAAAAGAAATAGCGCAACAAAAAATAGCGCAACAAAAAATATTGACGTTAACATACCGACTTTAAAACGCGCTATTTCTGCCGGCGCGCCTGTATCAGCAAACGTATTAAAAAAACTTAAACCTTATATTCACCCGCAAGGTGAAATTTTTACGCCGTACGGCGCAACTGAATCATTGCCGACTGCCTCAATCAGCGCGACAGAAATTTTGAACGAAACTGTAAATATAACAAATTCTGGCGGCGGAGTTTGTGTTGGGAAGCGATTCCAAACTATAACTTGGAAAATTATTGAAATTTCAGATTTGCCGATACCAAGTTTTGACCGGATAAAAATTTTGCAAACTGGACAAATTGGAGAATTGATTGTTACGGGGTTGCAAGTTACGAAAAAATATATTAACAGACCTGAAGCAAATGAACTTGCAAAAATCATTGACGGTGATAATCAATTGTGGCATCGTATGGGCGATGTAGGATATATTGACGCGTGTGACAGGTTTTGGTTTTGTGGGCGAAAAAATCATAGAGTTGAAACGGCGGAGGGAACGTTATTTTCTATACCGTGTGAAGCAATTTTCAACCAGCATCCTGCTGTATTCCGATCTGCTTTGGCAAACTCGCCAAACGGTAAGCCAAGAATATTTATCGAGCCGCATAAAAAAAATTTCCCAAAATCAAAAAATGAAACAAACATTTTAATAAAAGAATTACTAGAAATCGCACAAAATAACAAAATAACAAAACAAATCAAAGAAATCAGAATACTAAAAAATTTCCCCGTTGACGTAAGACATAACGTAAAAATTAATCGCGAATTATTAGCAACTTTGTAACCGTTCACAAAAATTTTAAGCGCAAGATTTTAAGGGTTAGGGAGTAGGGATAGGGAGTAGGAGATAGTTTTTTAGAAAACGAGAGAACAGTTTTTTGTTACAAAAAATCGCCAAAAGGATCGCAAGCGATTCAGGATCGCAAACATTTCGCCTGGTGTTTCGTCAGATTCGCAGGCGGAACGCCTGCATCCCAGGATCGCGGGCATCTCGCCTGCATGCGGTTGTACTCAACCGCTAATGAGAGACGTTTAATTCTCTAAAAATTCATTTCTGTCCCGCTAGGGACAACATGTCAATACAACCTTAACCTTTATTGCGTCCTTAACGGGACGCTAAAAATTTGTATCATCTTTCTACCAACATGTTGTCCCTAGCGGGACAGATCGGACAAATTGGAAGGATCCCAGATGTCTCGCCTGCTTTTCAGGATCGCAGACGTTTTAGGATCGCAGGCGATTCAGGATCGCAAACATTTCGCCTGGAGTTTCGTCAGATTCGCAGGCGAAACGCCTGCATCCCAGGATCGCGGGCGTCCCGCCTGCATGCGGTTGTACTCAACCGCTAATGAGCGAGGTTAATATCTCAACCGCCTTTTGGTTTGCCTTGCGGCAAAGTGCAGGCGGGACGCCCGCGATCCGTTGGTCTCGCCTGCATTTTAGGATCGCAGGCGATTCAGGATCGCAAACATCCCGCCTGGTGTTTCTTCAGATTCGCAGGCGAAACGCCTGTATCCCAGGATCGCGGGCGTCTCGCCTGCATGCGGTTGTACTCAACCGCTAATGAGAGAGATTTTGATCTCAACCGCCTTTTTGTTTGCCTATCGGCAAAGTGCAGGCGAGACGCCCGCGATCCGTTGGTCTCGCCTGCATTTTAGGATCGCAGGCGATTCAGGATCGCAAACATTTCGCCTGGAGTTTCGTCAGATTCGCAGGCGAAACGCCTGCATCCCAGGATCGCGGGCGTCTCGCCTGCAGGCGGTTGTACTCAACCGCGAATGAGCGAGTTTATATCTCAACCGATTTTTTTGTTTGCCTATCGGCAAAATGCAGGCGGGACGCCCGCGATCCGTTGGTCTCGTCTGTATTTTAGGCTCGCAGGCGATTCAGGATCGCAAACATTTCGCCTGGAGTTTCGTCAGATTCGCAGGCGAAACGCCTGCATCCCAGGATCGCGGGCGTCTCGCCTGCATGCGGTTGTACTCAACCGCTAATGAGCGAGGTTAAAATCTCAACCGCCTTTTGGTTTGCCTTTCGGCAAAGTGCAGGCGGGACGCCC
>JAISLW010000362.1 GCA_031277105.1 Planctomycetaceae bacterium | reverse complement strand
AAGGCGTTGTATTCTAGGTGTGAGGCGACATTGCCGTCTGGTTTTATTATGTCGCGGATTGTGTTTAGATGGTCGTTTAATGTCCAATTGTTGTTATTGCAGATTAGTTCGTCTTGTTTTGTTCCCCAAAGGTAGCGATTGGTTGGTTTGGATTCTTTGTTGTCGAATTGTAAGATAATTTGCCAGTCGTCGTGGATGAATGTTGTTGTGTTTTGGTTGTCGGTTCTTTTTACTAGGCGGTTTTGATGGTCGTAGATGTATTCGATTGTTTCGGTTGGGGTTTCAACTTTGGTTAAACGGTTGCGGTGATCCCAAAAGTATTTTGTGGTTTTGTTGTCTTTATCGGTTTTTGAAATTCGGTTTTCTGGATTGTAGTAATCGGCATAAGTTTTATTGTCGCCCGTGTGAGAAATATTTAATAATCTGCTTGCATTATCGAATTTATTTTTTGTTACGATAATTGTAAATTCATGCGGAATCGTTTTTGATTGAGTCAATTCAACTCTAATCAATCCAAAACAAGTTAATACAAAAATTATCGCAAACAATATCAGTTTTATTTGTAAACATATAAATCAAATAGAAAATAACAATATACTTTTTACACTCGAATTATATTTTATTAACTCATGTTATGCACCATACGCGGAAACAAGGCAAAATATACGAAAACAAGTATCGGGTGTTAAAACACCAGAAAATGAGGAATGTAGGCTAAATATAGTAACTATATTCGGACTGAATCTGACCGCCTGCGTGACATGAGTTACTAAATAATCTATTCTCATTTTTTGTATATACTGCTCGTACTTGAAATTCAGCGATTTAAAAGCGTCAAAGCCTGCCGTCCGAAAGCTAGGCAGGCGAAGGTAAACGCAAACTCAAGTACGAATAGTTTATTTTTTAAAGACAACGTAAAATTTAGTTTGCATATGCTTGTTTCATACGTTTTAATGGTTTGAGCGATTTGATTTAACATTGAATTCGTTATTTAAAACTTTTATACATTTTTTTACGCTATCAAATGGGTTATTTATTAGTTCATTCATTCTTTGCAACTGTTTATCGGTCAATATTTGAGATACTTCTTTTTCTAATTTTGCTATAAATAAATTTTTTTGTCGCAACAATTCTTGCCATTCATCACTAGCAAAATATTCCTTCTTATGCTTTTTATGTAGATTAAAAAATTCCTCGTTGCTTTGAATTTTAGTCTCGCTTATTTTATTCGCCAATTTGAATTGCCAAGAAAATTCGGACTCAACAAGTTTGTCAATATATTCTTTATATTCGGGTTCTAATTTTTGACAAATTTGATTTAACTTTAATTTTTGTTCTGCGTTGAGATCAAGTGCATTGAACATACGCGGCGTAATAAAAAGAGGATAATGTCTCATAAACATTATCTGGATTTCTTGACCGGTTTTCTTTTGAGCATCTGTTAGATACTTATTTTCATCACGAGCAGATGCTAATTTATAGTAAGAAAATCTTTTTTTCCATAGTTTGAGATATTCATTTTGTTCATTTTGGGGCATTTTTAAAAAAAAGCGATCTTCAGGATTCTTCATAGCATCCAACTCCGATGTCATCTTTTTGTGCTCGCTATCATCAAAAGGCGCTTTTACAATTTTATATCTAATCGAAGGATCAATTTTTAACTCATCAATAAGTTCTTCGCTATCTGTTAAACTCTGATAATATGATGCTATCGTTTCGTAAACTGAGCCATTGCGCCAAAAAGACAATGAGATCTCTTTTCTCGTATAAATTAGTTGCTCACGCGTTACGTAAGATTTATATTCCTTTTCCCATATCTCCCATGCGTTATCTACTTTATGCTGACCCAAAGAATAATATGAAATTGAGAAAATGAATATTGAAACATAAAAACAATAAATTAAAACTTTCATAATAATACCTAAATTTTTTAAAATAACACAATAAAAGAATACACGGTAATTGAGTAGAGGCTCTAATCGCCAAACAACCTATCAACAAATAACTATGTACACTAACTAAATCATAAAATCAATAAAATTAAAATATAACAGATTTTAAACTCTTATATAACTCTATTAATATAACAACATAACATCTCATGGCACTGGAGATGTTACATTACAATCTCCGCCAACGCCTGTTCCTTGACCAATAAAAGTTTCTGTGGCATTATTAGGAAAATTCGAATGACAACATTTATTTCCAGTTCCTACAGGACCATCTGCACAAGTGTAATTACACGTTCCTGATGCCGACCATTGGGTTATGCTCTCAAAGAGCCACCACCATGTTGATTTTTTTGCACACACTTTAAAAACGCAACTAATATTTTCAACGATTGACACACTGTTTTGATTTGTGGAATATCCCATCGTTACTATTTTACATTCACCTTGTGCATAGCCTGCTACATTTTGTAATTTTCCATTGGAATCAAGTGTTGTGATAATTTGCCAGTCGTCGTGGATGAATGTTGTTGTGTTTTGCTTGTCAGTTCTTTTTACTAGGCGGTTTTGATGGTCGTAGATGTATTCGATTGTTTCGGTTGGGGTTTCAACTTTGGTTAAACGGTTGCGATTGTCCCAAAAGTATTTTGTGGTTTTGTTGTCTTTATCGGTTTTGGAAATTCTGTTGCCTTCCAGATCATATTCGTAACGATAATTATTATCTGATAACAATCTATTGTATGCGCCTGTTTTATAAGATTCGTTTTTACCTTGAATTTCTGCGGTTTTTCTGTTGCCGTTAAGATCGAAGTTGTATTTTTCATTTGGCATGAAACTATAACTAGCGTTGATCAATTGCGCGGTTTTATCGTAACTATAATTTGACGTGTTCTTTTTTGCAGGACCGTTTAAGTACATGAAATCGAAATCTGTGATACGGTTTCCATCGTCCCATTTTATGTCGTAATCGGCATAAGTTTTATTGTCGCCCGTGTGTGAAATATTTAATAATCTACCTGCATTATCGAATTTATTTTTTGTTACAATAATTGGTTTGCCGGAATCAAGACGCGTTTGTTTGGTAAGTTGTCCGAAGTCGTCGTATTGAATTTGTACTGATTTTATCGTGAATTGATCTAATGATTGTACAATTTCAGTTGTGCGATTTAATTCGTCAAATTCATATTTATTTTTATGATCCAGTTTGCCGTCAATATTTAATATCTTTTCTGTTTTTAATCCGTTAATATTGGTTACAAAATTAAACTCTACTGGTTTTTCTAAATCGGCTAGTTTTTGGATACGTTTAATTTCATTGCCAAAGATTCCGTAACTGAATGTGAATTTATTATTGTCGTCTTCGGTTGAGGC
>JAISLW010000327.1 GCA_031277105.1 Planctomycetaceae bacterium | reverse complement strand
GCAGGCGAGACCAACGGATCGCGGGCGTCTCGCCTGCACTTTGCCGATAGGCAAACAAAAAGGCGCTTGAGATCAAAACCTCGCTCATTAGCGGTTGAGTACAACCGCATGCAGGCGAGACGCCCGCGATCCTGAAATGCAGGCGTTTCGCCTGCGAATCTGAAGGAACACAGGCGAAATACCTGCGATCCTGAAATGCGGGCGGGACGCCTGCGATCCGTCTGACGATTTTTTGTTACAAAAAATCATCGTAAACCGTTCACAAAATTTGTTTATTAAATTACGTTTTGCCAATCTTGAATGACATGAAGGATAAGTGAGACAATTTTTTTATAACAGAAAACTGTTGTCTCGTTTTCTAAAAAACTACTCTATATCCCCCACTTCCTAACCCCTAAAACCGACGCTTAAATTTTCGTGAACGATTACTTTTACTCTAATGTTGCGTTTATTTGTGTTGCGGTTATAATTTTTGCCCGTTTAGTTTTCTTGATAAAATTTTTCGATAAATTTTATTTAACGAAATTACTAAATTTTGTAATTGTTGTAGATTCAAACAGAAAATTGAAACTTTTCTCTACAACAATTTAACCACAACTTTAAACTGTTCACACTTGAATTTGTGTTTACCACCGCCTGCCTAACTTTCAGACAGCAGGCTTTGACGCTTTTAAATCACTGAAATTCAAACACGAACAATATACCCCCCCCCCTTATAAAAAAGTAACTTCTAAAAAAAGTTTTTTATTTATTAACTACCGAAAGCGCCAGAGTTCACAAAGAAGAATATTTTAAATCAAAAAGTCAATTATATTATTAAATAATGTTTTGACGTAAATTAAAAATTTCCTCTGTGTTCTCTGCGGTTAATAAAAATAAATTTGCGTTTTTCAGAAGTTTACAAAAGGCATTTCGATGAAAAAAAATTCTTTTGTATTTGTGTTTATGGCTGCGTTTTTGCCGGTTTTGGTTTTGTTTTCTGCGTCCACTTCGGCGGCAGATAACGAATTGACGCCAAACGAAAAATCCGAAGGCTGGTTGCTACTTTTCAACGGCAAAGATTACACAGGTTGGAAAAACAATAACAACAAACCAATCAACTCCAAAGTTGAAGACGGATGTATCCAAACATATAAATGCGGCGGCTATATCTTGACGTACGATAAAGAATTCAGCAACTTTATCTTGAAGTGCGATATTAAAATGAGCAACCCATGTAATTCTGGAATTTTTGTCCGCATGGAAAATTTGAAAGATACAGTAAATACAAGTTTTGAAATCCAAGTCGCAACAGCCGCCGCCAACGAGAAACCAAACGTCCATAGCGTCGGCGCCCTCTACGACGTTAAACCACCAACAAAAATCGCAACAAACGGTCCCGAAAAATGGGATCATTACGAAGTCAAATTTGCCGGAGATAAATTGACCGTATTTTTAAACAATACCGAAATTATTACCGCTAACCTTCAAGATTACAAAGAACCCGGCAAAAGAGACGTCGCAGGTAAACATAAATTCACAAAAAACGGAAAAGCAAGAGCATTGACCGATTTCGCAAAAAAAGGTTATATCGGATTCCAAAATCACGATCACAAAGTCTGGATTAAAAACGTAAAATTACTCGAAATAGACGAAAACGGTAATAAACTTAAGTGAATTTTTAAAGATACCTTCTAAAAACCACAAATTTATTTTTATTAACCATAGAGAACACAGAGGAAATTTTTAATCGGAATCGAAACACGTTATTTAATATTATAATTGACTTCTGATTTAAAATAAATTTAGAAAATTTTCTCCTCTTTGAACTTTGTGTTCTCGGCGGTTAAATAAAAAATTGGTTATTAGAAATTGCCTAAAATTATTTTGTAAACGTTCACGGAAATTTGTTTAGCAAATTGCGTTTTGGTAATTTTTGAAGTACAGGGACAAGTGGGACAATTTATAACAAAATTTTTTCTCTAAATCACAAATTTCAATTTTAAAAAACTATCCCCTATCACCTATCCCATACAACCTACACCCTAAAACTTGTCGCATAAAATTTCGTGAACGGTTTTTAAACTTTTAAATTGTTGAATTTAAATTACAAGCATTATATTATAAAACGATGACTACAGATTCTATTTTATCGTCGCCGCTTGCAAGTTTGATCCAAAATAAAACTGCTAAAGTCGGTATTATTGGACTTGGCTATGTTGGCTTGCCGTTGGTGCGGGCATTTATCAAAGCCGGATTTAAGACGTTGGGATTTGACACGGATCAAAAGAAAATTGACTTGCTCAAAAGCGGTAAAAGTTATATTGCACATATTCCGTCTGAATGGATTAAACCATACGTCGATAACGGCAATTTTGATCCTACATCGGATATGAACCGCTTGTCCGAAGCAGATGCTTTATTGATCTGCGTTCCTACGCCGCTTTCCGAAAGCCGCGACCCTGATTTATATTATGTTGAAACGACGACAGAATCAATCGCAAAACGTTTAAGACGACATCAATTAATCGTCCTCGAAAGTACAACATATCCCGGAACAACACGCGACGTAATGACGCCTATACTTGAACGAAGCGGTCTCAAAACAGGTAAAGATTTTTATCTTGCATTTAGCCCAGAACGCGAAGACCCCGGCAATCCAAATTTTACCGCCGAAGGTATTCCGAAATTAGTCGGCGGCTTCGATGAGTTAAGCGGAGAACTCGCAGCAAGTTTATACTCGCACGCAATCGTCAAAGTAATTAAAGTTTCTTCGTGCGAAGTTGCGGAGGCGGCGAAAATTGTTGAGAATACGTACCGGTGCGTAAATATCGCAATGGTAAACGAACTCAAAATAATATTCGACCGGCTCGGAATAGACGTATGGGAAGTAATCGAAGCGGCAAAAACTAAACCGTTCGGATTTCAAGCATTTTATCCCGGTCCCGGATTAGGCGGACATTGTATTCCAATTGATCCGTTTTATTTGAGTTGGTGTGCAAGACGCGCGGGATTGACGACTCGGTTTATTGAGTTAGCCGGAGAGATAAATACGTCAATGCCGCTTTATGTTGTCCGTCGCGTTACAGACGCTCTCAATGATCGACGAAAACCGCTAAACGGAAGCAAAATATGCGTGCTAGGTTTAGCATACAAAAAAGACGTCGACGACCCGCGTGAAAGCCCGTCGTTTGAGTTAATTGATAGACTAATTAACAAAGGCGCTATTGTTACATACAACGATCCGCATATACCAAACTTGCCAAAAATGAGACATTGGCAAAACATAAAAGAAATGCAAAGTACAAATTTGACAAAAGAATTTTTGAACTCGCAAGATTGCATACTAATTGCGACCGACCACTCAAATTATGATTACGATTTTATCGTCCAAAATTCAAACCTAATCGTCGATAGCCGAAACGCAACAAAAAACGTAAAAAACGGAAAAGAAAAAATCATAAAAGCATGACAAAAAATTATGTAACCGTTCACGGAAATTTAAACGATAGATTTTAAACTATTCGTACTTGAGTTTGCGTTTACCTTCGCCTGCCTAGCTTTCGGACGGCAGGCTTTGACGCTTTTAAATCGCTGAATTTCAAGTACGAGCAGTATAGAGGTTAGTGAATAGGGAATATTTTTTTAGAAAACTAGATAACAATTTTTTGTAACAAAAAATCGTCAGACGGATCGTAGGCGTCTCGCCTGCATGCGGTTGTACTCAACCGTTAATAAGCGAGGTTATATCTCAACCGCTTTTTGTTTGCCTTGCGGCAAATTGCAGGCGGGACGCCCGCGATCCGTTGGTCTGTGATTCGCTTTAAAAACGATCCGTAGATTACGCAGATTGGAAAGATTTTTTTGATTGCGAGGGACAAGAGGGACAATTTTTTGTAACAAAAAATCGTCCATCCTGTCTCACTTATCCCTCAAAATTTGGATACTAACTTAATAATCGAATTTCCGTGAACGTTTAATTATATGGGTATATCTAAAAATTCATTTTTTTGTAAAAAGGTAGGCGATGTTTCGCCGAAACGTCTATTCCCAACGCATGTATCCCTAATTCGCACGCTTGAACCATCGTTGTGCCGCTGCCAGAAAACGGATCAAGCACAATATCGCCGACGTTAAAATACGTTTCTTTTTTGAAATTATCCGTATGAGCGTCAAGAAAATATTCGACGAGTTGCGGTATAAATTTTCCTTTGTAAGGATGCAAACGGTGGACGTGTTTTGTGGTTTCGGCTTCTTTGTATTGTTCAAAAGACAACGCCCAATTTAGATCGCTTCTAATTTGTTCTTTATAATTTATTTCTCTTGAATTACAGTATGATTTGTAGTATTGGGACAAGTCGTTTTGTGAAATATGCGTCGAACCGTTGTTATTAATTTTTTTAATTCGTCCGTATTGAATCAGATATGCGATATTGGAAGTTGTTACATTTTTTCCAATATGCCGCGTCGCCCATTCGCTCGCTTCTTTAATCGTCAATAATTTATCTGTTAACATGATTTCAATATTTTAAACTGATCCTACTTAAAATTACGTTTTACTGTCGTCCGCCTAACTATCGGAAAACAGGTTTCATCGCTGAATTTCAAGTGCGAGTAGTATAACTTTATTTTTTATCAGCGTTATTTATGTCTGTATTTATGTTATCTAAATTTAATTTCTCACAATAAGGTATATAATATCTTTCCATAAATCTTGCTTCATTTGTGTGATTTTTTAATTGTTGTAAGTAATCATTCCAATCAATATTATTACGCATCATATAATCATAATTAAATTTACCTAATTGTTTTATCGCCGCTTGCATTTCGGCGTTACGTATCGCTTCATTACGTAACTCCGCCAAGACAACGTAAACAAACAAAAAATTGACGCATAAAATCACCTGCATAAAATGATTTTTAATAAACATAATCACAAATGATATAATCTTAATCATAGATCAATTACAAAATAAAAAATTATAAATTTGTAACCGTTCACGAAAATTGTAAGCGCTAGATTTTAAGAGTTAGGCGTCGGGTGTAGCTTTTTGCAACTATTCAGCAGGGATAATTATTTTTTGTAACGATAATTGTAATCGTATGTCGCCCCGATGAAGCTAATACAAACCAATTTCGATCTAAAAAAAATGTGGTCTGAATAGTTACAAATCGACAATACCTAATTTACTAAAAAAATTCAGTGAACAGTTACAAAATCTTTACTTCCGTATTCCGTATTCTGAATTTATACAGTTCGTACTTGAAATTCAGTGATTTAAAAGCGTCAAAGCCTGCCGTCCGAAAGCTAGGCAGGCGAAGGTAAACGCAAACTCAAGTGCGAACAGTTTATAAGGTTTAGTGTTTAAAGTGTCTTCTATTTGTGAATATCATTGGGATATTTGTTTTGTTGCAGGCGTCGATAACGGCGGCGTCTTTTCTTGAACCTCCGGGTTGTATTATTGCTGCGATACCGAATTCGGCGACGCGTTCAATTGAGTCTGGGAATGGGAAGAATGCGTCGCTTCCGAGTACGCTTCCTTTTGCGCGGTCTCCCGCTTTTTTTAGTGCGATTTCGACGGAATCGATTCTGCTCATTTGCCCAGCTCCGGCGCCGAGTAACATTTCATTTTTACAAAGTACGATTGCATTTGATTTGACGTGTCGTACTAGTTCCCATGCGAATTTAATATCATTCATCAACGTTGTATCAGGGCTTTTTTCAGTTGCAATTGTCCATTGGTCTTCGGGGTCGGCGTTTGTGTCAGCTTCTTGTATCAAAGCGCCGCCTTCAACAGGTCGAATAGTCCAACGGCTTAAATTTGTAGTCAAATCGCCGACTTGCAGTAATCTTACATTAGCGCCCCATTTTGGTTTTTTTGTCAATATCTCTATCGCATCGGCATTGAACGCCGGCGCAATTATCGCCTCAATAAAATGATCAGGCGCAACAAGAAACTCCGCCGTCTCCGCATCAACAGGACAATTAAATCCTAAAACAGAACCAAAAGCGCTCAACGGGTCGCCGGACATCGCTTTTCGAGCGGCTTCGGCAATCTGTTGACTTACGGCGGCGCCGCAAGGGTTATTGTGTTTTATTACTGTTACGGCTGGTTTGGCAAATGTTCTGACAATAGCGAGCGCAGAATCAAGGTCAAGCAGATTATTGTACGATAATTCTTTACCGTTTAATTGACGTGCTGTAATTGCGCCTGCGATTTTTGAACCCGGGTCAACATAAACGGCGGCTTGTTGGTGTGGATTTTCGCCGTATCGCAATACGCTGTTTCGTTTATATTTTAGCGTAATTGAAGCGGGGAAGCCGTCGCCTTCGAGTCGGTTGATAAAGAATTGTGAAATTGCGTTATCGTAATTTGCGGTCATTGTGAAAGCGTCTCTTGCTAGACTTTGGCGTAATTGTAATGTTGTCCGTCCTGTTTTTTCGATTTGTTCAAGTACGGTCGAGTATTGTTCGCGGTCTGTAATAACGGTTGTGAACAAGTAATTTTTTGCCGCCGCGCGTATCATTGTTGGACCTCCGACGTCGATATTTTCGATAGCCTCTTCTTCGGTTACGCCTTCGCGAGCGACAGTCGCCTCAAACGGATAAAGATTCACAACAACAAGTTCAAACGTCAATATGCCGTTCTCCAAAAGCGAATTCATATCGTCTGTATTATCGCGACGGCAAAGAATACCGCCGTGAACTTTAGGATGAAGCGTTTTAAGCCTGCCGCCCATCATTTCGGGAAAACCTGTATAATCCGATATGTCTTTTACAGGAACGCCTTCTTTCGCAAGATGCGTGCGCGTGCCGCCCGTACTATAAATTTCTACTCCCGCAGCAACAAGCCCCTTAGCAAATGCCGCAACGCCAACCTTGTCGCTAACGCTTATCAAAGCACGCAAAATTTTAGGTGAATTCATGTGTTTTAATTTATTAAAATGTTAAAAAATTGGTTAATGAAATTTGTTAAATTTGCAATTAAAAATTTTGCAACCGTTCACGGAAATTTACTCGCTAGATTTTAGTGATTAGGGATTAGTGATAGGGAGTAGTTTTTTGTTATAAAAAAATTGTCGCTCTTGTCCCTCAAGTCCCACTTGTCCCTAAAAAATTTGGCAAAACGTAATTTAATAAACAAATTTCCATAAACGGTTACAAAATCCTTTTAATCTGCGTGTAATCTGCGGATCAATTTTTTGTCAACAGATTAGACAGATGGGTACTCTAAAAATTCATTTTTTTGTAAAAAAGGTAGGCGGCGTTTCGCCACTGCGTTTATTTTTTGTGCCGCAATGGAGTTTATGCTACCAATAAATTTCAATAATTCATAAAGCCTAAAATATATATTTTAGACGTGCGAAATATAAAAATTTATTGATGTCGTAAACCGTAATACGGCGTTTCGACACAGTGTTTAATTTTTTTAGCCGTCTATCCAGACAAATGAATTTTTAGAGACGCCCAGATTATAAAGGATTATTTTTGCTGGACAAGTAAGACAGGAGAGACAAGCGAGACAATATTGGGCGTCTCTAAAAATTCATTTGTCCAGGTAGGCGGCGTTTCGCCGAAACGCCGCATTACGGCTTACGACATCAATAAATTTTAATATTTCGCACGTCTAAAATAAATATATTTTAGGCTTTATGAATTATTAAAATTTATTGGTATCATAAACTCCATTGCGATGTTTCGGCGAAACATCGCCTACCTTTTTACAAAAAA
>JAISLW010000269.1 GCA_031277105.1 Planctomycetaceae bacterium | reverse complement strand
TTTACAACTAATGTTAAAATAGGCAAACAGGGGGGGGGGGGGCAGAAAATGTAACGCAGGTAATTTGCCAAAAAACCGGATTTTTAAAAATCCGAATTATCGTTACAATAATTCTGTTGGGATTTCTCCCAAACCTAATTCTCTTGGTTTATTTTTTGGTTTCACGCTTGTTGAACTTTTGGTAGTAATAGCAATCATTGGCGTATTGATCGCATTGCTTTTACCCGCCGTTCAAGCAGCACGCGAAGCCGCAAGAAGAATGTCTTGCAGCAGCAACATGAAACAATTTGCACTCGCTTTACACAACTTGCACGACACAAATAAAGAGTTTCCAAGATTAAGATCACGACGTAAACCACCTAGTGATGCTGCTACAGACTGGTCATTAGGAACTTTCCTTCTTCCGTATATAGAACAGCAAGCCCGTTATGACGCAATTATGGCAGAACCTTTGACTCCAACATTTTATCCTCATTCCTCCAAACCGTCAGTTCAAGGAACTATTGCAATGCTTCGTTGCCCGTCAGATATTAACTCAAAAACAGCTACAAACGGAACAACAAAAACAAGCATTGTGATTTCGGTAGCCGATGCTATCAATAATAATGAAAATATGAATAGTGGCGGCATCGGCGTTAGATCCGCATTTGTTTCTGATGTTGAGAAAGATATATCGGCAATTACGGACGGAACGAGTAACACTATTTTTGCCAGCGAAACTTGCGTAGGAATTGGAAATAGTAACGACGCCTATATGTCAGCAATGAATGCAGTAGGCGGTTTAGATACGAATCCTCGTCAATGTCTTGATTATCTTGATCCGAATAACAGGAGATTTTTTAAGTCAGGTACAGGCGGTTACACTTACCATTTTTTGGGCGGTAGTGGTACGTATGACAGTCAACGCGGAACAAACTTCTTTCGTAGTGTGCCAAATCAATCTGCATTTTGTACTGTACTTCCTCCGAATACATCAAATTGCTCGGCGGGACAATATCAACATTGGGGCGTTTATACTGCGTCGAGTCGTCATAGCGGCGGAGTCAATGCTTCGTTTTTTGACGGCAGCGTGCAATTTATTCGCGACTCAATAAATTCCATTTCGCCTGGAATTACAACGCCCAAACAAGTAATAAGCGGCGCAAGCGAGTTCGGAATCTGGGGAGCGCTAGGTTCAATAAGCGGCGGCGAATCCGCAACGCCTTGATTTTGAGAAACAGCATGAATGCAGCTGTCTGACGATTTTTTGTTACAAAAAATCTTTCTAATCTGTGTAATCTGCGGATCGCTTTTAAAAAGGATCCACAGATTATACAGATTAGAAAGATTATTTTTAGAAGTGTAGAGTTTTAGGGGATAGATTTATTGTAACAATAAATAATTGTCTCATCTGTCCCGTTAGGGACAACATGTTGGTAGAAAAGCAAGGTCAAAAATATATTTGTCCCGCTATGGACAACATGTAAATACGACCTTAACCTTTATTGCGTCCTTAACGGGACGCTAAAAATTTGTATCATTTTTTTCTACCAATATGTTGTCCTTAGCGGGACAAATATTTAATGAGTAGTTTACGTTAATGATTTTGCGTTTTGTGTTGTTGTTTTTTTGTGTTGTGTTATTGAAATTTTAGGGTGTGAATTTATACAATCTTTCAAGTGATTTTGTTATGGCGCGTTGCTATATATTTTTCATTCTGATTTGTTTTTTAATTTTTTTGTCGTCTGGTTGCGGCTTATTTGGCGTTTCGTTTGAAGTTGAGCGTGAGTTTAATTTGATTCAAGACGAGTTTGATTTAGTTGGAAGTTTACCGGCGGCGGAGCAACCGGAGGCGTACAGACGAGTTGCGGTAAAGTATCAGAGTTTGCTTGACAAGGGGATTCGTTCTGGTCAACTTTATTACAATCAGGGCAATGCGTGGTATTATGCGGGCGAGCGGGGGCGGGCGATAGCGGCGTATAATTTAGCGTTACGGTATTTACCTTCGGATACGCGGATACGTGCGAACTTGCGATTTGCCGGAGGCGCCAATGATGTAGCGGGTTCGGGTTTTGTTGGCGGTCGTGTTGCGGTGTTTGAGTATTTATTTTTTTGGCAAAATTGGGTTGGGGTTTATCAAAAGGTATTTTGTTCGGTATTATTTTCGGCGTTATTTTTTGTGGTTTGCGTATTGATTTTGTTTGTGCGTAAGGGTGGGCGGTTTTATCGTTATTTGTATCGTTTTATAATTTTTTGGTTTGTGGTTACGTTGGTTGCGGCAATTTCGGTAGGGTATGATTGGTATAGATTTGACTGTTTTTCTTATGCCGTAATTGCTGTTGACGACGCACAACCGCGAAAAGGAAACTCCGAACAATACGACAAAGCATTTACTCAACCGGTTCCTTTGGGAACGAATGCAATTGTAATAGGCGAAAGGGGCGAATGGTTACATTTACGTTTTGGCGATAAACAAGACGCATGGTTGCAAAAATCGCAAGTTGTACGATATTAAATTATCGTGAAATGAATTTTTAGAATACCCAAGTGTCGAATAGACTAGACGAGGCGTATGATGCCGTTTTCAAATATGTCGATGGTTCAACTTTCGCGGTATCTTCATTTGCCGGAGGAGCAAGTTCGGAAGTTAGTGGATCGTGGTTTATTGCCGTCTCGTCGTGTTAATGGCGAGTTAGTAATATCGCGGGATGAGGTTCATCGTTGGCTTGAGCGTCGTATAGGGGTATCGGACGATGTGGAGTTGGTTCGTGTTGAGCGGGCTTTGGCGGGTTCGGTTCCGGCGGGCGAGGTTGAGGAGTCGGTGATGGTTTCGCGTTTATTTCCGGCGGGTTCGATTATGATTCCGTTGGAGGCGAAGACGCGGGATTCGGCGATTAGGTCGATGGTGCGTTTAGCGATGGGGACGGGTTTATTGTGGGACGAGGCGGCGATGGTGGAAGCGGTCAAGGAGCGTGAGGACTTGCATTCGACGGCGTTGGACAATGGCGTGGCGTTATTGCATTCGCGTCGTCCGATGTCGGGAATTTTGGGTGATACGTTTTTATCGTTGGGGGCGTCGGTCAATGGTATTCCGTTTGGCGATGGCGGGCGTTTAACGGATATTTTTTTTCTGATATGTTCGATGAATGACAGGGTGCATTTGAGAATTTTGGCGAGGTTAAGTCGAATTTTAGCAACGGCAAATTTTTTGCCGGAGTTACGCGGACTTCAAAATGAGCAAGACGTAAGGGATTTGATTAGTAAGGTTGAGGAGTCGATTACAATTTAGTAATTTTTAGTTATGATTTTTTGTAATTGTTGACGATACCATTTTAATAATTTGCGACGTTAGAGAAATTTATTTTTTTGTAATGATTATTCGTGAACGGTTATGAAAAAAGTTAGGGCGATTAGCTCAGTTGGTTAGAGCGTCTGGTTTACACCCAGAAGGTCAGCGGTTCGAGCCCGTTATCGCCCATTGCGTCATGCAAATTGACAACAAAATTCTACGAACAAAATAAAACATAAAACATGAAATCAAATCTAAACTCAATCTTAAGAACATCTCTATAAAAATTCTTTTTTCGGACAAACGATCAAACGATCAATCATTCGATCTTTAAAACTCTCATATTAATTTTTGTGATCTGTTACATTTTTTGTAACAAAAATTTTTTTGTAATTTTTTTGGGATTGGTATTGTGTTATTTGAAAAAATAATTTATACTGTTCGCTCTTGTTGCAAATTTGAGATCAATTTTTTTGATTTTGAATTTTTGTAACGAAAAATCAAATGTGGATGAATCTATTTTTTATTGCAGATGTGTTTTTTGCAAGTTAGATTTGTTTGCGTTTAATATTGTTTATTGCCGCAGTGTAATTTTGTTTTTCGTAATTGTAAGCGAAAAAAATTAGCGCCAATAATTTACTAGAATATTCAATTCCATAAAACAAATTTAAATTAAATGGAGGAGAAAATGAAAATGACAAACTTACAAACCAAAAATGTAGATTTACAAGTCAATACGGATATTGACATTACAACCAATGTTAATTTGGGTGTTAATTTAGGTAAACGGGGGGGGGGGGGGCTATCTGGCTACAGGTAGTTATCACCATTACTGTTACGACAATTATAATTATTGTAACAATAATTCTCTTGGAAATTCTCCCAAGCCGTTTTCTGGCATATTTGGTCATCTTGGTTTTACGCTTGTAGAACTATTGGTAGTGATAGCGATTATAGGCGTTTTGATCGCATTACTTTTACCCGCAGTACAAGCGGCGCGTGAAGCGGCAAGACGAATGACTTGCCAAAGTCGCCAAAAACAAATTGGTCTTGCGTTACATCTCCATATTGACGCATACCAAAAATTACCATGCGGAGTAACAATGGGCTACAAACCTACCGATCATAGCCAATGGTGTAGTTCCGGCGCGGTCAAAGGTTATGGCAACAGCGCTGTCGGCTGGGGGACGCGAACATTACCATTTATTGAACAAGAAGCGCTTTATGAATCTATTTCGCAAAAATTCGTAAGCGCCAGTTGGACAAAAAATATGGTAACAGATTGGGACGCCGCTATTACAAATATAGTTGGCAACGATCTAAAACAAACCAGAATCATTACGTGGGTTTGTCCGTCATGTCCGCAAAGACCGCTAATCGATCACGGCGCCGGAAGGATGACGGCAAAAGGTAATTACGTTGGTTTAATGGGAGCTTGGCGTTTTGGCATGGCCTCTCGGCGTGATATTGGCGTACCGAACCCACCGACTAATAATAAATATGGCGGTAGCGATCCAACTTCAACTGGTGAATTTACCCGTTATAGTACGTACACTGAAAAACAAACGAGTTGCGATAGAGGCGATTATGGCGGGTTATTTTGTCAAGGTCATCCTGAATTTGAAGGCAACGGCGGATTTCAACCTGGTTTAGATGATATAACCGATGGCACGTCAAATTGTCTTATGATTTCGGAACGCGACGGAGGATTTGTTAATTCAAAAATTCCTAATCGCGGCGCTACCGCATGGTTTGGACCTGGAATACCGCAAGCCATTAGCGATGTTACTTTTTCTACTTATTACACTCCTAATAATAAATCAGACGTTGTCGGCGATAGTCAACATGAAACTCCGGCTCATAGTTGTGCGGCGAGTCAACATCCTGGCGGCGTGTGCGTTACGCTTGCCGATGCGTCTGGACGATTTATAAATGAAACTATAACGTACAGAGTATGGCGGTTTTTTGGCGACAGAGCCGACGATACGCCGGTTAGTTTACCATAACAATAAATATAAACGTTAAACAATAAACAACAAACAAATGTACGTTAAACGTAAATATCATAATTACGTTTGACGTACATTTATAACCAAAATTTTAACAACTTTACAATGCAAAATAAAATGCAAAAAAGATTTTTTATTATTTTACTCTCTGCTTTCTTTTTAGGCTGTTCGCAAGGTGCGACGCGGGTTAGCATTGAAGGAACTGTAACGCTTGACGGCAAACCTGTTGATAATGCCGTTGTAACGATTCGACCTGAAGCCGGACCCGGCGCAGGAACAAAAACCGACGCAAACGGTAATTTCTCAATACCAAAAAACGAAGGTCCAATGGCAGGCAACGCACAAATTATGGTCGAAAAATTTAACATAGTTGAAGAGAAAAGCGGAGACGGAAAAATAGACGAAGTTCTAGTACCGGCATTGCCGCCAGACATTCAAGTCAAACCCAAACCATACGTAATCCAAAAAGGAAAAAATAAAATCGATATTAAATTAGAAGAATGGAGAAATAAATAGAACGACTCTAAAAATTCATTTTTGGTAAAAAGGTTAGGCAATGTTTCAGTATACAGTTCGTACTTGAATTTCAGCGATTTAAAAGCGTCAAAGCCTGCCGTCCGAAAGCTAGGCAGGCGAAGGTAAACGAAAACTCAAGTGCGAACAGTTTAGAACATCTGATTTTTAGCCGCTTACGGAAAAAGGATCGCAGGCAAGACGCCTGCGATCCCTGAAAAGCAGGTGAGACCAACGGATCGCGGGCGTCCCGCCTGCACTTTGCCGAAAGGCAAACCAAAAGGCGGTTGAGATTTTAACCTCGCTCATTAGCGGTTGAGTACAACCGCATGCAGGCGAGACGCCCGCGATCCTGGGATGCA
>JAISLW010000217.1 GCA_031277105.1 Planctomycetaceae bacterium | reverse complement strand
AATTGTTCTCTATAATTCTGCAAACGTAATACAAAAGTCTGTTCTAAAAAAGTTAAATATAGGTAACAAAATGCCGCATAAATAGACAAATAAATTTTTTAGAAATATGCTATTGTTTTTACTTTGCGGATTGGTTTATGCTACCGCATTCGTGTTATAAAATTTTGATCAAAATTTTGTTGTCCACAGATTACGCAGATTAGAAAGATTTTTTAAATAATCTTTTTAATCTGGTAATCTGTGGATCAATTTTTTTGCTCTTGAATTTTTGTAACGAAAAATGTGTTTGGTTTAATTGCGGCGAATTTAATTTTTAACTTATGCAAAAGAGTTTTTTGCGGATTAGATTTTGTTGCGATTAAATTTTTGTATTTATTGCGTTGATAATTTTTTTGAATTTTTGTAAAAAAAAATTAAGGAACATAACCGAGACGGTTGCGATCCGTCAGACGCAATAATTTTTTATTATTTGTTTAACCCTTTACAGTAAAGGAAAATAACATGAAAAAGACAAATTGTTTGTCAGAACGTAACGCAGAAGTCAATATGAATATTGATATTACAGCCAATGTTAATTTGGATGTTAATTTAGGTGTTAATTTAGGTGTTAATTTAGGCAAGGGGGGGGGGGGGGGGGGTATTTACATACAATGAATTACTCCTCTTATAGTTATAGTAACGATTATAATTGTAATAACAATTATCGTTACAATAATTCTCTGGGACGTTCCCCCAAACCTAATTCTGTTAGTTTATTTTTTGGTTTTACGCTTGTTGAACTTTTGGTAGTGATAGCGATTATTGGAACATTGATTGCGTTACTTTTACCTGCCGTTCAAGCGGCGCGTGAAGCCGCTCGCCGAATGAAATGTGCAAACAACCTTAAACAAGTCTCGCTTGCCGTCCATTTGTTTCACGATGCTCATCAGCGATTCCCCGCATATCGTCACGACAAATTGGCATACAATGACACTACGCCAGCGGATAGTTATAGTAGGTTCCGGCGAAATCATTTTTTTGTCTTGTTGCCATTTATTGAACAAGAAGCAATGTACAACTTGTCTATACAAAATGACATTTTACCACTTTATGGCGATGGCGGACAATCACAACGACCAATTTCAACTTTCCTTTGTCCGACTGATAGTCTCGCCGCAACATGGAGTCCAACAGAGAACGAAAACGGCGCTCTCAAAAATAGTTATGTCGGTAGTCTTGCGGACTTACCGGCGTTTATTACTAGCGGTAGTATGGCATATATGTCTCCTCATCCGCGTTCTTGGCTGGAATCGGCATTACGAGAGAAAACTTTTGATAGCGTTACCGATGGTACTTCAAATAGTATTATGCATTCCGAGCATCTTGTGAATGATAACATGAGTTCTACAGGTAGTGGCGGTAATTATCTTCGTCGAACTGCAATGATTCCTACAGGCGGCGGATATTGGAATGAACCAGATGATTGTTTAGCGTTAAAGGGACAAAATTACAATTTCCTTTCACCATCACAACTAATCATTTTTGGCGTACATTCACACGGTTTGAGAGCATTTGATAATCCGCATCCTATTACTTGTTTTCATCCCATATTACCTCCCAACTCGCCATCGTGTATTCATACTGATCTCGCTCAAATCAATCAAGGGATTGTTAGCGCAAATAGTTTACATGGCAACGGCGTTAATGTCGCTTTTATAGACGGTTCCGTAAGCTTTATTAACGAAACTATTGATACCAGAAATCTACATCAAAAACAAGGATTAAAATGGCCATTATCAACTGGAGTTCCATCTCCGCCTGTACTTTCGTATGGACTTTGGGCGGAATTAGGGACAATTTGCGGAGATGAACCTGTTACTAAACCATAATTTTTGACAAATGGGTATATCTCTAAAAATTCATTTGTTCCAGGTAGGCGGCTAAAAAAATTAAACACTGTGCCGAAACGCCGCATTACGGCTTACGACGTCAATAAACTTTAATATTTTGCGCGTCTAAAATAAACATATTTTAGGCTTTATGAATTATTAAAATTTAATAATTATTTTATGCGTATTGCGGCGTTTCGGCGAAACGCTGCCTACCTAACAAATGAATTTTTAGAGACGCCCATTAATTTAACAATTTAACAATTTAACAATTTAACAAATTTAACAAATTTTAGAAAATGACTATAACAAAATTTAACCAAATCTTTTTTTGTACAATAATTCTGAATGCTTCAATTTTAGGCGTTGCAGTTTTATTATTGTCAGGTTGTCAAAAAAATCCATTCGGAACAATTCCCGTAACCGGAACCGTTAAAGTAGATGGCAAACCTGCCGAAGGCGTAAACGTAACCTTGATTCCAATTTCAACGTCAAATTTAGGCGCATACGGATTGACAATCGCAGACGGCAGCTTCGTAACAACAACCGCAGGAGCAAAATTCGGATGCGGCGCACAACCCGGAGAATATAACGTAACATTCTCAAAAACAGACGTTGAAGAAAAATACAAATCAAATACTTTCCGCGACCCAAACGATAAAACGCCATTAAAAGATTACGTTGTTCCGCCGTTAATATACATTATTCCCGAACGTTACGGAGATATAAAAACATCAGGAATAACGCCAATCAAAGTCGAAAAAGGAAAAAAAAATCATTTCAACTTCGATTTGTCAACAAAAAAATAATAAAACCATTCACGGAAATTTAACGAATGTTTTTTTAATTCGAAATTTCGGAATTTAAAATTATTGGAATAGATTTTTTGTAACAAAAAATCGTCAGAAGGATCGCGGGCGTCTCGCCTGCAAGCGGTTGTACTCAACCGCCGTTGAGCGAGGTTTTGATCTCAACCGCTTTATCGGTTGCCTATCGGCAACATGCAGGCGAGACGCCCGCGATCCGTTGGTCTCGTCTGCATTTCAGGATCGCAGGCATTTCGCCTGGGTTCCTTCAGATTCGCAGGCGGAACGCCCGCGATCCGTTGGTCTCGCCTGTATTTTAGGATCGCACAGGCATTTCGCCTGCAAAAAAGGAATGCAGGCGTTAAAGGATCGCATTCGCCGCAGGATCGCGGGCGTCTCGCCTGCATGCGGTTGTACTCAACCGCCGTTGAACGAGGTTTTGATCTCAAGCGCTTTTTTGTTTGCCTTTCGGCAAAGTGTAGGCGGGACATTTGCGTTCTTCAAATTTTGTTACAAAAAAATTGTCCCACTTGTCCTTCAAAAAAATTGTCAAAACGTATGAGTATCTCTAAAAATTCATTTTTTTCTAAAAATGTAGGCGGCGTTTCGGCACGGTGTTTAATTTTTTTAGCCGCCTACCTGAACAAATGAATTTTTAGAAACGCCCTCTATTTTCTATCTATTGCGGCTATAAATTTTATTTATTTTATCTCATTTACCTGTAATGCGTATTTGAATTGAAATTTTTACAAAAATATTGAAACAGTAATGGTTACGATTTTATTTTGGCAAAAATTTAATTTTGTCGAATAGAATGAGTTAAGATAAATTTTGAAAAATTATATTTTGTCTGGCACGGTAAATGAATTATAAATTTTTCTATGAGTAGGTATCGCCTGAATTGTTTAGTTTGATATAATTTTCGCTGTAGTTACAGATGTATTTAAATTTCAGCGATAAGCGATATGAGAGCGAATACTGCTCGTACTTGAAATTCAGTGATTTGAAAGCGTAAAAACTTGTCGTCCGCTAGATAGACGGACGGCGATAAACGCAATTTCATGTAAGAACAGTTTAAAAAGAAAAAGGAGAGGTGAAAAATGACTTGTGCAATGAAAATAGATAACCGTTGTTTTACGCATGATGCGGATCAACATACAGATAAAAACTTAAACAATCCGGTCAAATTAACGGTACATCCGCGTTTTGAAACAATGGATAACGAAACCGTTTTTGACAATTTGAATCAAAATAACAAAACGATAAATAATGTTACAAAAAATATCAATATCACAAATCGTTTAAAATCTTACGTCGCAAATAACGTAACGAAAATTATCGATTACTCCCAATATACGGACGAAGCGTTGCTGCTAGAATTTCGCAAGACGCGTCAACGCGAATATTTTGAGGAGTTGGTTCGACGTTATGAGCGGGAGTTGTTTAATTATGTTCGTCATTACGTCGGCGATTTGGGCAATGCGGAAGACGTATTTCAATTAACGTTTATGCAAGTTTATTTGAAATGCGATCAATTTGAACCTGGTCGTAAATTTCGTCCTTGGCTGTATGCGATTGCGACGAACAAGTCGATTGATTTACTTCGGACGCATCGTAGGGTTAGCAAGCGGTTTAGGTTGATTAGTATTGACGATTCGGGCAAAGACGCGGACGGCATAACGATTAGCGATACGGTTGAGAGTAAGCAACCGGACCCGTTGAACGATGTTATAAACGACGAGGAAGCGAATAGAGTTCGCGAGGCGATGCAACGTCTCCCCGAAAATTTACGTCAAACGTTGTATTTAGTTTATTTTCAAGGTTTGCCGTATCGCGAGGCTGCGGAAGCGTTGGGCATTCCGTTTGGAACAATTAAAAGTCGCCTCAATCAAGCAATCAACAAGTTAAATTCGCTTCTGAGCAAGTGAATAATTATCGTTACAATAATGTTTACGTTACTTCATCGAGATGAAAATTGCGGCGCTCGTCGTGGTCGTATAGCGACGGCGCATGGTGTAGTTGAGACGCCGGCGTTTATGCCGGTGGGGACGTTGGGGACGGTCAAGGGCGTTGAACTTTCGCAACTTGAACTTACGGGCGCAGAGATGATACTTGGCAACACGTATCATCTCTCGTTGCGTCCGGGCGTCGAAGTGATTTCTAATCATGGCGGGTTGCATCAATTTACGGGGTGGAATAAACCGATTTTAACTGACAGCGGCGGTTTCCAAATTTTTTCTCTAGCGCGAATTGTAAAAATAGACGAAAGCGGCGCTATTTTTAGGTCGCATATTGACGGTAGTAAATTTGAGTTGTCGCCGGAGCGTTCAATTAAAATTCAGGAAGCGTTAGGCAGTGATATTGCGATGGCGCTGGATCACGTCGTAGGGTTGCCGAATGAGCGCAAGGTAATTGAGGATGCAATGTTGCGTAGCGTAAGATGGGCGAAACGTTGCAAGTCTGTTGCGAATCATTCTTATCAAAAGTTATTTGCGATAGTTCAAGGCGGGCTTGATGCGGGGTTGCGGCGAGAATGTGCGGCTATGCTTTCGGAGTTAGATTTTGCAGGTTATGCGATAGGCGGTTTGAGTGTTGGCGAATCGGCGGTTGAGATGTATGAGGCGTTGGATTATACGACGCCGTTATTGCCGGAGTTGAAGCCGCGTTATCTGATGGGAGTTGGGACGCCGGTTGACATTTTGAATGGCGTGTTGCGAGGCGTTGATATTTTTGATTGCGTAATGCCGACAAGAAACGGACGCAACGCAATGGCATTTACGGATGAAGGAGCGGTTCGGTTAAGAAATGCGAATCATAAAATGGACCTTAAACCGCTAGACGAAAATTGCTCTTGTCCTGCGTGTAAAAGAAGTCGCGGATATTTGAGACATCTTTTCATCGCAAAAGAAATGCTAGGTCCAATATTACTGGCAATTCACAACCTGACATATTACCAACGTCTAATGGCAAGAACAAGAAAAGCAATTGAACAAAATAATTTCAAAATTTTCTACAAAAATTTCATCGAAAATTTCAATATAAAAAATTGACGCAAAAAATATTGAGATTCTAAAAACTCTTCGCACGAAAATTTAAACGCTAGGTTTTAGGGTGTAGATGGCGAGGTATAGTTTTTCTAAAATTAGATGATTTAGAGAAAAATTTTTTGTTTAAAAAAATTATCCCTCCTTGTCCCTCCTTGTCCTTTTTGTCCATCCAAAATTTCTGATACGTAATTTGTTAAACAAATTTCTGTGAGCGGTTACAAATTTTTAGAATGAATGTGTTTTCTTTTGTAATCTCTGGGCAAAAAAATTTGATTTACGAATTGCGATCAAAAAAAATTAAATTTGATCTTTCATTGATTCTGAAAAATTGTTATTGTTCGCATATTGGCGTTATCGATGGCAGTTCGCATTTTAAGCTGTTTGTATTTTTATTTGCGTTTACCTTTTGCCTGTTTATTTATTGGGCGGCGGTTTTGGACGCTTTACAATCGTTGAATTTCAAGTGCGAGCAGTCGGTGTAGCGATTGATTTTATTTTGGGGCGTCTCTAAAAATTCATTTGTTTTAGGTAGGCGGCGTTTCGCCGAAACGCCGCAGTAGAGTTTATGTCGCTAATAAATGTTAATACTTCCCAACGCTAAAATAAATTTATTTTATACGTTATGAATTATTAAAATTTAATAATTGTTTTACACGTATTGCGGCACAAAAAATAAACGCAGTGGCGAAACATCGCCTACCTTTTTACAAAAAAATGAATTTTTAGAGATACCCTTTGGTAATTTTGGTTGCGCCGAGTAATTGGATATATTTGATTTAGTTTAAGAAAAACAGGATAAAAGATGTCTAACCTTCAAAGTATAATACGTAACGAACAAGTGCGTGAATCATCGCATGGAGTTCATTTTAATATTGCCCAATCGCAGGGCGATTCCGTAGATATAGTTGATGAAGCCGATCAGTTGTGGATTCTTTACAAGCAGAATCCGACGGATCAGTTGCGTAATCGATTAGTTGAGCGTTATATGCCGATAGTTCGTAATCGTGCGGAGCGTATTTGGGCGCGTTTGCCGGACGGGATAGAACTAGATGATTTAATTTCGGCGGGTAATTTTGGTTTGATGGATGCGATTTCGGTTTTTGATCCTGCGCGAGGAATAAGATTTGAAGCGTTTTGTCTGCCGCGTATTCAAGGTTCAATAGTTGATGAGTTGCGTAAAATGGATTGGGTGCCGCGAATAGTAAGATCAAAAGCAACTAAACTTAACGACGCATATAAAAATCTACAAATTGAACACGGGCGAAAACCAACTGACCAAGAAGTCGCCGAATATCTAAATATTTCTGTTGAAGAGTTACAACAACTTTACGCCGAAACTCACAACGTAAATATCTCAAGTTTGGATAAATCGTGGGGCGATAACGACGGCTCAAAAGAAATAAGAGAAATAGACGTTGTACCCGATAAAAGAAGCGAAGACCCGACAGAGCGACTCGCAAAAATCGACGTAATCAGAAACTTCACAAAAGGACTGACAAAAACGGAAAGAATGATTATCATTTTGTATTACTACGAAGAATTTACGATGCGTGAAATCGGCGCATCTTTGGAATTATCCGAAAGTAGGGTAAGCCAAATGCACAGTGCAATTGTTGACAGAATTAAAAAAATGTACAAAAGTCAAATGTAATTGTTGCGCAAATTGCAAATTAAATTATGATTACCGGCGGATCAAATTATGCCGCCGTGAACGCGATAAATTGTCATGTGATTAGGTTGGTCGAGAAACCAGAACCTCTCCCATTCGTCTGGAATCAAACGCAAACCTTCGGAACTATTTACAAGTTGTTTTATACGAGTTTCCGGATCGCCTGAATAAGGCGGAATCAAACAACCGCTAGCGCCCGATAAAACTAAACTTAACGCAAATACTAAAAATAATTTTCGCAACATTCGCTCACCTAATGCCTTGCTCAAAATAAAAAAACTACTCTTTAATCACTTCTATTTCAGCGAAAGGCAAAAAATACAAACAAAAGTAATAAACCCTACCCTCCGCACTCTCCAATTTATCGGAAAATACGGCAATAAACTAAAGAAAACATCCGGCAACTACAAATTTTTTGAAAAAAAAATTTACACGGTCGAAAGTGGTTTGCTAAAATCGTCAAGGATTGCTTCGAGTGATTCTTCGGCGTCTTGTTTTGGGTTTGGTTCTTGATTATTTGTGTTTGTTTTATTTTCACCGGTTGAATTTTCGTCGGGGGCGTTGAATTGCAATGGTTGAAGGTCGAGTTGTGAAGCCATTTCTGTTGTGGACAAATTATTTATTGTCGTTGATTCTTGAGCGGCGTTATTTGTAATTTCGTTTGTCAATATATTATCAACATCATCAACCGGAATAATTTCAGCGTCAACTCCGGCTTCGGATTCTATTTTGGACTCGGCTTTGGTTTCGGTTTCGGTTTCGGTTTTAGGTTTGGCTTCGGCTTCGGTTTCGGTTTTAGGTTTGGCTTCTGTTTCAAGTTCTGTTTCAAGTTCGGTTTTAGTAAAGGTTTCTGTATTTGTTGTTTCTGTTTTGTTTAATGTTGTTATTTCGGTTATGTTTTCTTTTTGTTCGGCGGTAGTATTGGCGGTTGTGTTGGGGGTAGTATTGGCGGTAATGTTTTTATTTTTAATTTCGGTGTTGGTATTTTCTGTTGTGTTATTTATATGTTTGCAAGCGAGGATTTGATTTGCGTGGTCGTCGTCGATTATTCCGATGTGTTTTGCGGTATCGATAAATTTTGACACGACGTTGAATGCCTCGCCGAACATTGAGGTCATTGATTTACGTAATATTTCATTTTCTTCGATATTTTGGTTGATTTGTTTGCTTTCGGTTTCGAGTTCATTTAAAACATTGGCAATAGAATCAAAAGAATTTGTGGAGTTATTTGTTATTATTTTTAATTCGGCGAGTTCGTTTACGAGTTCTGATACGGACTGTGAAATTGAATCAACCTTTTGATTGATCTTATTAACTCGCTCGTTTAAGGGCGAATATTTCGCCTGTAATTCATTCAACTGATTCAATGCAGTTGATAATTGTTCTGTTAAATTTGTCATTATAATTTTTCCTTTATACTGCTCGTACTTGAAATTCAGCGATTTAAAAGCGTAAAAGCCTGCCGTCCGAAAGCTAGGCAGGCGAAGGTAAACGCAAACTCAAGTACGAATAGTTTAAAAAGCGTCAAAGCCTGCCGTCCGAAAGCTAGGCAGGCGAAGGTAAACGCAAACTCAAGTACGAATAGTTTAAAAATACGATTCGATTTATTTGTAATCTAATAAGATTTCTTGACAATCTGTCTTACCGTATCTTATAAAATAACGCTCGTCAACCAAATTCAAATCCCAGGTCAAACTAAAAAAAATAAATTAAAGTTAAAATCATTAAAATTATCATATTTGATACAGATTAATTTTATAATCCTTCGTGAAAGTTTAAGCGACAGATTTTAGGGGGTAGGGGGTAGGGGTTAGGGTGTAGGGGATAGGGAGTAGGGTGTAGGGGTTAGGGGGTAGGGAGTAGGGTGTAGGGTGTAGGGGGTAGGGGGTAGGGAGTAGGGAGTAGGGGTAGGGGTAGGGGTAGGGAGTAGTTTTTTAGAAAGTTAGATAATGATTTTTTGTTACAAAAAATCGTCAGCAGGTTTGCGGGCGGAACGCCTGCATCCCAGGATCGCGGGCGTCTCGCCTGCATGCGGTTGTACTCAACCGCCGTTGGGCGAGTTTATATCGCAACAGATTTTTTATTTGCCTATCGGCAAATTGCAGGCGGGGCGTCTGCGATCCTTTAAATTATTTTTTGTAACAAAAAATATATTTCCTTAATATTCTTAATTCTGCATGACGGATCGTTGAGTCGTTGTGTGGAATTAAAAAAATTTTTTTAATTTTTTTTTGACGTTACTATTTTTAAAATTGATATTGTTTATATTTTAAACTATTGTGTATCTCTAAAAATTCATTTGTTTAGGTAGGCGGCTAAAAAAATTAAACACTGTGTCGAAACGCCGCATTAGAGTTTATGTTGTTAATAGATGTTAATATTTCACAACGCCTAAAATAAATTTATTTTGGACGTTATGAGTTATTAACTCATGTTACGCATCATACGCAGAAACAAGGCAAAATATAGTAACTATATTAGGACTGAATTTGACCGTCTGCGTAACGTGAGTTATTTAAGGTATGTTTTCGTTGTTTTGTCTTCGTCCCGATAGGGACGGAATTTTCATAACCGCAGGTCTTTGACCTGCGGTTAAAAATCCATACAAAACTCTGCCCCGCTCGGGGCAGGACATTTTGCGTTAAATAATGTCAATAAAGTCCTGCCCTTTCAGGGCAGCAAGTATGCGCGGATTTTACCGCAGGTCGCAGACCTGCGGTTATGAAAGTTACGCCCTTATCAGGGCGAATATT
>JAISLW010000102.1 GCA_031277105.1 Planctomycetaceae bacterium | reverse complement strand
AAGGCTAGCCCTAAAGCTATTTCGAAGAGAACGAGCTATCTCCCAGTTTGATTAGACTTTCACTCCTCCCCACAAGTCATCCCCTCGGTTTTCAACCCAAGTGGGTTCGGTCCTCCACGCAGTTTAACCCGCGCTTCAACCTGCTCATGGGTAGATCACTGGGGTTCGCGTCTGGCACAGATAACGTTTTCGCCCTATTCAGACTTGGTTTCCCTATGGCTTCGAGCCGTAAGCTCTTAACCTAGCTATCTACGCCAACTCGCCGGATCATTATGCAAAAGGCACGCCGTCACGCGGATAATTACTTATCACTGCGCTCCGACCGCTTGTAGGCACATGGTTTCAGATTCTATGTACACTCCCCTTGAGTCGGGGTTCTTTTCATCTTTCGATCGCTCTACTTAGTTCACTATCGGTTATCAGAGAGTATTTAGCCTTGCGGAATGGTCTCCGCGGATTCAGTCAGGGTTTCACGTGACCCGACCTACTCAGGTACTTCCTAAGAGACTAATCAAATTTCATGTACGGGACTGTCACCCTCTATGGTGCGGCTTTCCAACCGTCTTCTACTATTCGTTAGTTTTGTAACTCCTAATAAGGAAGCCCTACAACCCCAAAGGGAAAATCCCTCTGGTTTAGGCTATTCCGCTTTCGCTCGCCGCTACTTACGGAATCGATTTTTCTTTCTTTTCCTACAGGTACTTAGATGTTTCAGTTCCCTGCGTTATCAACGCGTATCTATGAATTCAATACGCGCCAGTTCGGGTATCCCGGGATCAAAGCTTGTTTGGCAGCTACCCCGGGCTTATCGCAGTCTTCCACGCCCTTCAACGACTTCTGATACCAAGACATCCCCCATGCGCCCTTGCTAGCTTGATCACAAATATCGAATACTCCTTTCGGAGATTTATTATTTGCGACTAGCGTTTACCGTGAATATACACGGCAAACTTTAACGACATATATTATCAATTTTCTACCTAAGCGCTCTACAAAATCAATAATGTTTTCATCGTCAGAAACTGACGACAATCGCATCAAAAAACTCTATAGTGCAGATGCCACTCTTGCTCTACCTAATTGTCAAAGATCAATTTCGTCCAACCGCAATATAAATAATCGCTAGCCAGACTAATATTATTACGCAAAATATTAAAATCATAATTGCGCTATGTACTATCGTACTTAATCCGTCCCTTCTTCAATAAAATTGCTAACGCAATTTACTCGAATTAAAAACGGGACGGAAATTTTACCCTCATTCGATTTACTGTCAACAGGGGGGGATAACATTGAAAATGAAATTCAAAAAATTTTTTCGTTTCATTATTCTTTTGCAATCCGTCTCATGTTGTTTAGCCGTGTGTTTTGCACGTTCAATCAATGAGGGCGATAAATATATTAGAAAATGAAAATCTGTAAAGTGGGGGGCGCTGCGCATTCGCCAAAATCGTCTAATTTTTTGATTTTTCGTTACAATAAATCATCTGACCGCTGAAAATTTCTATCGAGTTTAATCTCTTACATAATATAATATTTCCAATTTTTTTAGACAAGATTTTTTATTGAATAATTATCGCAAAAAAATTTTTTATTTTTTTTTTGCCGTAATACGCATTAAATGAATTTTACAGTCTATTTTTATTTTCCAATATTTTCTTTTGCAACGTCGATTGTTAAATTTCCGCCTGTTTTCTCTTTTATTGTTATTTCAAATGGCGTTGTTTCAAAGTTTGAGAATAGTTTTTGTATCGGGCGTAATTTATCAATATCTGCTTCGCGTTTTTTTTCATAAGCCTCCGCTTCTTCGGGCGTAAATTTTTCAATTTGCGAATCAGTAACGCCGTCAAACGGCAATGATACATGTTTTGTCAAAGTAATTTTACATTTGCCAATAGGCGCTCCGTTGGCGATATAATTTCCCCATGATGTTTTTATATTTGCGACGCCGCTTGAGTTAGTGTAAGCCGTAATACTTAAAGCGCCATTGCCATCCGCTCGCATCAACGAAACGTCTACGCCGGACATCGGTTGACCGTTTTGGAGAACAGTAATTTGACAAGGCGCCGTTTGCGGCATTCCGGCAGGACGAGCAGGTCCGCATCCGCAAACAGACAAAATTAAAACAACCAAAATCAATAAACAAAAAAATCTCTCTTTCATTATTAAAATCTCCTTTCAAAAATTTTTTTACTTTTGGAAATTTCTAAAAACCACAAATTTATTTTTATTAAACACAAATGGAACAGAGAACACAGAGGAATTTTTTTATTTACGTCAAAACGTTATTTAATATTATTATTGACTTTTTGATTTAAAATATTTTAAAAAAATTATTCTCTGTGAACTTACTCTGTGTTCTCGGCGCTTAAATAAAAAACTGGTTTTTAGAAGTTACATTTTTTAACAAGATTACAAGATTAACATGATTGTTATAAAATTTTGTTAATCTTGTATTCTTGTCAAAATAATCGTTGAAATTGTTCATGGCGCCGTTACGCTTTCGCCGCCGCAACGACTGCCCAACGCACCCCAAACGCCATAAACTGACGGCGAACCGCTATCTCTATTGGCGCTGTCGCCTGTTCCAATATCAATTGCTTCGTTAATAAATCGCACCGATCCATCTGCAAATCCTACAACAACGCCGCCCGAATGATTACTCGTCGGCGTAATTATTCCCAAATCGCGATTAGTCCGATAATAACAAGAAGGTCCATTAGGAGAAATAGCAGTATAAAATGTACTATGAAGATAATGCCCATCAGTATAATTCCATCCTAAATGTCCTTTATAACCAGTAGGATTTGTTACGCCGGTGATTGGCGTTTTGTAATCTTGACCATTACGGGTATTTATGCAGTCGACTCGGTGGTGAGCCGATGCATTTTGATTCAGACCATTCCAAGCAGAATTAATATTGAAATTGCTAATAGCGGCTTCAATAATACGTAAAACGCCATCCTGTCTATTGGAAGTAGCTCGTTCAGAAAATAAAATGGTATTACTTGTTCCATCTGTTATAGATTCTAAAGTATGTGCCGTCCGATAACCAAAGCAACCTCGCATCCATTGGATATTCTTGTAATTTGTATTGCCGCCTTTCGTTGTAAAAGTTCCAAACGAAAAAGGCGAATCGCCGCCGCACATCCGGTAATTGTTTCGTATGCACATTACTGGTGCAATAGGATTCGTATCCGCAGGACAAATAAACGCAAAAAAATTCGATCCACAGATTACGCAGATTAAAAAATTATTTTAAAAATATCTTTATAATCTGCGTAATCTGTGGACAAAAAATTTGTTCTTTTTTGATCTCAAATTTTGTAACACGGGTCGGTAGTATAAAGCATTCCGAAAATAACGCAATACCAGTCCGTAAAATTTTCAAAGATTATTTTATATGCAACGTCAATTATAATATTCAATAACATTTTGATTGCAATTAAAATTTTCCTCTGTGTTCTCTGTGTTATCAGTGGTTAATAAAAATAAATTTGTGGTTTTAGAAGTTTCCGTTAGCATACCGTTAGTATATACGTCTCATTTTTTTGAAATTTGGGATAATCGCTACATTTGTTCCGAATATGCGTAGTCCGTGCGGCCAATAAACGAACATCGCTTCGCCAATCAACATTTTTCGCTCGACATAATGCGGAATATCATCTTCAGTCCAAAGTCTGCTGTCTTTGCTTTTGGCGCTGTTGTCTCCTAACATTAGAAATTGATCTTTGCCCAAACGAAATTCAACCGCCCTCGTTTTTCCTAGCGTTTCCCAATATTCGGGATTAGAAAAAAAACTATTTACCGACCGCTCAATTTCATCAGCGGCGTAAGAATTACGGACAAAATTCATCGGCGAAACCAATAAATCACAATGCGACCTGTTCGCATCATTACAAGCAATATAATACATATCCCGCCAAATTTTAATCTTGCTAACCTCAACCGCCGCGCCGCTCACGCCAATCCGCGCCGGCTTCAAATCACTACGATCAGGGCGCCTGTTGCGATCCAGCATTGAATTTTCCTTGCAAAATTTATCGTAACGATTTTTTGATTTAAAATTGATTTCCTTGCCGTCAATAATTAACCTCAACTCTTCGTCAATATTACAAAACATGATTTCATAATTTCCATTTAATCTAACTTGCGTCTGCGCAGTTGCCAGTTCAAAAGATTCAGTTTTACCCGAAATCGAAAGCGCCGCATTGCCCGTCGTCAGATCAATTTTGCATAAAAAATTTACGCCGCCCTTGACAAGAGATAACATAAAAACGCCTTGCGGTTTTTTTATATTTAAATTTACCGACGTTGCGAGGTCGCCGACCCAATTTAATCCTATTCCGTTTGTACTTTGACGGCAAAAATGTTCTTGTCGCGTAATTCCGTTTCGCGTAATTGTTGGAGTTGATATTTCCGGTTCAAGACGGATCGCTCCCGTATAATCCAGATAACGGACGATGCCGCTGTTGTAACTAATAAAATCTGTAACAAGTTGCGGATTATATTCCTTGTTCCGTACCGGCGGCAAACGTTGCTGCTTCAAGGAAAACCAATCATCCGACGTAGGAACAATATTAGAATATTCAAGCCAGTGTTCAGAAAGCAAATTTTTACTTGACGAATTTGGTTGCGGATCATCGTCTGAAGTTACGTCAGTTGCGTCAATAGAGAACGATTTAAAATCTGAAGATCTTTTCCAACTTTCTGAAGCGACGTTACTCCACTTATCAAACCAGCCAATATCGTGCAATTCCGGTATTACGTAATCGTTGTCATCAACGATACGCAACATTGCGCGAAGTTGCGGCAACGGTTTACGTTGTATTTCAAATTCAGTTTCGCCGTTGCGCCGTACAAAAATATCGCCATGTTCGATGCGTACCGTTTCATTTTCGACGCCGACTAATCTCTTGATATAGTTAATTTGCGGTTTGCCAGGATAGCGGAACACGGTAACATGCCATCGACGCGGATTAGTAAAATCAAATTGACTTTTATTTACAAAAATCCGGTCGCCGTTGAACGAGTTAAAATTTTTCCGGTCAACATTATCGCTGCCAAGATACATCGTATGGCGGCATTGTGGACATGTTCCGCCGACGACGCGCGGCGGCGTTGTAGTTGATCCGTCGATATTTAGGTGTTGTTGATCTTCTAATTCTTCGCTGGCGTTGACTTGGAACTGGTAGCCGCATATTTCGCAACATACGTCTTTATGCCTGCCCATTAAAGTCGAAGCCATTGAACCTGTAGGAATCAAATACGCTTCCGCCGCAAACGCCTTCAAAAAAAACGCCAGCGCCAACGCCACAACAAGCGCCTCGACATACTCGCGAATTATTCTAACGCCGCTAATATTATCCGGTAAATTTGTTTGAAAATTTACCGGTTCGGTTTTTGTTTTTTTATTACTCATTTTTTATTATGGATAAGTTAAAGTATCAAATTGTGTAACCGTTCACGAAATTTTAAACTGTTCGCACTTGAGTTTTCGTTTACCTTCGCCTGCCTAGCTTTCGGACGGCAGGCTTTGACGCTTTAAATCGCTGAAATTCAAGTACGATCTGAATAGAAGCGCCGAGTTTTAGGGGGTAGGATGTAGGGAATAGATTTATTGTAACAATAAATATTTGTCTTACCTGTCCTGTTAGGGACAACATGTAAATACAACATTAACCTTTATTGCGTCCTTAACGGGACGCTAAAAATTCGTATCATTTTTTTCTACCAACATTCTTCTGTCCCTAGCGGGACAAATATTTATTGTTACGAAAATTGTCCCTATACACGCTATCCGCTAAAATCTTTTGCTTAAATTTCCTTGAACGGTTACTAAACTATGAACGTTTGAAATTACATTTGGGCGTCTCTAAAAATTCATTTGTTCAGGTAGGCGGCGTTTCGCCGAAACGCCGCATTACGATTTACGACATTAATAAATTTTGATATTTCACGCATCTAAAATAAACATATTTTAGACTTTATGAATTATTACAATTTATTGGTATCATAAACTCTATTGCGATGTTTCGGCGAAACATC
>JAISLW010000449.1 GCA_031277105.1 Planctomycetaceae bacterium | reverse complement strand
GTAACAATAAATATTTGTCCCGTTAGGGACAACATGTTGGTAGAAAAAAGTTATACGCGAATTTTTAGCGTCCCGTTAGGGACGCAATGAGGGTTAATGTTGTCTTTACATGTTGTCCCTAGCGGGACTGATGTGACAAATATTTATTGTTACAATAAATCTAGCGCCTACACCCTATCCCCTAAAACTCTATGCTTCTATACTGCTCGTACTTGAAATTCAGCGATTTAAAAGCGTCAAAGCCTGCCGTCCAAAAGCTAGCCAGGCGAAGGTAAACGCAAACGCAAGTACGAATAGTTTAAAATCTCGTGAACGGTTACGAATTTTTAGAGATACTCCTCTGTGTTCTCTGTGTCCTCTGTGGTTAATAAATAAAAAACTGGTTTTTAGAATGTTCCTTATGCGAATGGGTCATAGATTATTTCGGGGATATTTTCTGGCGTTTGTTTGTCGGCGTTTGTTTGTTGTTGATCTGTTTGCGGGTCGTCGCGACGAACCAATAGCGTCATACTGTCAAGACCTACCACAACTATCGGCACATTAACATCAAGCGACTCAATATCGCTAATAGCGCTATACTTGCGACCGTCTATCTCAATTTGACCGGAGAAAATCATTTTGCTACGCGTTACGCCGCGTTTGCCAATCAATTGCCGCAACGCAATAAGATCAGCATTGGGACGCAATGCCGGATCCTCTTCCGGATTAAGCAAAATACGACGACCAATAATCGTATGCGGCCAAACTATTACCGCTAACCAAATCAAACAAGGTAAAAGCAATACTACAGAAATCATGTAAATTGCGCCGAAAAGCGTGTCTTGAAAAAAAGCAAAAACAATACTGCAAATAAGCGCCGCCAACGTCAAAAAACCTAACACGCCGCCTGACGGAATAAATACCTCAAACATGCCAAATAAAAGTCCAACGCCAAGACAAACAAACGTCCAAAAATAATAATTCATAATTAAAAATAAAAAATAAAAAAATTCTTTAACCGTTCACGAAAATTTAATCTATCCATAGGAAATCGTCGTTGTCAATTTTTCCTTTTATATTTGTGTTGTGCCAATTATTTATTGTGTTTATTGATTTTGTTATAGTTGGCGATTTTATGATAATTGTTCCTGCTTCGTTTATTTTTATGGCGGTTCTTGCAATAGGTCTCCCTAGCGAACCTTTTTTTGAATAGATATGAAAGTCGTCAATTTTACGGCAATCCGGCACGTTTAACGCCGCAAATAATACTAACTCCGGCACAAAAAACGCCGTTGCCGGACTTACTCCAAACTTACTCTCAAACTTATCCAAAATATCGCCCGCAACATCGCCGCCCTCACAACCGCGCACGCCAAAAACAACCGTCCGCAAACGCGAAAAATCAAAATCTATAACCTCGCCGCCAAAAAATAAATCGCCCGCTTCAACAATCTCCATAACTAAAAACGTAACGTCGCCCAATAATATTTCAGCGCCGAATTGATTGATAAATTTATTGTCTTGTTGCGGCGGCTGATTTTTTGTAACAGAAATTCTAGTCCCCGAACTACGCAATAAACAGGCGCCGCCCGAAAAAAACGTCGCCCAAAATACGCCCGCAAAATCTAACGCTTGCGAAATTTGACCATTGCCAAAAATAATATCGCCGTTACCTAAACGCATCGCATCAACAAAACCAATCACAGCTTCCGACAAATTATTATTCGTTACTTCAATTCTAGTAAATTTATTGTCCGTATTTATTTTTTCGTTTTTGTCGTCGTAAATTATTGCGGCGGTATTTTTGTAAAGTTGTTTTCTTTTTAGTCCGAGCGATAATTCGAGAATTGATTGCGGGCAAATAAACGCTCCGAATTTTGCGATCAAATTGTCGAACAAGGTCGTTGCGGTCAAAATATCCTCTATCCAAATTATTTCCGCGTCGATTTTATCGGCGATATATTTTGTTAAATTTTCGCAATTGCGGCTCATTAGGACGTGTTTTATTTTTTCGTTATGAATAATTTCGTTGATTGTTTGATCGTTTAATTTGTAGTTTAAGTTTACGGTTGTTCTTTTGTCGATGGCGATAGCGGCGTTGGCGATAGCGGCTTCTATTGAACTTGGGATAAGTATTCCTATATTTTGTTCTTCTTTTCTGCCGTTCAATAAATTCCTGTTTAACAGCCGCCGCAACATTAAAGCGCCCGCAAGAAAATTGCCGCCGGTGATTGCGTTGGCGCTAGCGGCAATATTTTTATCGACGAAGTTTTTATCGTCGTCGTTGTTGATTTTATTTTCGTCAAATTTATTTTCGTCAAGTTTATTTTCTCCGGTTTTATATTCTCCAATTAGCGCAACGAATTTTCTTTTTTTGCAAGTTCGGATTAATTTTTGCGCGGGAATTGGTTGACGTTTTTGGTTTTTGATATTTTGAATTTCGGCGGCGAGTTCTTGTACGGCGAGTTGTACTTGCAAAGAATTTTCGGGATTGTAAATAGGTTTACCGAAAGAGATGATTACGCTTGTCGGCAATTTTTTTGGCGGTAATTTTATCTTATCGCCGAATTTATAACTAAACATACTTTCAAATAAACCGTGAATATAAACCGGCACGACGGGCGCCGTCGGATCGCCTTTTAAGATTGACAAGAAGCCGGATTCAAATTGTCTCATTTGGCTATTTCTTGTTATGCCGCCTTCAGGAAAAATTCCGATAACGTCGCCTTTGCTCAAACCTTCTCTTGCCGTCTTAATTGCTACGACGGCTTTCCTGCCAGGCAATAATTTAATCAAACCTGTTTCGCGTATCACCGGCGCGAACCATTTTGGAATCATAGGTTCAAATGCGAGAAACCGAATATTTTTCGGGAATATCGACGCTAGCAACATTCCATCGACTAGACTGATATGATTTGACGCAATTATAAAACCGCCGTTTTCGGGAATATTGTCAAGCCCGATAATTTTTGGACGGTAAATCGTAATTAAAATCAGACGCAACGTATTTGCAAAAAAACTATCCCAAAAATAATACAACAAAACAACGCCGACAAACACGGTAAACAAACCTATACTCATCCAAAGAAGCAGACTTGGGTCGTAGTCAACGACGTTTATTTTTTGTAGCGAGTTGAATAGTATAACGCCGACCATTCCAAAAATTAGGCATGCGATCATGGTTGCGAATGATAGGAAATTGTATGCGGCAATCATGCGTCCTCTTTTTTCTTGCGGGCTATTTTGTTGAATATATGCGGCGAGCGGAACGTCGTAAAAACCCGCAAAAAGTCCTGTTATAAGCATCATTATCGTCGCAAAAAGATAAGGCGTATCCAATGGATTACCCATGCCGTCGCCGATAAGTTGTTTATAACCTGGCGTCAAACCAAGAATAAAAATTATTACGCCCATGCCAATTGCGCCAAAAGGAACGAAGCCAAGTTCTATCTTCTTACCCGATAAAAAACCGCAAACAAGAGCGCCGAAACCAATGCCGATAGATAAAACGGCGATTAAAATTGTTACGTATTGTTGTTGAACTTTGAGGTATTCCGTTGCAAATTTATCGATATTATTTGTCGCCAGCGCCGCAAGACCCCAAAAAAATGCGCTTGCTATTGCGATCCAGAATAATTTTTTGTACGAAAAAAGAGTTTTAAGATCGCGGCATGTTTGGGCGAATGGATTTTGTGGAAATTTTGCGTCCGGCGCCGCGGCTTTCAGACGCGGAACGAATGCGCTGGCGGCTAAACCGATTAACGCGATACCAAGTAATACGAGCGCCGTTATCCAAATATTTTCGCTGCCCGGAATACCGGTAACGTTGATATTAGTTATTCCGTCTGAGGTTACTTTGTCGAATTTAGTTGTCCAAAAATAAACGTAGCCGCCGACGACTTGACCGAGTACGCAAGCAATCATCGTAAGCATAGCGACAAAGCCGTTAGCGGCGGACAATTTCGTTTCGGGAACAAGATCGGGAATAACGCTATATTTGGATGGGCTAAAAAATGCGGATTGCGAGCCGAGTAAAAAAAGAATTACGAGAAGAAAAATTATTTTGGGCGGAAAACTGTTACCCGCATAATTATCGGCGGCGGGACCTGTTGTAATAATAAATATTGCGACAAGCAAAAGAATAAACTCGACAATTTTGCACCAAATCATTACTTTGCGGCGGCTAAAATGATCCGTAACATATCCCGCAATCGAAGTCCATAACAAAAAAGGAACAAGCAAAAAAACGCCGCCTAACAATCGAATCATATCGTTATCGGCGTAACATTTACCAATCGGAACAAGCAGCCATCGAAATGCGTTGTCGTTGAAGGCGACTGTAAATTGGGTAATAAGCAACGCAATAAAACCTCTATTTAAGAGCGAATGAGGTTTTTGTTCGGACGTAGATCGACTCATATTTGTAAGGTTAGGAATTAGAAGTTAAGTGTTAGGAAATAACGGTAAATAAAATAACGGTTAGTAAATTTTAGTGAAATACGGCTAGTAATGGTTAATTTTTTGTAACAAAAAATTGCGAAAGAACGCAACCGTCTCGGTTGCGATCCGTCAGACAATTTTTGTTACAAAAATTATGTCAAATAATTTGTAATATTATAATGAAACATTACAAATCATTTATCCAAATATAAAATAAAAGTCTAAATTGTAATCGCCAATTTATTTTTTACCAGTATAGCAAATAGATAAAATAGAATCGAATAAAAAAACGATCCACTGATTAAAAAATTTTTAGGGACAAGCGGGACAGATTGAAGGATCGCAGGCGTCTCGCCTGCAAAAAAAAGGAATGCAAGCGCTAAAGGATCGTACTCGCCGCAGGATCGCGGGCGTCTCGCTTGCATCCCAGGATCGCGGGCGTCTCGCCTGCATGCGGTTGTACTCAACCGCTAGTGAGCGAGGTTTTAATCTCAACCGCCTTTTTGTTTGCCTTTCGGCAAAGTGCAGGCGGGACGCCCGCGATCCGTTGGTCTCGTCTGCATTTTAGGATCGCAGGCGCTTCAGGATCGCAAACATTTCGCCTGGTGTTTCTTCAGATTCGCAGGCGGAACGCTTGCATCCCAGGATCGCGGGCATCTCGCCTGCATCCCAGGATCGCGGGCGTCTCGCCTGCACGCGGTTGTACTCAACCGCTAATGAGCGAGGTTTTGATCGCAACCGCCCACGCCGTAGCGCCCTCAATACAAGGCGACAATATATCATCCCAGCCCTTGTAAATATCGCCGCCCACAACAATATCGCCGGTATAAACGACCAATTGCGGCTTCTCCGCCGCTATCGTTTCAGCAATCAACTTCACCGACTCAAACGCAAAATCTTTATCGTTACGATAATGCGTGTCCGTGATCTGCACAATCTTAAACGTTCCATCCGAATTAAATTGCAATTTAGGTTTTACATCGGATTTAGCATTTTCCGCTTGCAAATTTGACGGCAAAGCCGAAGCAACTACGCCAACCGTAGCCGCCGCCCTCAAAAATTCTCTACGTAACATTTTTTTTTACACCTCTATATAAATAGAATCTAACCGTTCACGAAATTTTAAAAACTCACTTTTGTCAATTCCCTACTTGTAAAAAATAAAAAAGACCGTAACATTTTACACTTTTACAAAATTTATAAAATAGAACAAAAGAGAAATATACCAAACCAAGATCAAAATCAATAATAGCGGCGTATCTTGTATGAGATAATATTTATGAGATAATACCGCCCTCGCCAAAATATACGTATAGTTCACTTTTTTTAACAAAAATCTGCTCGCTTAATTCCAAATTCCAAATGCCAAATTAAAAAATAACAAACACTAATCATTAACTTTTAACGAACAATTACCATAAATTTAACCGTTTAACTTTAACCTTAACAACCTTAACCACAATAAAATCATGTCAGAAAATATTAACGAAACCGGCGCCGAAACGCCGCAACAAACAACAGATATAACAGAAACAACCGATAATCAAAATCCAGCCGTCCGCATTGCGCCGGTAGAAGTTGCCGAATACGTTGTTCAATGGAAACTACTAATTACAGGTCTCGTAATTTTACTTTTATTCGTTGGCATTGTTGTAGGCGTTTACGTTTTCCGTTCCGCTAATCTTACTGCCAATGTTGTTGATACGGTCAACGATTTAATGCACGAAGCAAACGAGATTCGCAACAAAGCAACACGCGAACACGCCGATAAAACTTCAACCGAATACATAGAAGCAGTTAAATTGTCATACGAAAATAAACTAAAAGCCGCCTCATTACTCAAAAATATCCGCGAGAAAAAACAAGACGACATAAATATTCTAAAAAAATATAACGAAGTCCTCGAAAGTTTATTAGCCGACGAAAACGGAACCGGCGCAATACAAAATCGACGGCGGCACGAAATCATCGATAATTGCAAAGACTTAGTACGCGTTCTAAACGCTACCACCGAAGCGCTGCCCTACCAAAAACGAATCATGGATCTCGAATGGGAACTCCGCGATACTTCCGAAGTCCTCAACAACGCCATAGAACTCTATAAAAGAGATTTCTCCTCAAATAATAAAGAAAATTACGACGCATTAAGATATATCGCCTTAGCGTCCTTCCCGTCCGTCGCCGCCGGCACAAAATATGATTCAAGCCAGATTTCAGGATTTACACACACTTATTACGACGAACTTTTAGATAAAGTTTACAATTTGCGCAAGGCTGATCTTGAGATCGCCACATGCTACGCCGGATTTATCATCGACGCCGCAAACAAAAATTTTGCCGAATCCGCAAGCATTAGTTTGAAAAATAAATCAGAAGCCGAACGCGTCGAATTCGCACAAAAGATTATTAACGACATGGTCGAATTAAATAAGGACTCCGTTATTGCGTATTTGACGCGATACAATTTTAATAGCCGTTTCGATAAATACGTCCGCAAACGCCCGCTTGAAGACAGATTAGACGGCGATCTTGACGCAGTTCTCAAAATTGATCCAGATAACACGGAAGGCTTGATACTTGCGGGACGTTATACTTTCCGGCAATCTATAACCGCCCGCCTCTCTGGAAAAAATAAATTAGCCGATGACCTTCGCGTCAAAGCGCTCGCCTATCTTGAGCGAGCAGTTGAAAAGAATCCTAATATGGATATTGCGTATCAATTTCTAGGCGATTTTTATCAGTCCAACGGCGATATAGCCGGCGCAATTCGGACGTGGGAAAAAGGCATCGACCGCAGTTTGCCTTACGCTAACCCCGAACTCGTCGGACGCGTCGTCATTGCGCTCATCAGCACAAAAGAATTTGAAAAGGCAAGAAAAGTCTTGGCATATCTCGATAGCTATCTCGTAGAACGAAACATGGCTTACTTGCAACGAGTTAAAGAGATTCGTTCCTTTTTATTAGCGCGACTCGACGCTTACGAAGGTTGGGCGTTGCGGGCAAAAGCGATGTCAATAAAAGATAAAAAAGACCCCAAAAACGCCGAAGAAGTTAAACGTTTATTCGCAACTTCCGTCAAGAAATTAAGCGACGCAACTCAAATACTTGTTCGCGATTTTTCTATAGTTAGCGCGTCGTACGCTAAAATACAAAATTCGGCGATTGAATCCGCTAGTATTTACTCGCAAATTATAAGCGAGTCGGCGTTGCTTTTAGGGCGTTTGATGGCAGATCAAGGTAAACTTGATGAAGCGGTCGAATACTACAAAAAAGCGACTCAAATCAATCGAGTTGCCCAAGCCGCCTCCATCGCCGCCGCAGGTATCTACCAACAACAAGGTAATCAACGCGCATCACTCAACGTAATGGAAGAAGCGGTAAGAAGAGATATGGATAACGTCGTCCTCCGATTTCTTTACACTCAAAGTTTATTCAGATATTGCATGGTTGCAAACACGATAACCGAAGCCGACCTCGATAAATTACGCGAACATTTACAATACCTTGAAACTAAACGAGCAGAATTATCGGCGCCTTGGATTATCGATATTGCAATTATTCAAATCGAAATTACAAGAGCGTCGCTCAAAGGTAATCCCGACGAAATAAACAAAGCGACGTTAGATGCAGTACAAAAATTCAAAAAAATCGAAAGACGACAAATGCCGCGTCAATTCGATAAAGACGGTAAACAATTACCGACGACAACCTACTCGCAACACCTGCCCTTCATGGCATCAATCGCATCCATCTACGCATCAACATTGCAAAAAGACGAATACGAACGTATTCTCAGCGAAATACGAAGCATGAAAGACGGCGAATATACATATTTCGCCGAAAGAATTAGAGACGCTACAAGACGCGGCGACAACGAAAGCATCACCGACATCATAACAAACGAAGTTCCAAAAAGCGATAAATTAACAGAAACACAAAAAGAACGCTTCAAAGTATTGCTGCAACCCAGAGCCGACAACAATATATCGCTAGCAAGCAAAATTTACGAAGGCTTAAAAACAACTTTTGAAACTACGCCCGACGTAATGGGACCTAGTTCGCTTTTTACATTGGCAAACTATGAAATCGATCAAGATAATATTGAAAAAGCAACCGAATTAAGGGATCGCATCAAAGCCCTCGAAGGCGAAAAGACAGGAACATTTTGGCGATATATCCAGGCTAGAATTTTACTCAAAAGCAAAACGCCGCCTTACAACGAATTGCGTGATTTGCAAAAAACAATCATGTCAATACGGTCAGATTGGGACTTGGCTTACTTGCTCAAAGCCGCAATCGAAGAGTCGGCGGCAAGCGGTAAACGCCTCGACCCCGAAACAGAACACCAAATATTAGAAGCATACCGCGAAGCAATCAATCGCGGTAATATGTTGCCTTTTGTTTGGGGCAGATTTATCGCCTTGCTGGAATCTACCGGCAGACTTGATGAGGCGCGTTCTTTCAGAGTTACGGCAAGATTGCAAAATATCGTCCTTGATATAGAAGGAATTTTTCCGCAACCTTACCAGCGAATGTATAATCTTGTCGCCGATCAAATCGACAAAAAAGAAATCAAAGACGCCGATAAAACAGCACAACGCTGCATAACGTTAGCAGAGTCAAGAGGCGAAAGCAAAGATTTTATTGCGTCGCTACATCGGAAGTTGGGCAAGTTATTTTTGGATAACGATATATTCGACAGCGCAATTAGACATCTGCGAACCGTAGCGGCGTCCGGCGGCATAGACGTTTATCCGTTGGCGGTAACATTGGCAAAAGCGGATCGAGTCGACGAAGCGTTTACGTTGCTGCTTGATGAGATAGACCGTTTTCCATCGATGACTCCGGCGTTATTGACTTCGACGCTCATGTTGTTAGAACAAAAACAACCGTCAGAAAAAGTTTTTGAAAGAATTGATAAATTGATGAACAGAATAGAGAACGGCGAAAGGTTAATATTGAGCGCAAACGACGTGCCGGAAGATAAATTTATACATCTAGGAAATAAAAGAGTTTTCTCCATCGTCATACAATTCGCCGGAAATAACGACATCCCCGACCCGCAAAGCATCGAATTTTTTGAACCCGAAGAAACAGAATTTGAAAACGAATAAAAAATAAATCAACCAGACAATAATTAGAAATTAGAAATAAAGACTTCATAATCTTTGTCTTTATAACTAATATCTGATTACGGATAATTTACAAAAATTAAAGATTATACGCGTCGTACTTGAAAATCAGCGAATTTAAAAACGTCAAAACCCGCCGCCCGATAGATCGCAATAACTAGACAGGCGACGGTAAACAAAAATTCAAGTAAGAACAAGTTTAAAATTACGAAAGGGTAATTATTATGAAAAAAATTAATTTTGAAAATACGATTTTTATGATCAAATTAGCGGCGATTGTTATGATTTTTCCGGCGTTGTTTTCGGGTATTCTTTTGGCTCAAGACGCTTCGGACGACGCCGCGTTGACGCCTGTTAAGATCGGTAGAGTAACTCCGGTTAAAGGCGGCTATCATGTTGAATGGGATAAATTAACTGATATTGGTTCGTTTCGGTTAAAAAATAATTTATCCGGTAAATTCAACGTGCGATTTGATATTCCGCTCAAAGAGATTGACGCTAAACCTAAAAAACTTGACAGTCCTGACATCGTTATGGTGCTTGCTAATTATTGGCTTGTCCGCAATAAACCGGATCGAGCAATGGCATTGTACGAAAAAGGTCTTGAGATTACGCCGAATAATTTATTATTTAGCAACAATCTCGCAATGTTGAAATCGAAAATAAATAAAGACCACGCCGGAGCGCTAGCAATGGTAGACCGTGCGTTGGAGGCGAAGGTTGACGATCTTGACCTATTGGATACGAAGGGTTTGATACTTTTGAATGCGGACAGAGCGGCTGACGCAGTGCCGGTTCTAGAACGCGCCGTAACACTGTCATGCGAAGGACCGTTATACGTATTACACCTAATAAAAGCGCTAGACCAAAACGGCGACGAAGGAAGAGCAAGATCAAGATTCGATTCCGCACAGTCAATAATAAACGGCGCAAAAAATTCATTCTCAAAAGACAGCCAACAAATGTTTCAAGAACTAAAAGCAAAATACGGAACAGCCGCAAGAGAATAATTACACGGATTGTACTTGAATTTCAGCGATTCAAAAACATTAAAATCTGCATTCCAATAACCAGGCAAACGCTTGTAATCGTAAATTCAAATATGAACAGTTCAAAATTAGTCATGAAAAAATTACCAATCGGAGTACAGTCGTTTGAAATTCTGCGTAGCGACAACTATTTGTACGTAGATAAAACTGAAATTATTTATCAACTAATTTCGGATGGAAGAGTTCTTTTCCTTTCGCGTCCTCGTCGATTTGGTAAATCGTTATTGGTCAGTACGATGGAGGCGATATTCAAAGGGCAAAAGGAATTATTTGAAGGACTTTATATTTACGACAAATGGGATTGGTCGCAAAATTATCCTGTTATTAGAATTGATTGGACGCAAATCGATCACGCTACGCCGGAAAATATGGATGCTAACATGATCAGTTATCTAAAAGAACTTGCACAAAATAATCAAAT
>JAISLW010000407.1 GCA_031277105.1 Planctomycetaceae bacterium | reverse complement strand
TCTTTGGTGACTGTCGCGGGAATAAGTTGTTCTTTAATTGCGTCGGTGTGGATGCGATAGTTGATTTTCGATAAAGTACGTTGCAAATTCCATTCCAATGAAAGACGCTGCTGCTCGTCTTCTTTGAGACGCTGAAATTCTCGGATAAGGTAAAACTTAAATTCGGCGCTTAACCATGAAGCGAATTCAAAGGCGATATCCTTGTGAGCGAATGTACCTCCATAGCGTCCTGTTTTTGATACGATTCCTATAGCATTAGTGCTTTCTATCCAACGTTTAGGGGTCAAGGAAAAACCGTTTGAGCCTGACATGTTTTTAATTCCATCGAATTCGATGGAATTAAAAACAGGATTGTTAAATTGTTCCCATAACCCAATAAATTCAATAGTACTTCGGTTGCGCATCCAGTTCTGTAATATATAATCGCTACGTTCTTTATCGCGATAGCGGGCAATATCGGTTATTGATATAAAATCGCCTTTCTTTTCTTCGTAGAGAATAATTTCTGTTCCTTGTACAGTTATTGTTTCTTTTTTACTCATTGTTCTTTACTTAAAATAATTTTTGCAAATATAGCACAAAAAAATCATTCATTTATTCAATCGTTTAGCGAGATTTTGGTTATCCAGCAATGATTTCATTTGCGTAATGGCAACGGTGTTGAGTTGTATTAATCGTTCTCCTTGTACAAGTCCTTGTCGAATTAGCAGGGCGTTGATGCTTTCCATGTTTGACAAAACTACCAATTGTTCCAATGTAGCATAATCGCGGACGTTGCCGCCTTTGTTTTCGGGATTTTCGGCACGCCATTGTGCGGCTGTTTTGCCGAACAATGCAACATTCAACAAATCGGCTTCCGAAGCGTAAACAGTCAAGGCTTGATCTTTGGTGACTGTTGCGGGAATAAGCTGCTCTTTAATAGCGTCGGTGTGGATGCGATAGTTGATTTTCGATAAAGTACGTTGCAAATTCCATTCCAATGAAAGACGCTGTTGCTCGTCTTCTTTGAGACGCTGAAATTCCTTGATAAGATAATATTTAAATTCCGCCGACAGCCATGTTCCAAACTCAAAAGCAATATCCTTGTGGGCGAAAATTCCACCGCCATAGCGTCCTGATTTTGAAAAAATTCCAATAGCATTGGTTAATTCTACCCATCGTTTCGGCGTTAAAACCAAGCGTCCGTCGGCATTTTTAACCGTATGGAATTCCATACGGTTAAAATCGGGGTTATTGACTTGTTCCCAAACGCCTAAAAATTCAAGTGTGTACCGACTGCTCATCCAGTTGGAAACTACAATTCGAGCATCTAATGTGTCCTTGTAACCAGCCATATCGGTCAAAGAAATGTAATCATTCTTGTTCCTTTGTATCACGGTTATTTCTGTTCCTTGTACAGTTATTGTTTCTTTTTTACTCATTGTTCTTTACTTAAAATAATTTTTGCAAATATAACACAAAAAAATCATTCATTTATTTAATCGTTTAGCGAGATTTTGGTTATCCAGCAACGATTTCATTTGCGTAATGGCGACGGTGTTGAGTTGTATTAATCGTTCTCCTTGTACAAGTCCTTGTCGAATTAGCAGGGCGTTGATGCTTTCCATGTTTGACAAAACTACCAACTGTTCCAACGTAGCATAATCGCCGACAAGACAAAATTATTACTTCCTGCTGAATTTTTAATTATACCGAGTTCGGTACAATTAAAATTGGGATTGAACAGGATTTCACATTCACCTACATATTCGATAGCGCTTTTCAGACTGAGCCATTTGAAGATAATGTGTTCTTCCATTTGGCTATGTGCCATGTCGGTCAAAGAAATATAATCGGCATTATTTGCCGAAATTACGGTTATTTCTGTTCCTTGTACTGTTATAGGGCATCTCTAAAAATTCATTTGATTAACTTTACGTGAGCGGTTACAAATTATTCTACTCCGAGCGCTTTGAATACTGCATCTTTTGGGTCTGCGTAGAATCCAGTTTGGAATTTTGCAAATAGTTCGCCTGGAACAGTTGGTATGTCTCTGACGCTTGACATTGGTAACAATATCCGTTTTGCCCCTGAATTATGAGCGACTTGTAACGATTCCGCAAGATTCTCAACAGGAATGATACTTCCTCCAAGACTCATATTACCTAAAATAACTATTTGCGGTTGTACTGGTTTACTAATTACAACCGAGCACAACGCAATAAACGTTATCAATGTCATTGCATTCGGCGCCCCCGTATTGTGTAACTCAACAAGATGAATATGATAATCATGCTCTGAAACTTTAATCGATGCACTAATATGATTCGCATTCGCCTTAAAATAATCGAAACCGACTTTTACCGCTTCCTTCGCAAGAGCGTTTGTGCCAAAACCAGACGTCTTTAGCGTGCCGTTGCCCGCTGTTATTTGAGTTTCTATTCGATAGAGTCCATAATATCCATTCGTTCCAGATAAAACTGTATGTAAAGAACCCGAATTAAGCAACCCGTCTGGAATCAATTTATCGCTACCCTGTTCTGGAACGCCAATAAACCGCTCTTCCAAAGTTTCCACGTCAATGTACGAAAAATGTACGTCGTAAAATTCCATACCGCCGATTTTTTTGAGTTGTTCTTTTATACGGCGGCGTAATTCCAAAGCGTATTCTAAACAACAACGTACAGATTCCTTATCGTATTGTTCGTGCGGGTAAAGTAATTTGAGCAACCCTGAAACAGTATGTTTTACTGCAATTACATCTCGTTGATTTAAGTCTCGTCCTAATTTGAAGTATTTATTTATTGCATCTCCGAAGTTACGTTTTCGCATTTCACGAAACCATTCAGCAAGATAATCAACTATCAGCCCGTATCCGTCTGTAAAATATTCAGGTCGCATTTTCGGAATCTCCCAACCTGGAATATAAGCATGAAATCTGTCAAAAAAAGCCGAGTCTATCATAGCGTCTGGAAAAGGAACAAGAAGATGACTCGTCTTCACCAACGTATCAACTGATTGATTAATGTTACCGACAAATACCATCGAAGCGGAAGCGTTGATTGAATCGCGACCTCTCGCAAAAGAGCCGCTTGCCATATAATCTTTCATTATTTGTACGCCGTCGTTATCCTTGAACGCAATACCTGCAACTTCGTCAAAAGCAACAACATCCCACAAGCCGACCAAACCAACTTGACGCCGAGCAAGATTATAAAATAAATTCGCTACGGTAGTTTGCCCGCCGGAAACTAAAATACTATTGGGACTAATTTCTTTGTAAATATGGCTTTTACCAGTTCCGCGTGGACCAAGCTCGCAGACGTTATAATTATTTTCTACAAACGGAATCATTCGGCATAGAATATGCATTTTAACGCGACGTTCAAATTGAGTCGGTTCGTAACCGCAAGAACGCAACAATAAATCAATCCATTGCTCTTCCGTAAATTGTCGTCGTCCCTCGAATAGTTCTTCCAAATCCATATTTGGCATTTGAATTGGTTTAATGTCATTGATGATAAATGGCGAGCTCTTTTGTCCTTCTTCAAAAAAATATTGCATTGTAACCAAAGCCCAGATACCGCCAACAAGCAGTTTTTCATATTTCTTGACAATTCCCGCCGAAATTTCTACATTTTTTGTACCGAGATTTGAAAGCAGCGCCTCATAAGCGTCGCGTTTTTCATTTAACGTTACTGTAACTTTGTCGATAATTTTAAGGCTTCCGCGTTCACGAATGACAGATTTAATTTTTTCCGCTTCGTCAGGTCGAACATAATTATCGGATAAAATTTTCTTTACTGTTACAAGACCGTCCGCAACTATTTCGTGATCGCCGGAAGCACAATAACTGCCAAGTAAATATTCCAATACGTAAACCGGAACATTTGCGCCTTCCCTAACCAATTTTGTAAGATCTTTACGGACAAATTTACCGGCAAAATATTGATCTAATAATTCGTTTAACATGTTATTTTATTGTTATTATAATATTCACACTTTAAAATGCGTTTTTTTATTTTTTTATTGATAATTGTAAATGAATTTTCGCCATGAAAGGGCGCCGCGTAACAGTCCGCCGCCCGAATCTAGGCAGGCGAATGTAAACGTAAATTAAGAACAATTTAAAAATCAAAATTCATCTGTCATTATTCGGTCAATTATTACTTCCTGCGTTAATATTTCAACTTTGGTCGTAGTATTATGTAGTTTTAAGTAGTGTTTTATTTTTTTATCGTAGGGGCGGCTTTGTAACGTTAAAGAAACGGATTGCTGGCGATCGTCCAGATTTTCAGAGGTACTGTTAAAGATCAATGTTTCAATACTAGAGACCGGTTGATTATTATTGTCATAAATTGCGATTTTAACTGTAACCGGTTTAGTTCGGTCATTTACCGGTTCCGCTTGAACGAATTGAAAGCGATGTCGTGCAGTTGTAATTTTGAATCTGTCGCCCAATATTAAAATTTTAACGTCTTTTATTTTTACTTTGTCAATATTGTTTTTATTCCGTAAGCGTCGAATGATTACGACTGGAATAACTATTTCCTGTAACATTGCGCCGCCGTGAAAAAATCGCGAGCTACCTGAAAAATTGAAACGGCTGTAACCTTTGGCTATACCGAATTCCATTTCTTGACAGCGGGCGGTGTTTGTTGTATTGCCGTACCATGCGTTATTATTGCGGGTCAATTTTTTGCCGATAAAGTAACGTTTTTTTACTTTAATAATTTTGCTAGTTAATTTGGGAGAGTTTTTACTTTTACTTGTTTCGGAGGGCGCTGATGTTGTATAAACGTAACCGTGATCGGCGGTGATAAAAATATGGTCGCCGGCTAGGTTATTTGATATGTAATGAACAAGTTTAATTAGTTCTTCAATTGTGTTGTCGGTTGCTTTGAATGTTTCGTTTTCGGTTGAGGCGTTGTCGCCGTGCGAATCGATAACGTTGTGATAAATATAAACAACTCGTATTTTACTATCAATACATTTGCGTCCTTCGTTGCGATTTTTTGATAGTAGTTCTTCGGCATGAATGGCAATTCCGTTTGTTTTGGCAAGGATTTTATTGCGGTTATCGATGCCGGCTGTCGAGAGATCGTCGGCATAAATATCGCCGTTGTCTTTATATGAAAGCTCGCGATGCGGCAATAACGCAGCCATACCAAGCGCGGTATAAGATGGAACAACGCCTAACATTGGTTTTATCTCCGCATGAAAATGTTGCTTTGAGTCGTTGGTTGTATTGTTGATTTCATTTTTTAACTCGTCGGCGGCTGCGTAGCGAAAGGCGTCGCTTATTATTACAAAAACACGATGTTCGCTCGTCTCTTTGCCAACATAGCGATCAAAAAATCCATATTGATTATAAACGCCGTCAATTTGCCAATTGTCAAGTAAACCATCTTCAAGGAAGCGATTCCATTTGTCGGCAAGCGATGAAATATATTTGTTACAATAAACGTCGTCTATTTCATTACAAAAAGTTTGCACTTGATCCAGATAAACAAAATCAACGCTAACAAGACCTGCATTTGAAAAGAAGCGGCGATAAAGCTGGTCATATTTGTATAATTCATTGGTATAAAGGTTAAACATCTCGGTAGCGGTATCGCAATTGAAATCGTTTAAATTGGAATATTGTTTTGCCAAGTTGAATAGTTCGGCGGCAATCGCTATTAACTCGTAAGCGGCGCGTTGGCTTTTGCGATTTTTTTCGGATATAGATTGCGAATTTATCCAATGTTTTTGTTGGCGGTTATCTGCTGTTGTACGATAAAATTTAACATCGGGATTGTTTTTATTGGCATTAAAATGTTGGAAAAGTTTTTGCCATATTTGATTTTCTATTTGAGGAAAGGTAACAGAATCTTTCAAATCGTCTAGTTGTAGATCATTGATTTTTTCATCAATATTGAGTTTATCGGCGACGTATTCTGCAAGTTTATTATAGTTTTTGGCTTGGCCGCTACTATCGCGCCAATGGGCGAGGCATATAACGGCATTACTTTCTCCGGCGGTTGGTAAGCGTAATTCAGTCAATGAAACCGGCAATTGTCCGTGAATATGATATATAAAATCTGAAACGAATAGTTGTATCAATAATTTTTCCGGCGTCGGATCGGCGTCCGTAAAGATAAACGTTTGTTTGGACAAGTCCCAAAAGGCGTCGTGCAAACCGTATTCTACTATCGATTGCCATATATCAGACGGCGTTTCAAAATCAATAAATTCTTCTTCAGCGTATGATTTGAAAATTGCGCGAACTATACTGTGGAAATCGTCTTGACCGGATTCTACAATTACTGCGAGCATCTTGCGGTCTATATCGATTTCTTCGTCGTCGGGACTGATTATTTTTTTGAGGCTATCTAGTCGTTTGTCGGTAAAGAATTTTTGACGCGATTTAAGATACTTAACAAGTTGCAGACGCGTTAAACCGAGTTCATTTAATAGAATTGTCGCTCGGTCAACGTTAAATTTGTAACAATAATAGCGAATATCAAGTAAAAAATCGTCTTTGTCATTGGGGGGTTCGGATGTAGAATAAATTAGGAATTTTTGCTGCGGTTTTGTTATCTCAATTAAAATCTTCAGCGCAAAGTGTCCAATCTGCTCCAAGCGTATCAACTCAACGTCTTCAATCTGAATCTTATCAATTTCAGATTCAAATGCGCGTTCTTGATCTTGCCAAAAAACGATTCGATGTTTTTTTTGTTGATAAATTTTATTTAACGATTCGATAATTTGCGTCATTTCCATTATTTTAAACTATTAGTACTTTAATTTGAGTTTACCGTCGCCTGATTAGTTATTGGCGGCAGGCTTTGACGTATTTACACCAATGAATTTCAAGTGCGAACTATATTAAACTATTCGTACTTGAGTTTGCGTTTACCTTCGCCTGCCTAGCTTTCGGACGGCAGGCTTTGACGCTTTTAAATCGCTGAATTTCAAGTACGATCTGTATAGTCCTCCGTTGTGTTGCCGGTAACGTTTTTAACGTCGGATAATAAATCGCCGAATTTAGCGTAATTGACTTTAACGCCGTCGTCGAGATCAATTTCTATTTTTTTATCGGTTGCGTGGCGGAGTTTGTCGTCGAATATTTTAATTTCGTTTAGCTGTTTATTAAGTTGTTCGCGTTCTCTTTCCAAACGCCGTTTATTATGTTGGTTTGTCGTTTCAATATTTTTAAGCGACTCTTCAATATCGTCGATGCGTTTACGAATTCGTCCGGTAAGTGGAATTACATATCTGGTACGCATGCGCGGTAACGTTGCGGCGTTGTAACGATGTAAATAAACCAGGCTTTGAAAACCTTTATTTCTGCCGCTGGTAAAGAGCCAGTAGATAGGTCTTTTTTTGTAACGTTTGAGATGGTCGGAATAAAAATCTTTAACAAAAAAATCGCGGATATTTTTATCTAATACCGACTCAATAAATTGTATATTTTCAGTCAAATATTTGTCGCCGAATACAACTTGCAAAAATTCATGAAAACGTTTAACAATATCATCGTAAAAATACCAATCCGTATCAAGAACCGGAACGATTCCATCGTCGTCGGCGGGAAACTTCTTGTAACGTGAAAAATCAAAATCTATATTACCGGCGCTAGCATAAATCAGACCCGGCTCGTCTAAACTATAACGTCCCATCATACAACCAACCGCATACGAAAGTAGTTCTTTAATTGTGTCGGCGAGTAATTGTTGTTCTAATTCCGTTTCGCTTTT
>JAISLW010000233.1 GCA_031277105.1 Planctomycetaceae bacterium | reverse complement strand
CGGATCGCGGGCGTCCCGCCTGCACTTTGCCGCAAGGCAAACAAAAAGGCGCTTGAGATCAAAACCTCGCTCATTAGCGGTTGAGTACAACCGCATGCAGGCGAGACGCCCGCGATCCTGGGATGCAAGCGTTCCGCCTGCGAACCTGAAGGAACACAGCCGAGACGCCCGCGATCCTGCCGATGATTTTTTGTAACAAAAATTTGTCCCTCCAGTCCCCCCTGTCCCACTTGTCCCTCTTGTCCCTTAAAAAAAATTTCGTGAAAACATAGGAGTAAAATTTAGATGAAAATTAGTTTTCAAATTGCGCGTAAATTTTTCGGATTTACGTTAGTTGAGTTATTGGTAGTGATAGCGATTATTGGAATTTTAATCGCCTTATTATTACCCGCAGTACAAGCCGCAAGAGAAGCCGCAAGAAGAATGGCTTGCTCAAATAACCAAAAACAATACGGGTTAGCGCTACACAATTATCACGACGCTTATACCGTCTTGCCAAAAATGGAAGAGAATATTACTTGGGCAAGTTTTGCAGGCGGTAATACCGACCTGTCGATTCATGTTCGCGTTTTACCTTTCATTGAGCAAGGCGCAATGTTAGCGTCGTTCACGCCTGGCATTCCTGTTTATACCTTTTTGTCGAGTATGCATCCTGATGTTGTTGCGATTCTGGAATTACAATTTGGGATGTTAAATTGTCCGAGCGAATCGGAAAGGAAAACAAAATTGACTGGAACGGCGGGACCGGATCCGGCAGGATTACGTAATGCAGCCGGTACGAATTATGTTTATTGTAACGGAACGGCAATTGATGAGTTTTACGCAATCGGCAACGTAACAATAACAGACGGTCTTTTCAGCAGACAAACTGGATCGCTTGATCACGTTAGCGACGGAACAAGTAATACGCTTGCGCTTTCAGAAACTTTGTTAGCGTTTGCGAATGATCCAGGAACAACAACAGACCGCCGCGCATGGCGGCGAATGAATTATGTGGATGCGGCGAATGCTTCGACTCCGTCAAATTATGCCAATGTTGATTTGTTGGCGTATGCGCAAGCGAATCCGCCGTCCGGCTCCGGTAGTCGCGGTTTTCCTTGGCTGTCTTCACGTGGAACAGCAACGGGGTTTTCAACATACTACACGCCAAATTTTGGAGTACCCGGAAACTGGGTACGCAGCGCCGCAAATTCAAATTACAACTTTTCAAGCAGTAATCATACAAACGGATTAAATGCGTGTTACGCAGATGGAAGCGTACACTATATTAACGATTCGATTACGCTGGAAATTTGGCGGGCATTAAGCACAAGCGGTAAAGGCGAAGTTGTTTCTTTGCCTTAAATCGATTTACGGATTGCGTAGATTATTCAGAATTAAATTAAATTAAATTAAGGGTATCTCTAAAAATTCAATTTTTTACAAAAAGGTAGGCGGTGTTTCGCCGCTGTGTTTATTTTTTGGGCCGCAATGGAGTTTATGCTATCAATAAATTTTAATATTTCACAACGTTTAAAATACATATATTTTACGTTATGAATTATTAAAATTTAATAATTATTTTGGACGCATTGCGGCGTTTCGGCGAAACGCCGCCTACCTGGACAAATGAATTTTTAGAGATACCCAATATTCAAAAATATTTTGATTGCAATTAAAATTTTCCTCTGTGTTCTCTGTGGTTAATAAAAATAAATTTGTGGTTTTTAGAAGTTACCTCCTGTCATTTGAGTCCCGTGTTCTTTGTGTTTTTGCGTTTTATTTCTAGTTTTCTGTGGTATTGATTTTTTTGCGGATGAGTTTAAGATATTTTGTTATATTTTTTGTGGTTTATTTTTGTGTGAACTACGAAATGCGGATATTGGGCGAATGTTTTTTTTGCAAGAGAATGGCGATGTAAGAGTGAGACGTAATAGTGAATGGTTGTACGATAACAAATTTAACATAAGAAAATTGGTGTAACTATGGATGTTCAATTAGTTGTTGCCGGTGGCAGTAAGGCGGGTCAAGTGATTCCGATTTCTGGACCGAAGTTTATTATAGGCAGGGCTGACGACTGTAATTTGAAGCCGCGTAGCGAACTTATCAGCAGGTATCACTGCGCTATAATTTTGGAAGACGGGTATGTGGCGCTTCGTGATCTTGGCAGTAAGAATGGCGTGTTTATCAATGGCGTCCGTGTAGCGACGGAGCAAGAATTGCATCACGGAGACAAAATTTCGGTTGGTCCGTTGGAGTTTTTCGTGCATTTATCGGTTGCGGTGAACGGTCAAAAGAAACCGCGTGTAGAATCGGTAAGCGACGCTGTAACAAGAACGGTTGAGATACAGTCGCAAGCGTCAAATACGGGACAAGAAGGCGAATCGGAGATTGCCGATTGGCTTTCGTCGTCTAGTGGAAATGGCGTCGATGCGGATCAGGAGACGAAAACGATAGATGTTGCGGACATGTTGGAGTCGTTGAGAGAACACAAGGAAGCGACGGCGTCAAATATTGAAACTCCTGAAAACAACAAAACAAACCAAACAACAAAACCAGAAACAAGCCGAGACGCCGCCGCAAATCTATTAAAAAACTTTTTCAAAGGCGGAAGATAGCTTTTTTAATTCGGAATTTGGAATGCGGAATTAAAGATTTTGCAACCGTTCACGAGATTTTAGAAGCGTAGAGTTTTATACTATTCGTACTTGAGTTTGCGTTTACCTTCGCCTGCCTAGCTTTCGGACGGCAGGCTTTGACGCTTTTAAATCGCTGAATTTCAAGTACGAGCAGTATAGGGGATAGGGGATAGATTTTTTGTAACAATAAATATTTGTCCCATCTGACCAGATATACCTTATCCCCTAAAAATCTTTTGATTAAATTTACGTGAACGGTTATAAGATTTTAATTTCAAAATTGGTAACTTCTAAAAACCACAAATTTATTTTTATTAACCACAGAGGACACAGAGAACACAGAGAACACAGAGGAAAATTTTAATTGTAATCAAAATGTTATTGAATATTATAATTGACGTTTTATATAAAATAATTTTTGAAAATTTTCTTCTCTGTGAATTTTGTGTTCTCGGCGCTAAATAAAAAACCGGTTATTAGAAGGCGCCAATTGTAAATTAACTTTGTCCCATTTGTCCCTCAAAAATGCGGCATTGTTGCAGAAGGACTGTAACGATCTCGGCTATACGTTTTGGTCTCAACTGTAATATTGGTAGCCGTTGGTTACATGTAGCCGAGACGGTTGCGTTCCTTCCAATTCTGAATTAAAGATTTTAAAAATAATTCCGAATTTCCTTTTCATTCTATTTAATCCAATGGCAATGGAATCAGTTGTTCAATTTAATTCGGTTACTTTTTCGTATTCGTCTCCTGTGGTATTGCAGGATGCGACGTTTTCGGTTTATAGTGGTGATTTTGTGTCGGTGGTTGGGCCGAATGGGGGCGGGAAGACGACTCTTTTGAAGTTGATGGTAGGCATATTAAAGCCGGATGTAGGCGTGATTAAACTTTTTGGTTGCGAGCCGAAAGTAATGTTATCGCGTGTAGGTTATACGCCGCAACATTTGTCGGTAGATTTACATTTTCCGATTTCGGCGTTAGACGTGGTGTTGATGGGTCGTCTTGGGCGGTGTGGTTTTTTGTCTAGTTTGGTCAACTGTTTCAGATATACGCAATCAGACCGTGTTGCGGCGATGGCTGCGTTACAAAAATTGCAATTAGACGATTTTGCAAATACGCCTTTTGGTAATTTATCCGGCGGACAACGTCAACGCGTCTTAATTGCAAGAGCAATCTGTAGCGAGCCGAAATTGTTATTGCTGGACGAACCTACCAATAATATCGACGCAAGTTCAGAACGGATTTTATGCGACATTTTAACTGAATTAAACAAAACGATGACAATTATTATGGTTTCGCACGATGTAAGGTTTGTAGCCCGTTGTGTCAAAAGCGTTATTTGCGTAAACAAAACCGTCGCAACGCACCAAACATCAGAACTAAACGAAAAAACATTACATCAATTATATCGCCAAAGCAATATAAGAATCGTTTTACACGACCACAGATAATTTCGGAATTATCTTACAGAAAGAACGCAACCGTATCGGCTGCAAATAGCCGACGGTTAGCAGTCAATGGAAAGAGTTCGTGGGATATTTGTTTTGGTGCAACGTGATATTTTGGTCTCGCGAAGGTTTTCTAAACTGTTCATACTTGAGTTTGCAATTTCCCGTTGTCTGCCTAGTTTTCGGGCGGCAGGCTTTGACGCTTTTACATCAGTTGAAAAAAAGTAACCGTTCACGAAAATTTTTTTAGCAAATTATGTATTGGGCGATTGGCAATGATACTATTCGCACTTTAGATTGCGTTTTTTTAAAAAATACGCACAAGTATTGAGTATCGAATTTTTTGATCAATAAATTACGTTGCATGTCGTCCCTTTTGGGGCTGTTACGCGTTGCCCTTATCAGAGCGAAAATAGTTACAATTAGCGTTACAAAAAATAAAATTAAAAAACGCATTTTAAAGTGTGAATAGTATATTCAGTACATATTTATTTTTTGGATCGAAATTTGTTTATATTAGCCCCATCGGGGCGACAAGCATTAGCGTAGGGCAGCGCCCTATGGAAATTACCGAATGACGCAAGCCCTGTAAGGGCGCAAGCCAATAACGTCTGACGGCTATCGCCCTTACAGGGCTAATGTTTTTGGACGTTACATTTATTTCATAGGGCGCTGCCCTACGCTAATGCTATTGCCCCGATGGGGCGAAATACAATTAAAATTATCGTTACAAAAAATAATTACGAATGCTAAAGACTTACAAAAAACTACACCCTAAAACCTAGCGTTTAAATTTTCGTGAACGGTTACCAAAAAATATGCGAAATAAATATGACATCTATTCGTTTGATCCGCATCAAACAAAAAATTCAAACAATCAAAAAGAAAAAAATATTAAAACAAATATTCATTCAGACAAACCGACTCTAAATATTTATTCAATATTACATCATGTAGTAATTTGGTTTTTTATTTTTGTTTTGATGTTTATTATTTTTTTCGGAATAAAGATTGCTATTGACAAAGGTTTTACTGCTGTTGAGCAAAAACTTAATCCGTACAAAGAATATAGCGAGTTTGTAAAACAGGGGAATAGATGTTTTGCGGTTGGAGATTATGACAATGCGATTAAATATTTTACAGAAGCCATCACTTGGGCTAGAGCAAAAAGAAGAAATTCTATGGCAGGCGTTATATGTTTTTATCGTGGAAATTGTTACTTGGCTAAAAATGATCTAGAATTAGCATTGTCTGATTTTGAGTTGGCTTGTAAATATGAACCAGAACTATCTACTAAAATGGCAAGTAACGAAGTTCAAGATCAAAGAGTTAAATTGTGTCTATATTTTGCTGAAAAATCATTTCAGGAGAATGATATGCTTAACGTTGTTGATTATTGTCAGCGGGCTTTAGATTTTAACGAGAGACTGTTGTTAAATTGGAAATGGAAAATTCATACTCAATTAAGAATACTGATTTACGAATCGCGAATTTCATATTTACCGAAATCGAGTTACGAAGAAATTATTAAAGCGGACACAATTTGGTTGGAGATCAATAAAGAATATTTACTGAATGATAATGCCGCGCATACGAGACTTACGCCTTCAATTTATTCTATTTCGGCGCTTGATAGTAATTTTGATATTAGTACTGCTGAATGGCATTATGATCGAGGCGATTATAAATCAGCCGAGTTATTCTTAGAAAAAATTATTGGCAAAAAAGAATTTAAAGAACTAGACCAAACAATGCAAGAAAATTTTCATACGTTAATCCAACTATTGCGATTTCTTGATAGTATGTCAAAGCCTGCCGTCCGATAACTAGGCAGGCGCCGGTAAACGCAAACTCAAGTAAGAACCGTTTAAAAATTTTAGAGAACAGATTATTATTACAAAAAATTGTCCCACTTGTCCTTCAAAAAATTTCCAATACGTATTTTGTTAAACGGATCTCCGTGAAGGGGTATAATAAAACGTAGCGTATGTGCGATTGATTTTGGTTACTACTTGTCTTTTGGGGCTATTATTTTATAATGTTCGGTCGAATTATTTTGATGAGTTTTTTTGTGGGTTGTAGAGCGTGATATTGAAGCCGTCGTATTGTTTTATTGCAATTGTTCACGGAAATTTTTTTAGCAAATTATGTTTGGCGATTTGCAACTATTCAGTGCATATTTATTTTTTTGATTGAAATTTATTTATATTAGTCTTGATGGGGCGAAATGCAATTAAAATTATCGTTACAAAAAATAATTACGACTGCTCAATACTTACAAAAAACTATATCCTATTTTTTCCTATCCCCTAAAACCTAGCGCTTAAATTTTGTGAACGGTTACGTTTTATTTATTGTTACAAAAAATGTAATTATTTAGTTGGGCGTTTATTTTTTGGATCAAGTTACGATCCGTATATTTTTAAGTTATGACTGGCAAGGATAAATCGGGCGATTTTTATGCGGATGAGTTATTATTTGACGATATTATACTTTCTCAAGTTGATGGTATTGGTTCGTTGACGTATCATCGTCTTGTTGGTCATTTTGGTAGTTCGACGGCTGTGTTGGGCGTTTCTCGTAGCGGGTTATGCGAATTTGAGTTTTTGAAATCTGCGGTTGCGGATCGTATAATTTCGGCGCGTAAAGATATTGATCCTACGTTGATAGTTGATCTTTGCCGTCGTAAGTTGATAGATATAATTCCGATTTACGACGTGCGTTATCCTGAATCTCTTAAAGCGATAGCGGATCCTCCGCCGTTGCTTTATGTGCGTGGAGTTTTGTCGTCGAATGATTCTTTTTCGATAGCGGTTGTTGGCACGCGTCGGATTTCGTCTTATGGCGAGCGTCAAACGAATCGGCTTTCGTCGGCGATAGCGAAGGCTGGTTTTACGATAATTAGCGGGCTTGCGATTGGAGTTGACGGTCATGCGCATCGTGCGGCGTTGAAGGTTGGCGGTCGCACGATTGCGGTTTTGGGCAGCGGGTTATTGCAAGTGTATCCGCCGCAACATGCAGAGTTGGCGGAGCAAATTGTGCAATCCGGCGGCGCAATTATCAGCGAATATGCGCCGTTGACAAGATCGACAAAATGGACGTTTCCGCAAAGGAACAGGATTGTTTGCGGATTGGCGTTAGGCGTTGTTGTTGTCGAAGCGCCGTTGAAGAGCGGGGCGATGATTTCGGCAAGGTTAGCGAGCGAGCAGGGCAAAGATATTTTTGCGGTGCCGGGATCAATTGAATCGGAGTTGTCGCGAGGTTGTAATCAATTGATTAGAGACGGCGCTTATCTTATGGAATCTGTCGATGATATTTTGAACGTGTTAGGACCAATGCGGAAGCCGGTGTCGTTGTTGGATACGGACAAAACGATTCGGCATCCGCGAGAAATTGAATTGAATGATATTGAGCGTGAAGTGTTAAATCATGTCGGAGAAACGTCGTCGTCTTTGGACTCTATTGTTTTGGCGACTGGATTCTCAACTTCGCAAGTGCTTGCCGCTTTATGCTCGCTTGAAGACAAGAGAATTATACGTCAACTAAATCCGATTAACGTTGCAAGATTGTAAATGATCAAGATTGTAAATGATTTTTTGTAACAAAAATTCCGTATCACCAATAATTCCGGCAACAGTTCACGGAAATTTAAGCGACATGTTTTAGTGGGTTAGTGAGTAGTTTTTTGGAAAACTAATAACAATTTTGTTAATAAAGATTGTCAGCAGGATTGCGGGCGTCTTGCCTGCATGCGGTTGTACTCAACCGCCAACGAGCGAGGTTTACATCACAACAGTTTTTTTATTTACCTTGCGGCAAATTGCAGCCGAGACGGTTGCGTTCCTCAATTTTTTGTTATAAAAAATTGTCCCTCATGTCCCACTTGTCCCTAAAAAAAATTGTCAAAACGTAATTTAATAACAAATTTCCGTGAATGCTCACTAATTCCGAATTTTAAAAACCATTCCTTTAACTTTTAATTTAAGATGTCTATTCCAAATTTACATATTATAGGCGAATCGATTAATGATTCGGTTCCTTCGACTTGTGCATTTTTTGATGCGGGCGATATTGACAGTATCAAGTTGTTGGCGAAGTCGCAGGCGGACGGCGGCGCTTCGTATATTGACGTTAATGTTGGCGGCAGGTCGTCTGATTTTTTTGTTACGATAATTAGCGAAGTGCAAAAGGCGACGGAGAAGCCGTTATCGATAGACACGCCGGATCCGGAGTTAGCGGCGGCGGGTTTATTGGTTTATGACGATGCGGCGGGCAAGCCGATATTGAATTCGATTTCGCCGTTACGTTTGGAGATGTTTGAGTTGTACAAGTCGAAACCGTTTCGTCCGATTTTATTGATTTCGGAATCGGTTCATGGTTCGTGTAGGACGGCGGAGGAGACGTATGAGGCGGCGCGTTTAATGTTATTGGAGGCGCATCGTTTTGGGATACCGAATGACGATTTAATTTTTGATCCTGGAATTGCGCCGATAGGTTCGGACAGCGAAGGTAATTTAGTGCGTTTAATGGGCGCGTTGAAGATGATGAGTGAGGACAAGGATTTTTCGGGGTTTCATGCGTCGGTGGGGTTAAGTAATTTTACGGTAATGCTGCCGCCGAAGCGTAAGGTTAATGGTATGCCGGTGAAGAGTCCTTTGGAGAGCGCTTTTTTAACGCGGGCTATGCCGTTAGGTTTGGATTACGTCGTCGGTTCGGTTAAGCGGAATTACAACATCTTGTCAGAAGGCGATGAAGCGTTAGCGTGTTTTGACGAATGCCTAAAATTATCTGGTTTTGATTCTATCATACGCGTAAGAAAATTTTACAAATAACTTTTTTAAAAATTCGGAATTAAAAAATCTTTTTAATCTGCGTAATCAGTGGATCGAATTTTTTTGTCCACAGATTATGCAGATTATAAAGATTATTTTAAATTTGAAATCAGAATTTTTAATTCCGAATTCCGAATTTAATTTAATATGTTTAAATTGCGTGATGATTTGTTAGCGATATGGCGTGCCGGTGTTGATGGCGTTTGTACGGACAGGTTGATTTGTAACAATGTTCGTTTGCTTTTGCCGGAGGACGTGCGTAATATTGACAGGCGGGATTATAGTATAGAGGTTGGCGGTGTAGGCGGTTGTGAGCAATATTCTTTTTCTGGTATTGATCGTATTATTGTTGTTGGCGGCGGCAAGGCGTCTGGCGCTATGGCGGAGAGTTTGTTGCGGGTGTTGAGTCCGGTTGCGGGCAAGGTTGAGATTTCGGGTTGGGTCAATGTTCCGAATGATTGTGCGAAGTCGTTGGGCAAGATACATCTTCATGCGGCGCGTCCGTCTGGTGTGAATGAGCCGACGTTGGAGGCGGTTTATGGGACGGGTGAAATTATGCGTATTGTGGGTTCGCTTACGCGGTTTGATTTATGTATTTGTCTTATTTCTGGCGGCGGTTCGGCGTTATTGCCGGCGCCGGTTGTGGGGATTTCGCTTGTGGACAAGTGTGAGTTGGTGCGATTTTTGGGCGCTGCGGGTGCGACGATACGGGAGATTAACACGGTGCGAAAGGTTATTAGTCGTATCAAGGGCGGCGGTCTGAAGCGGCTTTGTAGGGGGAAGCGTTTAATTAGTTTGATATTATCTGATGTGCTTGGCGATCCGCTTGATGTAATTGCGTCGGGGGTTACTGTTGACAGCGCTAGTACGGCGATTGACGCTCTGAATGTATTGAAAAAATTCTTGTGCAACGGGCAAAATGTTCTATCTCAAAATGAGAGCTTGAAGCGTGTTTTTGATTATGTTGAGTTTCGGGCAAAGAGTATGCAATCGGAGTTAGGCGGTAATAATTCATCGTTGCAAATTGATAGGGCTACGTCAAAAAACATGTCAAAAAACATGTCAAATAATACGTCAAATAATACGTCAAAAAACGCATCAAATAATTCGGCGAGTAATATTAGTGATGAGTCAAACAAGTTTCATGTTGAATTGTTGGGCGATTCATTGGGCGAGTTTTCGGGCGGTTTGAAAAATAATTTAGCGGATAATTTGACAAATGATTTATCAAATAATTTACCGGACAAGTTATTTGACGTTGATGGTGGATTTGTGCGTAATATTATTATTGGCAATAATGCGTTAGCGGTTGAGGCGGCGGGGTTGGAGGCGTTGCGGCGGGGTTATAGGCAAACGATGTTTTCGGCGGTTGTTTTGGAGGGTTTTGCGGAAGATGTGGGTTATGAGTTGGTTCGGTTGGGTTTAGGGATGTTTGGGGCGGATGTGGATTGTTTGGTTCATGGCGGCGAGCCGGTAGTAAAGTTAGTAGCGCAAGAGTTACGCGGCGACGGCGGACGGAATCAGCAATTAATTTTAGCGGCGGCGTGTAAATTATTATCAATGTATGGCGACGGGCAAATTCCGCTGGCAATGCTTGCGGGCAGTACGGATGGGGAAGATGGACCGACAGATGCGGCGGGGGCGTGGATTGATCCGGTTGTGTGGAAAGTTATGAATGAAAAAATAAAGCAAGATGAAAATTTTAATCCTGAACATTTCTTAAAACGAAACGACGCATACAACTTTTTCAAACAATTGAATACCTTAATAAAAACAGGAATCACCGGAACAAACGTATGCGACTTAAGAATCGTCATTCGGCGTCCGTGAGAAATTAGAAATTAAGAATTAGGTAATCGTTCACGTAAATTTAAGCGTTAGATTTTAGGGAGTAGGGTGTATGGTGTAGCGGTACAATTTTCGGGCGTCTCTAAAAATTCATTTTTTTGCAAAAAGGTAGGCGGCGTTTCGCCGCTGCGTTTATTTTTTGTGCCGCATTACGCGCAAAATAATTATTAAATTTCAATAATTCATAACGTGCAAAAAATAGATATATTTTAGACATTATGAAGTAATAAAATTTATCGATGTCGTAAACTCTACTGCGGCGTTTCAGCAAAACGCCGCCTACCTGAACAAATGAATTTTTAGAACTTGCCTTGCGTTATATGTTGATCAAAATAGTTTGTTGCGTTATATTGCGTAACTGTTTTAAATATTGTCCGTTTAAAATTTCGTGAACGGTTACCAAAAAATTTACAAAATTATTGTAACAAAAAATATGACAAAAGAACTTAAATATTCGGATGAGTTTATTAGATTGCTTGCCGATCAATATCCGACGCCGTTTTATCTTTATGACGAGCGGATGTTGCGTGAAAAGGCGCGGCTTTTTAATCGGGCGTTTGAATGGAACGCCGGTTATAAGGAATATTTTGCGGTGAAAGCGAATCCGAATCCGGAGTTATTGAAGATATTTCGTAGCGAGGGCTTGGGTTGCGATTGTTCGAGTTTGTGCGAGTTATTGATTTGCGAGCGTCTTGGTATAGTTGGCGATGATATTATGTTTACGTCGAATGACACGCCGGTTTCGGAGTATGCGTATGCGAAGAAATTGAATGCGATTATCAATCTTGATGATATTAGCGATTTAGGGATATTGGAAGGTTGCGGCGGTTTGCCGGAAGTTATTTGTTTTCGATGGAATCCGGGAGCGCTGTATAATGTTTCGAGTGTGATTGGCAATCCTGTCGAGGCGAAGTATGGTTTAACGACGGAACAGTTGGCGGTTGCATTTGCGGCGGCGAAATCGAAGGGCGTTAAACGATTTGGGCTTCATACGATGATAGCGTCGAATTTATTGGACGAGGAGTTTTTTGTTTTGACGGCGCGGTCGTTATTTGAGCGGATTGTGGAGTTGCGGGATCGTGTTGGCGTGAATATTAGTTTTGTGAATCTTGGCGGCGGTTTTGGCGTCGCTTATAAGCCGGAGCAGACGCCGCTTGACTTGCTCAAGATAGGTCGAGCGATTAGCGGCGAGTATAATAAATTTTTTGACGGCGGCGATTTATCTTGTAAAATTTTTACGGAATCGGGTCGTCTTGTTGCGGCGGAAGCGGGCGTTTTGGTTACGCGGGTTATTCACAAAAAAGATACGTACAAAAAATATGTTGGCGTTGATGCGTCGATGGCAAATTTGATGCGACCGGGCATGTATGGCGCTTATCATCATATTACCGTAGTCGGCAAATCTAACGTCGATGGTTATTCTAATGAAACGGTTGACGTAGTCGGTTCTCTTTGTGAAAATTGCGATAAATTTGCGATAGACAGAAATTTACCGGTTTTGGATATTGGAGATTTGCTTGTAATTCACGATGCGGGCGCTCATGGATATTCAATGGGATTCCAATACAACGGCAAATTACGTTGCGCCGAATTATTGTTAGAAGAATCAGGCGACATAAGAATAATACGCCGCGCCGAAACATTCGACGATTACGTTGCAACTTTGAATATAAATAATTGGTAAAATTTTAAACTATTCGTACTTGCGTTTTCGTTTACCTTCGCCTGCCTAGCTTTCGGACGGCAGGCTTTGACGCTTTTTAATCGCTGAATTTCAAGTACGAGCAGTATAAAAGGTGATAGGGGTTAGGGGATAGGGAGTAGCTTTTTAGAAAACTAGAGAACAGTTTTTTGTAACAAAAAATTGTCAGAAGAATCGCAGGCGTCTCGCTTGCATGCGGTTGTACTCAAGCGCCGTTGAGCGAATTATATTTCAACTGATTTTTTTGTTTGCCTTCCGGTAAATTGCAGGCGAGAAGCCTTCGATCCAGCAAACGATTTTTTGTAACAAAAAATTGCCTTGCCCATCTTGTCCCTCTTGTCCCTCCTGTCCCATTTGTCCCTCAAAAATCGTCAATAAGTAATTGGCTAAAAAAATTTCCGTGACCGGTTACAAAAAATAAATTTTTAGAAATTCCCTAGAATAAATAAAATGAAAAAGATATTAGTTATTTTAATTTTGTCGAATGTATTTTGTGTTCCGTTATTTTGCGCATGTAATCGACAAGATAATAAACAAATTATCCAAACCCCAGATGAACCAAGCGATCAAAAAATTAACAAAAAAAATACAACAGACTCGCCCGTAATAATTACGTCCAATACGTCAGATAATAATAACGATAAAAAGAAATATTTTTTTCGTTACAAATTTCAAAAAGACGACGTGTTCCGCTGGAACGTCGTTCAACAACTCAAAATCGATACCACAATTCAAGGCGTCAACGAAATCGTCGAAACTTATAGCAAATCGGTTAAAGTCTGGCGCGTACTCGACGTTTCTAATGATAATATTGCGAAATTTGAATATTGGGTTGAAGGCGTGGATATGCGAAAAATACAAACCGGTCAAGAATTAACCGAATATAACAGCAGCCGCGACCGCGAAATCCCAAAAGAATTTAAAACATTAGAAGGAACTATCGGAATGCCGCTGGCACATTTTATGATCGATATGCAAGGCGCAATTCACCGCAAAATCCCGCTAAAAATTTACTCCGATGAAAATCGTGAAAATAAAATCGTAATTCCTTTGCCAGACCAACCGCTTGCCGCCGGCGATTCTTGGACGATCAATTTACCGGTCGTCGATGTTCAAATTCACAGTAACAGCGATAAAGTAAAAAAAGTTGCGGCACAACAACGTTACATACTCGAAAGCGTCCAAACAGGAGCGGCAAAAATAAAATTCGATACGCAAATATTAACGCCGCTTGAACCGGCGCTACAAGCAAAAGTTTTAGAATATTTTGCTACGGGAGAATTGACGTTTGATATTGACGCCGGAAAAATCATTTCGCAAAAAATTACAGTTGATAAAACTATCGTCGGTTTTGTCGAGTCCAATGACAGCTTGCATCATATCTCGCGACTAACAGAATGTAGTTGCGGATTAAAATCATGCGAAATCTGCTCAGGAAAAAAAAAATAAATAACGGGCGTCTCTAAAAATTCATTTGTTTAGTTAGGCGGCTAAAAAAATTAAACACCGTGCCGAAACGCCGCCTACCTTTTTACAAAAAAATGAATTTTTAGAAATGCCCTAACCTTTCACAAAAATTTGTTTAGCAAGTTACGTATTGACGATTTTTAGGGACAGGAGGGATAAGTGAGACAAGAGGGACAATTTTTTTTTGTAACAAAAAACTGCTTTCTAGTTGTCTAAAAAACTACGCCCTACATCCTACATACCTAGCGCTTAAATAAAAAAATGGTTATTAAAATTCACAATTGTATTTACATTTTCGTAAAGGGTCGAATGACGGATCGTTTTTTTTCTTGAAAAGAATATTTATGGATTTTCGATAGAATTTTCAACATAAGCCTAAAAATCATTAAAGTTTTTCTAATCGTTTTAATCGAAATAGCCGATTACCGATTAAACTGTTCACACTTTAAATTTCGCTCCGCCAAAATTACGCATAATTTATGCGCCAACTCCTATTTTTTAACGCCGAATTTCTAAAGTGTACTTTGTATAGAAAAATACAAACCGTTGACTCTAAAAACTACCCCAAATAATTTAATCGTTACAAAAAATCTCAAGAAAAAGGAATTTAAACTGTTCGTACTTTAATTTGCGATTTACCGTCGCCTGCCCAGATTTCGGACGGCAGGCTTTGACGCTTTTAAATTGCGGCAATTCAAGTACTAGCCGTGTATATTAAAATGAAAAAAAAATATTTTAACTTTATATTACCGCTGTCAATATTATTGTCGGCATTTATATTTTACGCCGCCTGCATGCCGGCAAATACGTTAGGATTTGAAAATCCACTCAAAAAAATATTCAACAATAATAATGTTGAAGCCGATCCGAACAAGGTTTACGTTCTCAGCGAAAAAGACGGACCTTGGCTGATTTTACTTTGCTCATTCAAAGATAAACCTACCGATAAAATTAAAAATTCCGAAGAAAAGGCTAACGCGCTCGTTTACGAACTCAGGAAAAAATTTAACCTTAAAGCATACGTTTTCGCAGGTAAATTTAATCTCAATCTTAGAGACGATTTGAAATCTGATATTACCTTGCGCAACTCCGATAAATCGTTTGTACGTAACAAAAAATACAACAAAGGCGGCTCATTCATCGAGTACGTCGTTCTTGTCGGCGATTACCAATCTCAAGAAGAATTGCAAAAAGACCTGGAAAAAATACGCAATATTTCACCCGAATGCATGTTCAAAATGTTCCCAAACGCCGGTAAACAACAACGCCCTTTCCCAATGCCTTTCGCCATTCCTAATCCGCTATTGCCCAAAAATTATATTATGCAATCAAGCGGTAATCTTAAAATCATCGATAAACTTAACGAAAAACGCGAGTTCTCCTTGCTCGCATGTCCGCGAAATTATACGGTGCAAATTGCGACATTTACCGGACGCACGGTGTTTAGTAATAATACAAACGTTGACCTTTATAAAAACTCCAAATTGCCCATTAACGAAAATTTATCCCAGCTGCAACTCGCCGAACTATCCGCTGAAAAATTATGCAAGGCGTTGCGGGCAAAAGGAATTGAAGCATATCAATATCACGATCAATTTTCAAGCATAGTTACAGTCGGCGGCTTCGATTACTGCCAAACGCCAGGAACAAACGACATTAGACCTGAAATAATACAAATTATGAATCACTTCAAAGGTAAACCAATTCAAACAAGACAAACATTAACGCCATACTCATATATTCCCGTAACCATCGATGGAATTGAATGCGATATGTTGCCAAAAATAATAGAAATACCAAAAAGATTGCCCAATACGTCCCAGAGATAAATTTAAAACTACAAACGCAAACAGATTAAAATTTACATATCAAGGAGAATTTAATAAATGATGGCAATAAATAAATTACTCGATAAAATTATCGGCGCCGGAGATTTATCAGATACGATTATCACACGCGATGAATTATTACAAATATTTCCCAAATCATACAATCACGATGAATTCAGTAAAAGTATATTCGCAATACTAATAATTGCACGACTCCTTTTGAAATATACATTACCGAAATATGTTTTGGACGAAATTGAAATTGACCTACTCGAAATAGTCGATACAAAATTTATCAACGAACAACTAAACGTCAATCTACTAGATATGCTTTACCGCGCCCCGCTAAAAATTGACAACACAATATGGGTTTACATTTTGCTAGATTTCAAGTCTAATAACGATAAAGAATCTACAAAACAATTATACAATTACGCCAATACTATCGGAACAGTATTAGGAAGAGATTTAATCGCAACAGGTTATTCAGGCTACCCATGCATTATTTCAATGATAATTCATTGCGGAAAACGCCCATTTACTGCGGCAATAAATATTGTAGATTATATTAACTTGCCAAAAGAGTCAAAATTACGGACTTTGGCATTCAATTACAAAGTGATTTTGTACGACTTGAATAAAACGCAAGAAACAGATTTACCCAAAGACCCAATAGTAAACATGTTTTTCCGAACACACAAAATGGCACGCAATAAAAACGTAAACAAAATGGCTCTAGAAATGTTCGACATGTTCAAAAATAAAATTCGCGAAGATAAATTTTTAATGATAGTATGGGATTTGAGTTTGTGGTATCTTTATACCAGCGCAAAATATTTCACATACGAAACGTATAAGAAATTAAAAAATTTAACCCAAAATTTAGGAGTAAAAATTATGTCCCAATCAGCATTCAAAACATACTTAAATAACGCAACAAAATTAGTAAAAGAAAAAAGCGAAGCACGCGGTGAAGCACGCGGTATAGCAATCGGCGAAGCACGCGGAGAAGCACGCGGCGAAGCACGCGGCAAAGTACACGGTGAAGCGCTCGGTAAATCTGCTGGGATAATTCGTTTATTGCGTTATCGTTTTGGCGAGTTGCCTGTTAGGTTGGAGACTAAGATTAAGGGAGTTCAATCATTGGATAAGCTTGACGAGCTTTTGGA
>JAISLW010000201.1 GCA_031277105.1 Planctomycetaceae bacterium | reverse complement strand
TGAAATCAAAATCTTTAATTCCGAAATCCGAATTAAAAAAAATACCGTGAACGGTTACAATTATTTTATCCCCTAACCTTATTTTTACCTTATTTTTCTTTACAAAACAACCTCAGTAGAAAATGAATCCCCACACGCCATAACCTCATTACCTCATTGTTCTGTTGTACTATTACGAATTGCATTTTGATAATATTTGACGTAGCCGTCATATTCGCTTGCAAAACTTTGTGTTTTGTGGTGTTCATTCTGCATTGCAATATACTTACACAAATCGTGAACATTACGTTTGGAGATCGAAAACGCCGAACAAGATTGTTGCCACCGAAACATCCCATTACAAAAATTATTATCGTTGATAAACTTTTCGGAGCTGTTGGCAACTATTGTAGCCAAACTTTCTTCGTCTATCTGCGGCGCACGCGATACAAGAAAATGAACATGTTCAGGGTTGGCATAAATCGAATACATTTTGCAATTGTTGTTATTGACAATTCCAGTAATGTATTTTTCAATCCGTTCACGGAAATTTTCCAAAATCAAAGGCATGCGGTTAAATGTTGTGAAAACAAAATGCGTGTATAAATTATTGTATTCTATTTTCATTTTAATGAGGTAATGAGGTTTGGTTGGAGGGGGGGCTTTGTTGCTACTGAGGTTGTTTTGTCAAGAAAAATAAGGTAAAAATGAGGTTGGGGCAAATATGTTTTTTGAACGGTTTCAAATATACGGCGGGGATAAAATAACAAAGGAATGTTAGGATTGGTATTTAAAAATTGATCAAAAATATTTTTTTCAATTTGAATTTATTTTTAGCAACCTTATTTTTACCTTATTTTTCTTGACAAAACAACCTCAGTAGAAAATGAATCCACCACAAACCACAACCTCATTACCTCATTAAAAAATTAGGTAATAAGGTTTAGGCAAATATGTTTTTTGAACGGTTTCAAATATACGGCGGGAATAAAATAACAAAGGAATGTTAGGATTGGTATTTAAAAATTGATCAAAAATATTTTTTTCAATTTGAATTTATTTTTTACAATCTCATTACATCATTACGTCATTTTAATTAGGTAATGAGGTTTGTTTTTTTGTTGGGGGCTTTGTTGCTACTGATGTTGTTTTGTCAAGAAAAATAAGGTAAAAATGAGGTTGGGGTAAATACAAATTAAAACGTGAACAGATTAAAAAGATTATTTTAATTTTGAAATCAAAATCTTTAATTCCGAATTAAAAAAATGCCGTGAACGGTTACAATTATTTTATCCCCTAACCTCATTTTTACCTTATTTTTCTGAACAAAACAACCTCAGTAGCAAATGAATCCCCACACGCCACAACCTCATTACCTCATTAAAAAATTAGGTAATAAGGTTTAGGCAAATATGTTTTTTGAACGGTTTCAAATATACGGCGGGGATAAAATAATAAAGGAATGTTAGGATTGGTATTTAAAAATTGATCAAAAATATTTTTTTCAATTTGAATTTATTTTTTGCAATCTCATTACATCATTACGTCATTTTAATTAGGTAATGAGGTTTGTTTTGTTGGGGGGGTTGTTGCTACTGAGGTCTTTTTGGTGAATGGTTTTGTCAAGAAAAATAAGGTAAAAATGAGGTTGGGGTAAATACAAATTAAAACGTGAACAGATTAAAAAGATTATTTTAATTTTGAAATCAAAATCTTTAATTCCGAATTCCGAATTAAAAAAATACCGTGAACGGTTTCAATTATCTTGTACCCTAACCTCATTTTTACCTTATTTTTCTTTACAAAACAACCTCAGTAGCAAATGAATCCCCACACGCCACAACCTCATTACCTCATTAAAAAATTAGGTAATAAGGTTTAAAAAAACAAATTTGACGTGTGTTATTATTTGTCCTTTTTCTTATTCGGATTCTTGACAAATATCGTAATCGTAACCGGCGTGCGAGTTCCTTCTCCAAAAACGCTGCCGCCTTCTTTGCGACGTAGTTCGCCTGATGTTCTTGCATTTCCGCGACAATTAAAAACATAAATATCCGTAAATTCTTCAGCTAAACATTTTCGTAAACCGTCCATTGAATTAGTGTCGATGTACGAGCCGTTACTTACAAAACCGATAACGCCTTTATCACCGATTCGGTCAGACGACCATCTTACTGCGCGGATGTAAGAATCGTAAAGATTTCTTTTATTTGTTGCTGTTGACGCTTCAGCGTAAGTTTCGCTGATGCGTTTATCCAAATCAGAGTAAACTTGATTTTTATTATTATCGTTTTCGCTTTTTTGTCCTGTTGAGTATGGTGGGTTTCCGATGATTACTTGGATTGGTAATTTTCTTTGTTTTCTTATTCTTTTTTGATTTTCTAGCGTTACGACGTTTTCAAATTGGTCTTTTCTTGCTACGTTGAAGGTGTCGGTGAATAAGATATTTTCAAACGGGATATAATTTTTTTTGTTTTTATTTTCATTATCTTGATAATAGATTTCGTGGAAAGTTTCCTCGATGTTTATTGCGGCGATATAATAAGCGAGTAGAACGATTTCGTTTGCGTGCAATTCATTTTTGTACTTTCTCAATAAATCCTTTTTGTCAATTAAACCGCTTTGCAATAATCTCACAATAAACGTCCCCGTTCCCGTAAACGGGTCAAGCACGTGAACGTCTTTTGCGCCGATAGCCGAATCGAACTGTTCCCGCAACACCACATCGACGCTATTTATAATGAAATCAACAACCTCAACAGGCGTATAAACAATCCCTAACCTTTCCGCCATTTTTGAAAACGCCGTCTTGAAAAACCTGTCATAAAGTTCCAAAACGATCTTTTGCTTGCCCCTAATATTGTCAATACCTTCCGCCTTACTCTTAATGATACGATAGAATTTTTGCAATTTATCCGCTTCCTCATTCGGAATAGCGTCGTTCAAGAGGTCGGTTAATTCGTTCAAGGATTGCGAAACAGGGTTACTTTGCGTGAAAGGCGATTCGCCAAATAAGGCTTCAAAAACCGGCTTGGTAATTAAATGTTGCGCTAACATCTCAATCACCTCGCCGTCCGAAATATCCGTCGCTAAATCAGTCTCCAAATCAGCCCTAAAACGCCGCAACTTGATTTCATACTCCTCATTTTGCCCGATTAATTGCCCGATTCTTTCCATATAATGCAACGCATACTCCGCAACAAAATTCGCCCACTCCTCCCAATACGGCTTCTCCCCGCACTTCTGAACAATTTTAGCATAAATCGCATTACGCCAATTTTCGATTTTTTCAAAATTCAAACTCAAATATTGCTGCACTTCTTCGTTAGTTTTCTTTTCAATATCGTCAAAAATTCCATCGCGATTTGCGCTCTTTTGCCGCTTCGAACCGATTACGTCAACAACAATCGATTCAGGTCTGTTCTCATTTAACTCAATAATATTGATCGCCCGATTAAACCTGTCGTCATGCGCCCGCAACGCCTGCAACACACTCCAAACCACATCATACGCCTCACTGTCATTCAACGCCGCAACCGGATCAACCCCCGCCGGAATAACAACCGGCAAAATTACATAACCGTAATTCTTGCCCTCCGCCTTTCTCATTACTCGCCCGACCGATTGGACGACGTCAACCTGCGACTTTCGCGGCGTGAGAAATAACACCGCATCCAACGCCGGAACATCCACACCCTCCGATAAACACCTCGCATTCGACAAAATCCTACACTCATTCGACGACACCTCCCGCTTCAACCAATCCAATTCCTTGTTCCGCTCAATCGCATTCTGCGTCCCGTCAACATGCCGCACCTCGCAATTCAACACGTCCAAATCACCCGCCAAATTATCCGGCAAACCCGCATGATACTTGACAATAATATCAGTAAACTTCTCCGCAAAATTTTTCGACTGATTAATCGAAGTCGTAAACGCCACCGCACGATGCAACGGCTCATACAAACGACTAACAACCTCGCCCGCAACACTATTCGAATCAATATTACCTGAATCAATGTTACTTGAACTTTCGCTAGTTTGCCCGCCGCCGCTTACTTTTCCCTTTCCCGCAACCTTACCCGCCAACGCATTCCAACACCCGATAATTTTCGCCGGATCAACCATCGGCATCTCACTCTTTGCGCCGCGCTTCTTTGGAATCGCTTCTTGCATCTCCGAACTAAATACATCCTCATTTACGCCCAAAATCACAACCTTATAATCCGACAATAACCCTTCGCTTACCGCTTGCGAAAAACCTAAATGATAAAAAACATTGCCGAAAAATTCCTCGTTGTCCATCGACCACACTGCGATTTCCTTGCTTTTTGCCGTTTCTTTCGCCGCCGCCGAATAGAGTCTCGGCGTTGCGGTCATGTACAAACGTTTTTTCGCCTTAATGAAATCAGGGTCGTGTATTCTTACAAATTGCGATTCGTCGTCGCCTGTTTGAGCGGCGCCGGTCGTCCGATGCGCTTCGTCGCAAATCGCCAGATCAAATTCACGAAGTCCGCTATTTTGCGCAACGTTAATTGCGTCGATAGATTGGTAAGTCGAAAAAACAACCGTTAATTTATCGTTACAATAATTCTCCATCTTGCAAAAACTATCCGCCAACTTCCTACCATCCGTCGTCGCCGGAATCGCTAAATCATCCAAACTCAACGGACTGTCCTCGTCATGCTTGCCTATCTTTTCATCCGAACACACGCCATAACAATTCAACGCCGTCCCCGTTTCACACAACCACTCCCGCAACGTCTGTGACATCAACGATAACGACGGCACAAGAAATAAAACCAACCCGCCCTTGCCCACAAAAGACTCCGCAACCTTCAACGACGTAAACGTCTTCCCCGTCCCGCAAGCCATAATCAATTGCCCGCGATCCGCCGTTTGAAAACCGTCTATAACTTTCGCAACCGCATCAACCTGATGAGGACGCAACCGCTTGGTCGGCTTCAAACGCACCTTACGATCCGCAAAATATAAATCCCAATCTATCTTGCTCTCACGCAACTTCAATAAATCAATCACATGAACCGGAGGCTCCTGATTTCTAATCGCATCCGCCGCATTCTTGCCCAACTCAGATGTTATAACCAATATACGACGGACAAAATCACGCTTGCTCGAAACCGCTAGAAACGAGTCAATATCAGACTTCTGAATTTTATGAGCAGAGTCAAAACACTTGCACTGAACCGCAACAAATCCAGAACCGTCGCGCATCTCCGCAACAAGATCAATACCAGTATCTGCCGCCGTCCGACGATCCCATTGATCCCAAAGAAAAACATTCTTGTACTGCACCTTATACTCCGGCTCCTCCGAAAGATAAATCTGCACAACCTCCTCAAAACGAGAACCCTTGTCTCGATCAGATAACTTAACGTCAATTATACGACTAATAATCGAATCTATTCCCATAAATCAAAACCTCAATCCTTTTGCTAAAATTCAGAATTCAGAATGCGAAATTCGGAATTGTTTTTCTAAATAACTCACGTTACGCAGGCGGTCAAATTCAGTCCTAATACAGTTACTATATTTAGCCTTGTTTCTGCGTATGATGCGTAACATGAGTGATTATTTTGTTTTTGATGTATAGTTGCAAAAAATATTTGCCCTGATAAGGGCGTAACTTTCATAACCGCAGGTCTGCGACCTGCGGTAAAATCCGCGCATCCTTGCTGCCCTGAAAGGGCAGGACTTTATTGACATTATTTAACGCAAAATGTCCTGTCCCTATCGGGACAGAGCTGGCGACGGATTTTTAACCGCAGGTCAAAGACCTGCGGTTATGAAAATTCCGTCCCTATCGGGACGAAGACAAAACAACGAAAACATACATTAAATAACTCACGTTACGCAGGCGGTCAAATTCAGACCGAATATAGTTACTATATTTTGCCTTGTTTCTGCGTATGATGCGTAACATGAGTTAAGATCATCGTGAAATTTAAAGTACAGTAGTTTAAAAGATTTTTGATTATTGTAAATCCCTACCAAAAAAATTGTATTTAATATATATTTGAGAGGCAGAGATTGGACGATGTAGAAATTTCTAAAAATTCATAATTAAAAAACTATCCCCTATCCCTTAAAATGCTGTTCATTAAAATTTCGTGAACGGTTACAAAAAAATTATAGTAAAAAAATGACTGACGTTTTTACAAAAGAACAACGTAGTGAAATAATGCGGCGGGTTAAAAGTTGTCGAAATAAATCTACGGAGTTGAGGCTTATTGATTTTTTCAAGAAAAATAATATTAAAGGTTGGCGCAGAAATTATAAACTTTTTGGCAAACCTGATTTTACTTTTCCGCAATATAGAGTTGTTATTTTTATTGACGGTTGTTTTTGGCATGGTCATGATTGCCGCAACACGCGACCAAAAAACAACGCCGATTATTGGATAAAAAAAAGAGAACGAAATATCAACCGAGATAAAAATGTAACAAAAAACCTAAAAAATAAAGGTTGGAAAGTAATAAGAATTTGGGAATGCGAATTAAAAAATGAAAAATTAATAAAAAAGAAATTAAAATTTACGCATAAATCAAAAGTAACCGTTCACGGAAATTTAGCGGCTGTTTTTTAATTCGGAATTAGGAGTTATTTTTAACAAATGGTAACTATTTAGTCGAGTATTTTTTGATCAAAAAATTACGTTCAATTTGCCCCACTATGGTCGAAAAATCATTTACAATTATCGTTACAAAAATCGTCTGAAGGATCGCAGACGCCTCGCCTGTGTTCCTTCAGATTCGCGGATGTTTCGCCTGTGTTCCTTCAGATTCGCAGGCGGAACGCCTGCATCCCAGGATCGCGGGCGTCCCGCCTGCATGCGGTTGTACTCAACCGCCAATGAGCGAGCTTGAAATCTCAACAGATTTTTTGTTTGCCTATCGGCAAAGTGCAGGCGAGACGCCCGCGATCCGTTGGTCTCGCCTGCATCCCAGGATCGCGGGCGTCTCGCCTGCAAGCGGTTGTACTCAACCGCAAATGAGCGAGTTTGAAATCTCAACAGATTTTTTGTTTGCCTATCGGCAAAATGCAGGCGAGACGCCAGCGATCCTTATAATCACTCAAATCATAGTTCAGACAAATTGCATCCGAGATGCTTGCGTTCCTTCTCAACTCAATTTTTGTAACACGAAAACAGCAACATTAGACCAATCTGAAAAATAACACAAAATAAGTCTGACAAAATTTTAAAAAAACTACAATTCCGGTAATTTCAGATTTACAAAAAATGAAAATTTCTAAAAAAATAATTTTAAGTTTTTTAAGAAAATCAAAATTTTTTTGTCAGATGATTCCATTTTTTTGCTAAATGCGTTATAATCGTAACCACTCGATTTGAGTAAAAAGTTGGGTAACTATTCAGTAACATTCAGTAAGTATTATTTTGATTATTTTGTTTTTTTTGAATTGAGTTTAATTTAACCGTTCACGGAAATTTGTTTATTAAATTACGTTTTGGCAATTTTTTTAGGGACAAGTGAGACAATTTTTTTATAACAAAAAACTATTACCTAGTTTTCTAAAAAACTACTCCTCACTCCTTAACCCCTAAAATCTATCGCTTAAATTTCCGTGAACGGTTACAGTTTTTTTATATTGATTTGAAATTAAGGAGGCTTGTTGTGGTTTTTGTCAATACATTTATACCGCGTTTGACGTTGTTTTATTTGGATTACTTGAACGATCATGACGTTTCGCTGTTTGTCGAGCGTTCAACGAGTTATTATTGCCAATCTACAATAATGCGTCTTGCGTCTTCGGAACAAGTCGATACGCGTCGCGCAGCGGCAATGGCTTTGGGATTTCTTGGCGACTACAACTCCAATCCAGTTTTGGGCAAACTCTTGATCGATTCGGATCGCAGCGTTAGGCTTCTTGCAGAAAGCAGTATAAAAAACGTCTGGCCCCGCGACGGATCAGAAGAACAACGCCACGAATTACGACTGGCAATGCGAAATATCGCGGCGCATAATTTTGACGAAGCAATTAGATTAACAAATAATCTGTTAGACGAAAATCCACTCTACGCAGAACCACGAAACCAACGCGCAATAGCCCTATTCGCCGTCGGAGATTTTTACGAAGCAATTGAAGATTGTAAAATCGTTCTGGACATAAATCCATTTCACTTCGGCGCCGCAATAGGAATGGGACACGCTTATCTACAAATCAAAAATCGCGAAGCCGCCGTTATCTCTTTCCAACACGCCTTACAAATTAACCCAAACCTAGAATCAATACGCCGCCATCTATCAAAAATATTACAAAATTTCTAACAAAAATTTCATAAGGGCGTCTCTAAAAATTCATTTGTCCAGGTAGGCGGCGTTTCGCCGAAACGCCGCAATGCGTACAAAATAATTATTAAATTTTAATAATTCATGCGTCTAAAATATGTCTATTTTAGACGCATGAAATATTAAAGTTTATTGACGTCATAAACCGTAATGCGGCGTTTCGGCACGGTGTTTGTTTTTTTTAGCCGCCTACCTAAACAAATGAATTTTTAGAGATATGCCCAATTGACGTTGAATCTAAAAATAATTAAAAAAATTTTCTTCTCTGTGAACTCTGCGTTCTCCGCAGTTAAATAAAAAACTGGTTATTAGAAATTGCCATCAATTTATAGCCCCTATTCAAACGTAAATTATTTGTTACATTTTTACAGAGTTTTTAAAACTGTCAGCGCTTTAATTTTCGTTTACCGCCGCCTGCCTAATTTTCAGTCGGCAGACTTTAAATTAACAAAATTTAAAATACGATCAGTTTAATTTGTAATGCTGGATCGGGGGAATTGTTTTTTTGTAACGAAAATTATTCCTGATTTTTTTCCTAGTTGTTGCCAATTTTTTTCCTAGTTGTTCCTAATTTTTCCTAGTTGTTTCCAATTATCCTCAATTGTTTCCACTACCGCTAATGTCACTCGCATTTCTTAAAATTCCGAATTGACATTTACATCACAAATATTGATTCAAATATTACTTCAAATATTGATTCAAAAAATCAGACCTAAATTCCAAATGCAAAATCAAACACAAAATCAAACCTTATCACAATCACAAACACAAAATCCAAATCAAAATCCGACTCAAATTCAAATTCAAAAATTTGACGAGTTACATTTTTTTATTGTAGAAAGCGGTTTTTTTGATAAAGTCAAAGAAACATTTCTTATCGGCGGCTTATTGCTATTTGGCAAATACGACGAGACAGTTCAAAAGAAATTACGCGAGATATTAGTTGATTCTTTGTCCGTAATCGACAAGAAATATCCGCAAGATACTTCCTTTTACGCCTTTCTTGAAAACGACGCTACTAAACGTCAAGGCAAGCAGTTTGCGTCGGCGCTCGCTAAAAACTTATCCGCCTTAACGCCGGACGAAGATAACCGAACCGCTTACGGTCTCCTCATGTTTCAAAATATACACGATATTCACGATAACTTGCCAACACTATTCGCCCAAAACGAACTCAATAACAGATACGTCTCCATGCTCTGGTCTTTGATCGAACACACAATATTCGTCAGCGACAGAGCCGCCAAAAAATTAAACTCCGGCGCTAAATTTCATGTTCATATTGCCGCCCGAAGTTACGTAATCGATCTAGATAAAACTTCGCTCAAATCGGCAAAAGCGCTAGAATTAAACATGAAAAAGAACGCCGAACCAAAAAATACAGAACCAAAAAACACAGAACCCAATGACGCTGAATCAAAAGACGCAGAATCAAAAAATGCCGATGTTGTTACGTACACGGTTACGCCTTCTATCGACGCCGATGAAATCAAAAATTTATTCGACGTCGCTATAAACGAGCGATGGAGTACGTCCGACTTCAAACTCGAAACAGTCGAAACATGCGAATTGATATTCGACAAGAAGATTAAAAAATCCGACGAGCCGACGCCTGGTTTATATCTTGCCAACACACTTCTTGGCATAGAACGCACCCGACTTGTTCGCTCCCAACTCATCGCCGATCCCGCATTGCCTATCCTCGAATCGCTTATCTACGATCAAAATCTTGATTCGACGGCAATCTGCAAATCGAATTATTGTAACGGAAATATTACGTCGTTAATCGAAACGCTTGAACATTATCCGCTCGACCCCAACAGCCAACAAAATCAAGAGATCGTCCGCATCCTCATCAAAGAATACGCAAAAAATAGCGAACAATTCTACCGCTTATTCGACGCCGCAAAAAATATCGCCGGAAACGCAAAAAACCGCAAACACGGAAACGACCTCGCAAGATTAGTCGAACATATTCACAGAATGTCCGATAAAACAGATTTGTTAGCAGATTTCTACTCAATTTTAATACAATTCATAACGGCAAACCAATCAAATTACGCAATCAAATCTTTCGACTTATGGCGAATATATTTGCCCAAAGAAAACAGTTTGCCAAAATTAGGAGTTAAAAACGGATTAAAAATCGGCGCTGAATTTCGCTGCCGCCGCGCCGTCAACTTAATGGAACAATTCAACTTCGACCTCGCCGAACAAGTAATGATCGAAATCGGCACGCAAAACGACGACTTTTGCCAAGCAATGGCTAAATTTTTTAACGTCCCCGTCGAACAAATTGACATGCAAGAAATCAGCAATTGTTATGATACGCTTGCACAAGTTTTCGCCTTTCAAGCATTCGATCAATATAAACGTAAATTATCTGAATTATTTTTCCGCAAGGCATTGACGGCAACTAAAAATCCCGCAAGTCAAATTCGTATCTGGACGCATCTCGGTCATCTGGCATGCGATTTCCCAAAACAACTCAAACCGCTCTGGGACGAAGTTTTAACCAACTTGCCAACAACAGGCGACTACATCGACGACGGAATCAAAACGCCACACGTAATCGCAATCAGACTAAAAGGCGCACTAGTCTTCGGAAATAACGAACTAAAAAAAGAATTGACCGAAACAATGGACGTAATTACGCGAAATTACGCATACGAAATAATTAACTCATTCCCCTACGGATTGATTTTGCAAACATTAGCAATGCTTAACGCCGAACTAGGAAACAAAAAAAGAGCAAATAAATTATTCGAAAAAACAATAAGAAGCCTAGAATCAAGCGAACAATCCGCAAGACCACTCGCCACCATCGCAAAAATAAGACACACTCTATTCAACCTCGAATCAAACCCAAACATAAACACAAATATCTCAAAAAATAAATTCCTACACAGCAACATTAGACAATTCATCTCATACTTGCCAAAATCACAAATCTCAAAACAATTACACGAAGCAACTCTAAACCCCGATCAACAAAATACACAACAAAACGCAAAACGAATACTAAACCTAATCAGATTTATACACTGGTAAAAAAACAAAAACACGTTCTAAAAACTCATTCGGTCAGATCGAAACGCCGCAGTACTGGACAAATGAATTTTTAGAGACGCCCAAACCTCGTTACCTAATTTTTTAATGAGGTAATGAGGTTGTTGTGTGGAGGATTCATTTTGCTACTGATGTTGTTTTGTAAAGAAAAATTAGGTTATACAGATCGTACTTGAAATTCATTGATGCAAAAGCGTAAAAGCCTGCCGTCCGATAGCTAGGCAGGCGGCGCCAAACGCAAATTCAAGTACGAACAGTTTAAAATGAGGTTGCTGAAAATAAATACGTAACTGTTCACGAGATTTTATAAGCGTAGATTTTTAGGTGATAGAGTGTAGGCGATAGATTTATTGTTACGAAAATTATCCCACTTGTTCCTACTGTCCAACTTGTCCCTTTAAATAGCCAAAACGTAATTTAATAAAAAAATTTTTGTGAACGTTTACAGTCTGACAACGCCCCCGATACTATTGATACAAGTAATCTGTATAATGGGTATCTCTAAAAATTCATTTTTTGCAAAAAGGTAGGCGGTGTTTCGCCACTGCGTTTATTTTTTGGGCCGCAATACGCGTAAAACAATTATTAAATTTTAATACTTCGTAACATGTAAAATAGACACATTTTAGACGTTATAAAGTAATAAAATTTATTGGTATTATAAACTCTAATGCGGCCCAAAATTAAATACTGGGCGAAACGCCGCCTACCTGGACAAATGAATTTTTAGAGACGCCCTAATTTGAAACTTGCCGGAAAATTTGCATGACTTAGACTAATCAGGAACGCTTACAATACAGATCGTTCTTGACATTCATTGATTGATTTTAAAGCGGGTCAAAGCCTGTATGTCGATAGTTATGCAGACGGCGATAAGCGAAAATTCAAACGCAAACAGATTAAAACTTAACCGTAATTGTTTTTTGTATAGAGCGGTAAAATATGAAATACAATTATAGTTCAATTGTTGCTCAATTAAACGAACAACACTACTTCAAAGAAAATGAAAAATCAAAAATCAGAGTCGATTCCAGAACAAGAAATTGCGAAACTCAAAGAGTCCGCTTTGTTTTTAGAAAAGGGAAAAACAAAATTTAGTTCGCGGCTTCTTGTTATTGGCGGTTTATTGACGGCTGGACAATTGCGGGAGATTGCTAATTTTGCAACTCGATACGGCGACGGTACAGTTCACTTGACGACGCGTCAAGGAGTTGAAATTCCGCATATTCCTTACGAAAAATTACATCTATTCAGACGCGCCGTCGATAAATCATCGCTTCAACCCGCACAAAGCGGCAAATGCGTTAGAGCGATTACAGCTTGTCCGGGAACTTATTGTAAATTCGGAACAATTGATACGCAGTTACTTGCAAAAGAACTATTCAAAAAATTTGGAAAACGAAAAAATTTACCGCATAAATTTAAAATCGCCGTAAGCGGATGTAAACACTGTTGCTCGAAACCGCAAGAAAATGATTTAGGCGTAATGGGCGTCGGTAATTTTGCCGTATTTGTCGGCGGCATGGCAGGAAAAACGCCAAGATGGGGAAACAGATTGCCTTTCGACGTAAAAGAAAAATCAAAATTATTCAAAATAATAAACGCCGCAATCAAATGGTACGAAAAAAACGGAAACATTAAAGAAAGATTCGGCGCAACTATCGAAAGAATCGGTTTAGAAAATTTACTAGACGAACTTAATAAAGTATAGAAGTTAGGTAACCGTTCACGGAAATTTAAGCGATAGATTTTAAAGTGTAGGGTGTAGGGTATAGGGGAACAATTTTCGTAACAATAAATATTTGTCCCTAGCGGCACAGATGAGAAAATATTTATTGGGTATCTCTAAAAATTCATTTTTTTACAAAAAGGTAGGCGGTGTTTCGCCGCTGTGTTTATTTTTTGGGCCGCAATACGCATAAAATTATTATTAAATCTTAATATTTCATAACGTATGAAATAAATTTATTTTAAACGTTGTAAAATAATAAAATTTATTGGTATCATAAACTCTATTGCGGCGTTTCGGCACGGTGTTTGATTTTTTTAGCCGCCTACCTGGACAAATGAATTTTTAGAGACGCCCTATTGTTACAAAAATCGTTAGAAGTAACGTAGTCGTCCCGCCTGCATGCGGTTGTACTCGACCGCCAAAGAGCGAGGTTTGCATCACAACGGTCTTTTGGTTTGCCTTGCGTTAAATTGCAGTTGCGACGGTTGCGTTCATTGATTTTTTGTTACAAAAAATCTAACCCCTAAATGAATGTATTTTGGCGGCGCTTTAGAATTCGGCGGCGTGTAATTTTGCGATGATGCGTTGTGTTGGATTTTAGGCGTAATTAGTCTTTAAATTTTACCAATTTTTGGAGGTACGAAGATGTTACGGACGCTTGGAATTGTCAAGGGGGCGTTGCTTACCGACAAGCAGCGTAATTTTTTATCGCGTCGTTTAGACGGCAAATCGGTGTTAGAGTGGGTGGTTCGTCAGATGACGGACTGTCAGCTTCTTAGCGGCGTGGTTGTGGTTTCGGATGCGGGAGTTGCGGGTGAAATTGTTAGTGATTTGACGCCGATTGACGTTCCTGTTTTTAGGACGCAGGCAAAAGACACGGTAGCGTTGTTGCAAGATACGCTTGAGCAATTTTCGACTTATTCGTGTCTGTTTATAGGTTGTGATTGGCCTTTTATTGATCCGACTATATTTGATCGTTTAGTTCGGGCGGCTGATTTGCAAGACGACTGCGATTATAGCGCTTTTCAGTTTACCAATGAAATTTTTTCAGTGGGTCGCCCTTATGGTTTATTTCCAGAATGGTATAGATCGGAGACGTTGCGAAAAATTGCGGACAAGATAGACGACCCGATTTACAGAAATTTACCAGGCACGTATTTTTTGGACAATCAGCGGGATTACAATGTCGAATTACTTCCGGCGCCGCCGGCGGTGGATCGCAATGACATCCGTTTTTCGTTTGACGATGAAGACGACTGGGACAATATTATTGAGTTGCATGATGCGTTAAGTCTGGACGTGCTTGACAGTCAAAAAATTAGTAATCTGTTATGCAATCGCGATATACACAAAGGATATAGAGTTTAGAAAAAAAATTTAGAGTTATACGGATCGTACTTGAATTTTAGCGAGATATAAAAGCGTAGTAACCGTTCACGAAAATTTAAGCGATAGATTTTAGGGGTTAGGGTGTAGGGTGTAGTTTTTTAGAAAATTTGAGAACAGATTTTTTGTTACAAAAAATTGTCTCGCTTGACTCACTTGTCCCTCATGTTTCACTTGGCCTCCAAAATTGCCAAAACGTAATTTAACAAACAAATTTCCGTGAACGGTTACAAAAACTTTAACCTTTATAAAAATATGAAATCTAACAAATTTACTCGCCGAATATTTTTGACTTCGGCAACACTTATTGCGGGCGTTGCGGCATTTCCGGCGCCGTCGTTTTTACGTGCGCAAAATTTAAATTCTAAGTTGAACGTCGGCTGTATTGGCATTGGCGGACGAGGTCAATATAACGTCAACGGCGTCCGCGGCGAAAATATTATTACCGTTTGCGACGTTGATAAAAGACAACTCGATAAATTTAATATAAAGTTGCAGGATACGGCAAAATTCAGCGATTACCGCAAAATGTTCGATAAATTTGGCGATAAACTCGACGCTGTAACAGTCTCAACGCCCGATCACACGCATGCGGCTATAAGTATTACCGCAATGAAACTTGGCATAAATTGCTACACGGAAAAACCGCTCGCCCACAACGTCAACGAAACGCAACAAATGATCAAAATCGCAAAAGAAAAAAATCTCAAAACACAAATGGGAATACAAATACATTCGCAACAAAATTATCCGCGCGTCGTCGAACTAATCCAAGCCGGCGCTATCGGAAAAATAAACGAAGTACACATCTGGGTCGATAAAGCATGGGGCGGCAGACCTATTCCCAAAGGCGAATTTGACGTGCCGGAATATTTGGACTGGGACGCTTGGCTTGGTCCTGCGGCATTTCGGGCTTACAATCCGTGTTATGTTCCGGGCGGCTGGCGTTCTTATTGGGCATTCGGCACGGGGACGCTTGGCGATATGGCTTGTCATTTTTTTGACTTGCCGTATTGGGCGTTAGGATTACGGCGTCCGGCAAAAATTGAAGCGTCTGGACCGCCGGTTGATCCGGAGTGTTGTCCTCTTGGTTTGACGGTCAAATTCGAATATCCAAAAACGGACAAACACGAAGCATTGACATTGACATGGTACGACAACAAAGTACGTCCAAAATTGATCAAAGAAAAAGGATTGCCAAATTGGAAAAACGGAGTGATATTTGTCGGAAGCGAGGGATTACTGTTGTCTGATTACGATAAACATATACTTTACCCCGAAGAAAAATTCAAAGATTACAAACGCCCCGATAAATCAATTCCGCCTTCGCAAGGACACTACGCGGAATGGTTGCAAGCAATCAAAAACAATAAAACAACTTCATGCAACTTCGATTATTCAGGAATAATGACCGAAGCAATCTTGCTCGGCGTAATCGCATACAGAACAAATAAAAAACTAACATGGGACGAAACAACGCTAAAAACAAACAACGCCGAAGCAAACGCCATGCTAATATCCACACAACGAAAAGGATGGGAATTTTAAAATATTGATCGACGATAAAAAGTCTTTATCGATTTAATTTTAATTTTAGAGAAACATCGTAATAATTGATCGTTTCGCCAAAAAATGAATTTTTAGATATGCCCATTCAGCGATTTAAAAACGGCAAAGTCTGACATCCAAAATCTAACCAGACAAAGATAAACACAAATGCAAGGACAAACAGTTTAATAATCGTTCTAATATATGTAATCTGTGGACAAAAAAATCGAATCACAGACCACCGGATCGCGGGCGTCCCGCCTGCACTTTGCCGCAAGGCAAACAAAAA
>JAISLW010000088.1 GCA_031277105.1 Planctomycetaceae bacterium | reverse complement strand
TAAATGTCGTTTTGATAATTGTTGGGGTTAAGTAAATTTATGTTTGTATTATTTGTTTCAGGTTTTGTTCCTTTGCGTTTTGACCAGCGGGTTTGTAATTCTGCTATCTCTTTATCAATTATTTCTTTTGTAACTTTTTTATTTTGCGTTATTCTTGCGCGAAAAAAGATTCTATTAAGCATATTATCAAAATCGCGCCAATTGCCTGACCACTCTGTTTCAGACGCTAATGCAAATTGTAAGAAATATTGTTTTTCTTTGTATTCAAAAATAACCGTTTTATCCTTTTCAATCTGATCCTCTAACTTTTTCTTTAAGTCATCGCCTCTTTCTCTCAATGGTTGTATCTCATATTGCCAAAGGTTAATACGCGACAATAAATCTTCACGGAAACATCTCTCCGCAACCGCCTTGTCTAGATCTTTATTCGTTGCGCAAAATAAAATAAATGAAGCCTTATTTTTTTCAGAGTTTTTTGCGCCGAGCGTGTCAACTTTCTCGCCGTCAAGAACTTTAAGCAGCATCGCCTGCTCTTCCAATCCAAGTTCGCCAATTTCATCAAGAAAAAGAATACCGCCATTAGCTTCGCGTAATTTACCTTCGTAATCTTCACAAGCGCCCGTAAAAGCGCCTTTTTTATAACCGCAAAGCTCGCCCATCGCCCTTTCCCGAATCAAACAAGCACAATTAACTGGAACCAATTTATCTTCCAAATTAAGATATTTTGCAATTTCTTTGACAAGTTTTGTTTTACCTGTTCCGGTTTCGCCAAGTAAAAGAAAACGCGACGATTTTTTATCTTTGTCTACAATTTTTTTATCTTCATCTACAATTTGTTTTATTTCCGCAAAAATTTGATGATATTTTGAAAAATTTGTATGATTTTGGGCGATACGTTCTTGTTTCAACAAATTAAATTGTGAGGAAATTTCATCTGTGTTGACAGGTGTATAGGGAGTTTGTGAACCGCCCTTTGGATTATGCGATTGAATAATTTCAGCCCGTAAAATATTATTCGTGATAAGTAATACCCAACAATTTTTAACTGTATCTGTTCCCGTTGTGAGATGAATATAATAATTTTCATTGCGATAATCGAATGAAAATTTAGAAACATAATCAAAAAGCCGTTGACTAACTTTCGAATAATCCCATGCAAGCGAATCAACAACATCAAGTTGAACTTTTGTTTCGGGCGAAATACATTTGATTTCCGAAGCGATATCTTCCGCCAATTTATTGTCCCGCTTCTGATGTAACAAATGAAATCGATCAATAGAGAAATCTTTTTTGACCATATTTTGAACGAGATGAATAGTAGGTCGCCATGCGGAATCTTTTTTATCGAGTTTATTCCCGACAAGCCCGATAATAACATTTTTCATTTTTTTTGTCATATTTTCATTTCTCCATTCTTATATGTTTAGTTACTTGCCGCATGATTATTGTAACGTACTGGAATTGTAATAAAAACATAAAAAGCATGATTTGCCAATACGCAGGCAAACAATGATAAAAACCAAGTTAAATGTGAACAGTTTGAAATTATCAAATTAAATATTTTTTATCTCAAAAATTATCATATTAGATATTTTATTGTCTAATAATAATTATAAAAGATATAAGCAAAACAATTATGATAAATTTACAACATAGTTACAGATAGTTATTTACGTTAATATTGTACGATATGATAAAGTTTGGCGCTTTAATTGTTATTAGTATCATTATCGTGTTGACAATAGCGTTGTTTCCTTAAAATTATACTGCTCGTATTTGAAATTCAGTGATTTAAAAGCGTCAAAGCCTGCCGTCCGACAACTAGGCAGGCGGCGGTAAACACAAAATTCAAGTAAGAACAGTTTAAAACCTAAAATTTAAACGAAGGAGAAAATTTTATGAAAAAATTTAGTATGTCAATTGTTTTGGTTGTTGTTTTGTGCGGTAGTGTGGCATTTGCCCAAACAGATAATCCGTATAAACGGTATCCGCTTTCACAGGAAACTAGACAACAAATTTGGGATAATGCCATCGAACCTAATACAGGTCAAGTTCGCGATCCGCTTACTGGAAAATTTATTTCGCCCAAAGGAAATTGGGACGCCGGTCATAAACCTGGTTACGAACATTCCAAACATGTTCAAAGCGCTTTTGATCGGGCGTTGACGGACAAGGAATTTAAAGCGGAACACAATAATCCTTCCTATTATCGTCCAGAATTGCCAAGTAGCAATAGGTCGCATAAATTAGAAGCCCCAAAAGATGTGAATAATTTCCCCCAAGCGTCAAAAGAGATGAATAACTTCCCCCAAGCGTCAAAAGAGGTGAATAATCTCCCTCAAGCTACTTATTGGCAGACGTTCAAAAAGAATGCTAAACCTATTTTGAAATTTATGTCAAAAATTTTGTAAACCGTAAGTATTAGAGAGTAGATCGTTCATTGGACAAAGCGTTCACACTTTAAAATGCGTTTTTTAAACTATTCGTACTTTAATTTGCGTTTACTTTCGCCTGCCTAGCTATCGGACGGCAGGCTTTTACGCTTTTACATCGCTGAATTTCAAGTACGATGCGTATAATTTGAATTTTTTGTAACGATAATTGTAATTATTTTTCGCGTATTGCCCTTATCAAGGCGAAATTGAACGTAATTGTTTGATCAAAAAATTACTCTACTCTACTGACTAATTATGCGTATTTTTTAAAACCGCAATTTTAAAATACGAAAAGTATAGTTAGAGTTTGTGTGTTTGTTAGTTTGTTTTTTTGGATTTCAATTAACCATTTTTTACGGGAGATTTTGTATGAGAAAGATGATTTTAATGTTTGTGTTGTTTGTTGGAATTGGCGGTTATATTACGGAGGATGCTAACGCCGCTATTTGGGATAAAGTTGGTAAGATAGCGCTATTTAGTGGAGCAGATACGTTACAGTTTTCTGTGTCTCCTACGTTGGAGAATGCTGTTGGCTGGATAGGCGATGCGGCAGGTAGTTATGTCGGCGGAGCAGGCGGCAGCTATATTGGCGGCGCAATAGGAACGGCAATTTGCCCTGGTATTGGAACGGCTGTTGGCGCTGCTATTGGCGGTTATGGGGGCGGTTTTGTTGGAGGTTATATTGGAGAAGAAGGCGCTAAAGGACTTTATAAGAAGGTACAATAGTGTATAGTTGCAATAAGATCAGAAAATTGTGAAGACTGTTTTCTGATCTTATTGCCGCTAATTTCAATTTACGTAAATTATGAGTACAATATGAAAAATTTTACGTCAAGATACAACTTAAAATTACGAACAGCAAAATACAATTTGAGCGTCTCTAAAAATTCATTATTGATTTAATTTTAATTTTAACAAACCTAATTTTTCTTTACAAAACGATTCTCCAAAAAAGCCTCAGTAGCAGAGTATGACAACACAATGAGGTAAGAAGGTATATTTTTATGTTTGCTACGGAGGTTGTTTTGTTCAGAAAAATTAGGTAGAAATTAGGTTTGTTAAAAAACGTATTAGAATTTTAGAGAAACATAGAATGATTGATCGTTTGTCCAAAAAACAAATTTTTAGAACGCCCAATTTGTATAAATTCAAATTTTTAACCTTAACCTTAACCTTAAACATTTAATAAAAAATTATGACAACTTTACAAGAAAATAAATTTAACGAATTACATTTGTTTATTGACGAAAGCGGCAACTTCGGCTCAATGTCGAAACGCGAACAAAAACTTGTTGGCGGTGTTTTGCTCTTCGGCGAATACAGTAAAGCAGTTGAGCGGAAGATTAAAAATTCATTGCTCGCCGCCGTTAAATCAATTGATGGAAAATATCCGCAAAGTTTACATTTTTGCGATAATAATTCGCAAAAAAAATTTGTTGAAACGCTTCAAAAACAACTTGACGTTTTTCGCAAAGAAAGTAATACGAAAATATACGGCGTTTTCATTCGGCATGAAGAAGATATTTACGCCAATACTTCAAATATCCTTGCCGAATACGAACTTGACAACAGGTATAAGTTGTTGCTTTGGTCTTTAATTGAGTACTGCGTTTTTGCCGATGATAAGGTTAATAAAAGATTGACTGACGACGCCGTTATTCATTTACATATTGCAAGCAAATCTGTCCCATTAAAAAATAGAGATGAAGATTATATCAATTTAACCAGATCGCTCGGCGACAACGTTTTGCAAAATCCCATAACAGGCGAATATTATGTTGCAAAGAGCATCAATGAACAAACTATTCAAGGAATGTTTTCCGTCGCAATGAAAGACAAATGGATAACATCAAAACGTAAATTGGCAACTATCGACGTTACCCCGCTTAATTACAATTTGGACGAGTATAGTTTTGATCCAAAAAGATCCAAAGAATCGACTCCTGCATTATATCTTGCCGATATTTTGATCGGTCTTGAACGGCAGCGGTTAAACGGCAGATATAACGGCTACGTTCAAATATTGCCGGTTTTAGAATCGTTGGAGTATAGTTGGCAATTGGATGTTGCGATGCGTTGTAAGGCGTGCCTTGTTGATGATAATTTTGACGCGTTAATTAGCATTCTTGACGAAGAGTCGATTGATCCCGATGATTTACACAATCAGGATATTATGAATCGTCTTGTGAAAGAGTTTAAGTTGAATCCAAAATCTTTTCACAGGCTTTATGAAAAGGCGGTAAAAAATATTGATTATCCGCAAAATCGTAATCACGCTTTGCAAACGTTAAAATTGCTAGACGCCGTTTATCATAATGCCAATGTATTTGATTTATTTTCAGAATTATATTCGACGTTAATTACATTTTCCGCCGCCAATCATGCCGGAGATATACGAAAAGCAGAGGCAAATTGGAATCGATATCTCGAATTAGAAAAACAAATATCGTCAATCGGTAAAGAAAATAGATTGGAAAAGGCGAAAGATATAGTTTTGATGTTTCGCAGCCGTCGGGCGGTTAATCTGATGGATATGTTCGATTTTGAAGCGGCAGAAAAAATCATTATCGACGCCAAAAATGATGAGGAACGATTTCGCCGTAATAATTCAGACGATCTGGAATTTCTCTCAACATGGCGGCTTGGTATTTGTTACAGTTTGGCGGGGCAGGCGTGCGCTTTTCAGAAAAAACAAGAAGCGGCGAATGATTGTTTTCGGAATGCGTTGAGTTGTTTTACCGAACCTGGCGATTTGGAACGAGTTTGGGTTTATCTTGGTCATCTTGCTTGTGATTTTCCTGAAACGAGTATTGACTTGTGGAATGAAGTAAAAGAACATTTACCAACAACAATCGAACAAGATATTATGTTATTTGAAAAACCGTTTGTGTTTGCCGTTTTGATTAAGGGGTTACTTGTCTTTGGCGATATTAATGAGAAACAAGAATGGCTAGATAGAAACAATGAAATTCTAAAATCAGATTTATTCGACGCGTCAAAAATTCATCCGTATGGTTTGATTTTACAGACACTTGCGATGTTGAATATAGCTGTTTGGTATGAAACCGGCGAAAAAATTTATGCGGAATATGCCGATAAATTTTTCGACCAAGCAATACGCAGTCTTGCATCGGGAGAAAAGTTATTACAATTTTTGTCGAATGTGTGCTGGTTACGCCGTACATTGTTTATCAAAGAATGGCAACCGACTAATGAAAATGAACAATATCTTGACTTGATGTTACAAACATTTGTGCATAAAGCATCCGAATTTGGTCTGGCAATTCACAAGTTATCGCTGGAAGAAATAATGGGTTGTATTCGATTCAATTATTGGTAAAAAAAGTAATTAGGGGCATCTCTAAAAATTCATTTGTTTAGGTAGGCGGCGTTTCGCCGAAACGCCGCCTACCTGGACAAATGAATTTTTAGAGATACCCTTTAGTGAATTGCGGAAATGAATGTTAAAGCGTGAACAATTTAAAATGATCCGTCAGATTATTACCCGCTTGACAACATCGAAAATACAAATAAAATCATGCCCAAGTTTTTTGCAAATCGCAAAAAAAAATGAAAAAAATACGACTTTTTTTGTCAAGCTTTAACCATTTTTTTATTGAAAATTCATACATAAGTTCCTTGTGTATAATGCTTTTTGCAAACAACATTACAAAAGCCCCCCAGATTAGAGGGGTTTTGAGACCATAGCAAATTTTTCTTCGGCAAGTTGTTTTATTACAAAAGCCCCCCAGATTAGAGGGGTTTTGAGACAATAATATTGTCTAATTTTTGTTTGAAGTGATTACAAAAGCCCCCCAGATTAGAGGGGTTTTGAGACAATAGGTTATTTACCGTAATCGACATGAACGGAATTACAAAAGCCCCCCAGATTAGAGGGGTTTTGAGACGAAAAATACTCGAATTACCCAATAACGACGAATTACAAAAGCCCCCCAGATTAGAGGGGTTTTGAGACCGCTGATTTGTTTTGCCGTAAATGTCATATAAAATTACAAAAGCCCCCCAGATTAGAGGGGTTTTGAGACATCAAATATCTTGCCCATTACTTCGTTAGTATAATTACAAAAGCCCCCCAGATTAGAGGGGTTTTGAGACCCAAACACTAGAGCGTCGTTCTGTATTACCGATTACAAAAGCCCCCCAGATTAGAGGGGTTTTGAGACGTAATTCTGTAAGCTGAGAAGAAATAAACTATTACAAAAGCCCCCCAGATTAGAGGGGTTTTGAGACAAACCCGCAAACGCATTGTCCGAATCCCGCATTACAAAAGCCCCCCAGATTAGAGGGGTTTTGAGACATATTGTCTGGAAGCGTTTATTTGTTTTGCAATTACAAAAGCCCCCCAGATTAGGGGGAGAGGTTGTTGGGTTAGTTTTTTGAGTATCTCTAAAAATTCATTTTGGGGAGAAGCGATCAGTCATTCGATGTTTCACTAAAATTTTAATACGCTCTTTAACAAACCTCATTTCTACCTAATTTTTCTGAACCAAACAACATCAGTAGAAGATATAAAAACTAAACCTTCTTACCTCATTACCTCATTAAAATAAAATCATAAGGGCGTCTCTAAAAATTCATTTGTTCAGGTAGGCGGCTTAAAAAATTAAACACTGTGCCGAAACGCCGCAATGGAGTTTATGCTACCAATAAATTTTAATAATTCATAAAGCCTAAAATATGCCTATTTTAGATGTGTGAAATATTAAAGTTTATTGACGTCATAAACCGTAATGCGGTCCAAAATTAAACACTGGGCGAAACGCCGCCTACCTGGACAAATGAATTTTTAGAGATGCCACTTTTATATTACGAGAGCCTTATTGGTTGGACTTTTTTAGATGTATAGGCGAAAATTTTATATTCTACAAATATGAATTTAATCAAAAAAATTTCTTATATTTTTTGTCATATTTCTATTCTTTGTTACTTATTTGTATAACCGTCAACATAAGATTGCTTACTACAATTATTAAATTGCCGGCGTTTATATTTTGGCAACTATTACGTCTATTCGTATGTAGGCTTTTATGTTGCCAAAATTCAAGTACAATCAATTCAAATCACGGTTCTAAAAATTCATTTGTTCAGGTAAATCAATGTTTCACCGAAACGCCGAATTACCAAAAATGAATTTTTAGAAATTCAACAAAGTAATTTTTTTCACAAGGAGTCTATTTATGTCAAACAATAACGATCAAAAGAAAACCAAAGCCAAACGTCTCGGTATCAAGTCAGTCCTTATTCACGGCGACAACCGGTTGGCAATTACAACATTCGGTAAAGGCAACGCCGCCGAAATCGCTTTGTCAACAGACACTAAAGGCGATGAAATTAAAGATAAACTGCCAACTAAAGTAGGCGGCGGTCAAGTTCATAAAATTGCGCCGGTCATCGACGTAAAAGGAAAAGATTATCAAGGCAATGCACTGGAAGCCTTGTTGAATAATCCTGCGGAGCATGCCGGAGAAGATTACTTAAAACTTAAACCGTTACTCGAAAAAGAATTTTTCGGTAAAGAATTTCCAAACGACAGCATCAGAATCCAAATCATTCACAATATTCTTGACATACAAAAAATATTAGGATTGTATATTAACGATATTATTTACGTTATTGATAATTTGCAAGGCGATGATCAAGACGAATCTAAACTTGCTAATATTCTTGGCGAAAGTTTATCAACAGGTAAAGTCAAAGATTATTTGAAACGAATTAATGATTATCTTGGTTTTTTTGACTCGGCTTTTGACTTTACTAAAAAGAAGTCAGAACACAAAACAACAGAAGCCGAAGAATCTAAAATGCAAAAACACAATATCGGCGTCCTTCGTCTTTTAGGCGCTGTACGTCTCTGTACTGCCCATTTTAAAAATTCAACGTTTCTTTTTGCGCCGTTAGATGGTTTGGATAAAACGCTCAAGGATGAATTTAGTGATGAATACAAGTCAGAATTTACTACCGAATGGGCTATTATTGAGCAAAATTACTCTAAAAAAATTAATAATATCAATAATAGTTTCCTCACAAACGCAAAAAAGAATTTACACATTATTTTCGATACTTTGAAAGTCAATGACGAAAAGTTACGTAAAGATATTGCTAAACAATATTACGAATTTAGTATTCTCAAAAAAGGTAAGAATCTTGGCATAAATGTAAGACGTTTACGAGAACTTATATTTGAATTAGAACCTTTTAAAGAAGAAATTAAAAATAAAAAACATGATTCGTACCGGCAAAAGATTAACACGGTTATTGATTTTTTACTTTATCGGAAATTTTATGAATCGGCAGAATTGAATGAGATTGTATCACAATTACGAGGAACTCCTGATGATGATGCTAAAAAGAAAATCTACAATTTTTTTTCCCGTTTTGCCGCCAGTGTTGTTCCTCCGTTTATCAGCAATATTTTACCCCGAATGATGGATTATGTTAAAAATGATGATAAGACCAAAGATAGAAATGAAAATAAAAATAAGCATGAATTTGCATTAAACGAGTCTTGGTTTACGGAAGTGCAAATAAAACCCGAAGACGCTACTCCACTTACCAAACTCTTTTCTTTTTTGTGTAATTTTTGGTCGGGTAAAGAGATTAATGAAATACTCACGGCTTATATTCATAAGTTTGAGAATATACAAATGTTTATTGATTTAATTAACAAGGAAGGCGAGGAGATTATTTTCAATAGTCAATACTCCCTCTTTAACGAGAACAACAACCAACGTGCAGGTCAAATTGCGCAGGAACTTCGTATCATTGCCAGTATTGGAAAAATGAAAGATGACATAAATCCCGCTAAGTTTTATGAATCGGCTGTAGAGATACTGGGATTTTCAAAAGAGATGACAAAAGATTACATCAAAAGTGAAATACTTAATAATCATCCATTCCGAAATTTTATCTCTAATAATGTCATAAATTCAAGACGGTTTATTTATTTGGTACGTTATATTAAACCGCGCACGGTTCGGCTGTTGATGAAAAATCGTTCTATTGTTCAATATGTCCTTTCACGGATTGCCGATATTCCAGACTCAATGATTGATTCCTACTACCAAAATCTCCCTGTTCATAAAGAAACTGACAAAAAACGTAAGATCGAGGCATTGACAAAATATCTGGTTGAGGATTTTTCATTTGACACAATTTTGAAAAATAAAAATGGAATTGCTGAAAATACAAAAAATAAAAATGGAATTGCTGAAAATACAAAAAATAAAAATGGAATTGCTGAAAATACAAAAAATAAAAATGGAATTACTGAAAATACAAAAAATAACATAGAGATTGAACATCTCAAAGCCCTTACAGGTTTGTACATGACGGTTGCGTTTGTTGCGGTAAAGAATCTTGTTAAAACAAATGCGAGATATTATATTGCGTTTGCGGCGTTTGACAGAGATTTTCATTTGTTCAAGGAAAAATTTAAAGACGATACTAATTTCAAACACACTATAGGAAAGTATGACAATCGTTTTGCTATAACAGAATATTTTCTTGATCAAGACGATAAGGTGCGATATGTTCCTGATCCGAATTTATCGGACGCAGAAAACAAAAAGGCGTTATTCAAGTTTCTTGATACGCGAGCGGGTAAATGGCATTTTACAAAAGAGTGGAATATAAAATTACGCGGCAATATTGACGAAGCAAAAAAAATACATGAAACAGGTTTGTTATTAAATACAGTTCGCAATGATACAGAACACTTGAATGTTCTTTTTGCGTTACCTCAATATGTTTCAGAATTTCATGCTGATAATAAACCAATGCGGTCATATTTTGAACTTTACCATTTTATTTTACAAAAATGGATGAGCCGCCAGGAATGGTTTGATAAAAAGAATAAAAAATTCGTTCCTAATCCATTATCGCTAGGTGATTTGTCCAATATTCTTGAAAAATTTCACACGCCATCGCATGACTGGATCAAATACGCTTATGTTTCACTCGCTTATAATTTACCGCGATATAAAAATTTAACTATTGAGGCATTGTTCGATGAGGATAGCGAAGCCGGAAAAAATTTGATAGAAAAATGGAAACAAAAAGAATACGAAAAGAAAAAGAACAATGAAAAACGGTAACCGTTGCGACTCAAAAATAGAAAAATAACAAAATATTTTTTTGTTCCGATTTCCGTTTTTATTCCTGTGTAATACATTTATTGGGTATCTCTTAAAATTCATTTTTTGTAAAGATGTAGGCGGTGTTTCACCACTGTGTTTATTTTTTGGACCGCAATGGAGTTTATGCTATCAGTAAATTTTAATAATTCATAAAGCCTAAAATATGTTTATTTTAGACGTGCGCAATATTAAAGTTTATTGACGTCATAAACCGTAATGCGGCGTTTCGGCACAGTGTTTAATTTTTTTAGCCGCCTACCTGGACAAATGAATTTTTAGAGATGCCCAATGAAATAATAACAACCATTATTACTTTTTAAGGAAAACAAATGAATATTTTACAAATTTTATTTGGCGACGATAATCGAGCAAAAGCACGGCGAGACCAATGGAAACCATCGGTTATCGGAAAAAATTTCATCAGCCCGATTAACAACTATGGAACTTGCTTTAAATGTAATGGAAATGGAACGATCACGTTTGAATGTCGAGCGTGTTCTGGGACAGGACTTCACCAGAAAATTTGTTTTGTTTGTCATGGAAATGGCGTGATAAAAAGGAGAGCCAAACCTTGTTTCACCTGCGCAGGAACGGGAATAAAAAATAAAAAAATCTGTAAAAAATGTAATGGAACTGGCGAATTTAAACCTGCTATAACGCAAGAGTGTAAGAAGTGTAATGGTAATAGATTTTTTACTGAAACATGCAACAAATGTAATGGAGTAGGGAATATTACAGTAACATGTAAAAAGTGTAACGGAACAGGATGGCACAAATTTTCCTAGCGTTCACAGGCTGGCGTGTTATACTGCTCGTACTTGGATTTCAGCGATTTAAAACCTGCCGTCCGATAGCTAGGCAGACGGCGGTAAACTTAAATTAAAGTAAGAACAGTTTATTAATCATTTAACCAAACAAATCATATATGGGTAGAAAAAAAGAACAAATCAATGACGGTTGTATGATGTTAATTTTTATATTAGCGGCGTTTTTTGGTATTATGAACACAAGCTTTGAGGTATTTGTTATTGTATTAATTGTTGGTATGTTTATAGGAAGTTGCAGTAGGGTTTTGCGATGAATTTTTATAAATTGCTTTTAAACTGTTCGTACTTTAATTTGCGTTTACCTTCGCCTGCCTAGCTTTCGGACGGCAGGCTTTGACGCTTTTAAATCAATGAATTTCAAGTATGAGTAGTGTAATATTTTGAAAAAATTGACAATACCCACCACAACCATAACAAAGTATGTTCAATGCATCTTTTAACGATGTTCGACTTACCGAGCAAAACGAAAAGGGAACGCCGTATTTATCGGCAATTCCGAAAACGATTACTTGAACTCGGTTTTACCAAAATCCAATTTTCGG
>JAISLW010000060.1 GCA_031277105.1 Planctomycetaceae bacterium | reverse complement strand
CGGAAATTTAAACAATAAATTTTAGAGGTTAGGGAATAGGGGATAAGTGATAGATTAGATTTATTGTAACAAAAAATGCCGGAATGTAGGCGAGACGCCCGCGATCCGTTGGTCTCGCCTGCATTTCAGAATCGCAGGCGGTCTTGCCTGCATGCGGTTACATCTCAACCGCTGGTGAAGGAGGTTTTTAAACTTTTCGTACTTTATTTTGCGTTTACAATCGCCTGCCTAGTTTTTAGACGGCAGGCTTTGACGCTTTTAAATTGCTGATTTTCAAGTACGAGCAGGTATAGTTATTTATTTATTTATTTATTTCCTGTTGCGCTAATTCCTCCTGGATTGAAGCACAGGGCAACTATTACAGGATGTTCGCCATCGACAACAACTTTACATACGGCATTTTCATAACCTTCATCAGGTAATTCCGGTAAACCAAACCCTATTTCCGGCACCGTCAACGTGAACTTGCCACCCATCTCCTCCAATAATAACATCAACTTACCACCCAAAACATTCGTCAACTCCGCAATTAAATCACGAATAAGTTGATCGTCTAATTGGAACTCTTCGCCTGCATACATATTTCGCGCTAAAACATTCGCCAGCCCCTTAGTTACAATAAACCACACTGAATGAATATCAGGCGAATTTACTTTCATACACGCCCAACACCATTCGTCTGGCGCAAATTGTTTTGCCATTTCGTCAAAATCCGCCTCCTTCAACGCCATCGTTGCCGCCGGCGCCGAAGCGACCGCTTCAGAGTCCCCCCACGGATCACTAGACGGCGCAACCATGTTTACCGGCGCCCATTCATTGCCCGACGATTTAGGCGATTCGTCAATATCGTCCCAACCGCCCGACGTTATACCAGCCGTTCCAGAATTATTAGAATCCAAATTTGAATTGCCGTCAGAATTACCGCCGCCTGAACCTACAGCAATATTTACGCTAGAAAACGAACCGCCCGGCAACGGATTAGAAGTTGAAACGCCATTGTCCGGCGATCCCCACGAATCAGACTTGCCCCATGAATCGGCAGATTGACCGGCAGCTCCTGACGACGAAACTCCCCCCCAATCATTCGCCGTCCCGCCGCCGGTTTTATTTACATTCGTTCCGTTTGCAACATCATTATTGCCGCCGCCAACGTTGCCGCCGCCAACGTTGCCGCCGCTATCTCCCCATCCATCTTTATCAACTGCCACCGAAACGCTCCCGACAGAAAAATCATCATCGGCTTGAGAAAATTCCTCGCCGCCGACCTTAATCGAACAAGGCACAACTTCGGCAAACGCCATCGTTTCCAAAGTTTCACGCACCGCATTAAACAATAATTGACCGCAATTTTTAGGAAGCATAGCCCAAAATAAATCTTGTTATACAAATCGTAACTAAATTTTAACAAAATAAAAACCGTAAAAAGCCAACTTCAAATCAACAACCAAACAGCGATAAACAATTAAACAATTATCTCAAACGCAAACCGTCTAAAATTTAAACCGCACACGCCGCCGATCTACTTGATCTACCTTTCAGCAACCGCTATCTTTTACAATCTTCACTCAAAAAATTTGTAAAATACAATCCGTATTAAAATGTTCATATACTACTCATACTTGAAATTCATTGATTTAAAATGTTCACACTAAATTTCAAATAACTCACGCCTTAATTTTTATTCACACCGCCGCCCAAAATTTCATTCACCTCTTGAATCGCTTCAATCAACAACGGCGGACTTATAGGTTTTGAAAGGATACGCGTTACGCCCAACTCTAGTAGTTCCTTACGCTGTTCGACATTACCGGCGCTCGTAACTACCAAAACAGGCGTTCCACTCAATCGCGGACTAACTGAAATTTTACGCATTAACTCTATGCCGTTCATATTCGGCATCGTTAAATCGGTTACAAGCAAATCCGCTTTAACCTCTTTCATCCGCATTATTGCCTCGCTGCCATCAGACGCTTCAAAAAAATTAGCGTCGCCAAGACCGGCTATCTCCAAACAACGCCTAATAAACATACGCGCCAAAGCAGAATCATCGGCAATTACAATGTTCTTTATCATGGATTCCAGTTTATTTTTTCACGTTGACAATGCAACGTTATCTTGAAAAATTTGAAAAAGAAAAAAATTTGTTTATCAAATTTCAAACTGTTCGTACTTGAATTTTTGTTATAGTTCATAAATCAACTCTAATTCAATTTCGCCAACACAACACAAAACCACACAACCATAAATCTGATATAAAGCGACTAATTCTATCAATACGATCTGTAATTGTCAATTCCTATCGCCGCAAACCCAAAAAACACCCCAAACATAAAAAAAATATAACCGCTAACAGAAAATTTAAGCGATAAATTTTAGAAATTAGATCGAGGTTAGTTTTTTTATAACCGTTCACGGAATTTTGTTTATTAAATTACGTTTTGGCAATTTTTGATGGGCAAGTGTGATAATTTTTTATAACAAAAAACTTTTTCTCTAAATCATCCAATTTTTAAAAAACTACTCCCTACACCCTATCTCTACACCCTATCTCTACACCCTAACCTTAAAACCTAGCGCTTATACAGCTCGCACTTGAAATTCAGTGATTTAAAAGCGTCAAAGCCTGCCGTCCGAAAGCTAGGCAGGCGAAGGTAAACGAAAACTCAAGTGCGAACAGTTTAAAGTTTTTTTATGTTCCTGTTGAGTATTTAATTTGTTATAGTATAATTCTGCAACTTTTTAAAATTCGGCGATGCGAAACGTTAATCCGCGTCGTTGGTCAATTCAATTTAAGCAGTTTAAAATTACTATGTCTATAAATGTCCCCGATAGTCTCGCTCATGAATTACAAGGTTGTAAACTTCTGGCTTTGCCGCAAAGCGCCGCAAAAGTTTTAGAACTAGCGAAAAATCCAGAAAACGGTCCTCCCGAATTAGCCGTGCCTATTTCGGCTGATCCTGGTTTAATGGCGCAGATATTGAAATTTGCCAATTCGTCGTTTTTTGGGTTTCGTCATAAGATTACCGCCGTCCAAATGGCATTGTCGCTTATTTGCGTCCGCACGATAAAAAATTTCGTAATTTGGAACGCTGTTTTCGCAATGCTTCCTAATCCTAAGGTTGGTCCTTTTGTGTTACGTTTGGTATTGCAAGATGCGTTGCGGCGCGGTATTTTTTGCAAGGTATATGCGTCTTATTTTCCGGACGTTGACCCTGAAGATTTTTTTGTTATAGGTTTATTTCAAGATATTGCTATTCCGGTTTTAGCGCAAAATAAACCTGCGGAATATACGCAATTTTTGAACAAATTAGACGACGGCAAAACACGACTGTCAACATTAGAATACGAAACATTCGGATGGTCGCACGCCGATGCGGGCGCTTTTTTAGTTCAAGAATGGGGACTAGGCGAGGATTTCGCATTACTAATTCAACAACACACATCAAACGAGTTAAACGACCAAAATTCAAATACGCCAATAACGCCCGCCGCAATTGTTAAACTATCATCAATCTTACCTTCGGCAAAAGAAACCGAATGGAAAGACGTTGATAAATTTATGGAATGGTTTCAAAAACTAATAGGAAAATTAAACGGCGCCGGAAAAAAAATACCTACGCCCGCAGAAGTCTTCACGCTATGCGACGCACAATTCGACGATATGCTACAAATAACGCAAACACAACCGCCACAACTCTCCTTATCTGATCACCTGCAAAAATATAACGAATCATTCTAAACTTTACGCATCATACTTAATGTTAATGAAATTTTTATGACAAAAAATAATTCACGCAGATTTATTGAAACGTTAAATAAACGTTTGCTTGTTTTCGACGGCGCAATGGGGACGGAGCTTTATCGTCGTCATATTTTTACTAATCGTTGTTTTGAGGAGTTGAATTTATCGTCTCCTGAATTGATTAGCGACGTGAGTAGTTCTTATCGCGAGGCGGGCGCCGATGTTTTGACGACTAACACGTTTGGCGCTAACCGTATTTTGCTGGAAAAATACGGATGTTCTGATCGATTAGCGGAGATAAATATTGCGGGCGCCCGTATTGCTCGCGAAGTTGCGGGATTGGACGGCGAGTTATTTGTCGCCGGTTCGGTTGGTCAATTTCCGGTTTCGGGTTATTCGGACAACGAAATAGAGTCGTTTATTCTTGAGCAAGTCGATGCGCTTTGGGAAGGCGGCGTAGATTTTATAATTTTTGAGACGCAATTATCGCGCGAGGCAATGCAGCGTTGTGCGGCGGCGATGTTAAAGCGCGTCGAGATACCTTTTGTGCTTTCGTGTGCGGTTGTTTCGGGCAATGAATCGGCGGTAGGCGAATCTGTTTGTCGTCTTTTTTCTCCGTTTGGCGACGATGTTGGCAAGCCTATTGCGATGGGGTTAAATTGCGGTTCGGGACCGGACGGGCTTTTATATGCCGCCGAACATGCGATCAAGGTTAATCCGTTGCCGTTAATCGTGCAGCCGAATGCGGGTATGCCAAAGGGATTTGACGGGCGGCAGATTTATTATTCGTCGCCGGAGTATGCGGCGACTTATGCGATGCGTATGGTTTCGCTTGGAGTAGCGGCGGTAGGCGGTTGTTGCGGAATTACGCCCGAACATATTCGCGAAATCGCAAAAATGATTAAACCGCTTGCCAAAGCAAGATCGACTCATTCAATTTTACAAGTTTCGGAAGCGGAAGTTATAGAGAAGCCGGAGTCGCCGTTTGAAAATCGTTCTAAATTTGCGTGGAAACTTGCAAAGCGCCAATGGACGACGACGGTTGAAATAGTTCCGCCGCGCGGCTATGATTTGGCGAGTACAATTGAGAAAAGTAAAAAGTTGCATCGGCACGGAATAGATGCGATTAATTTACCGGACGGTCCCAGAGCGAGTTCGCGAATCTCGTCGATTGCGGCGGCGTTCCGAATTTTGAACGAAGCGCATATTGAGCCGGTTTTGCATTTTTGTTGCAGGGATAAAAATCTAATTGGAATGCAAGCTGACCTTCTTGGCTGTGCGGCGCTGGGAATAAAAAATTTACTTTTCATAACAGGCGATCCGCCAAAATTAGGACCGTATCCGAATGCGACGGGCGTCTTTGATACGGATTCAATTGGAATTTGTATGTTGCAACGCCGTCTTAATCGCGGCGTCGATCTTGGCGGACAAGCAATTGAACCGGCGACAAATGCAGTAATCGGCGTAGGACTCGATCCGACTTCCCTTGACAGTAAACGTGAAATTGACAGATTTAAGCAAAAAATTGAAGCGGGCGCAAACTTCGCTATTACGCAACCTGTTTTCGATTATGAAGCGCTACTGAGATTTCTTGATCAAATCGGCGAATGTCCGATTCCAATTCTGGCTGGAATTTGGCCGCTGGCAAGTTATCGTAACGCTGAATTTATGCAAAATGAAGTTCCAGGCGTAATCGTACCAGATTCCACAATGAAAAGAATGGAAACAGTCGCAAAAAAATCAAAAGAAGAACAATTAGCCGTAGGCGTTGAAATCGCAAGAGAGATGATTGAAGCGGTAAAAGACAGAGTAAACGGAGTACAAGTCAGCGCTCCCTTCGGAAAAATAGAAATCGCCCTAGCGGCGCTAGAATAATGCGGAATTTCCCCTTCCTTTATTAGTTGTCAATTTTATGTCTCGTCCATTTAATCGGGTATTGATTGAGTCTAGTCTTGAGATGAAGTGCATGCTATTTTTTGGTATTGCATTATCGTTTGTGATTGCGGTTAGTTTTTTTCTTTATTCAATTGTAACCGACGAATTAGTCCAAGATCAGAATCCGATTATGGCAAATATTTGGTCGTCGCAATATCTTATGGAACGTCATTGGGGAATATTTGGCGATCCTAAATATAACCGTCCCAATTTGACTCCCCCGCAAGACGAAATGTCTATCCCGCTAACTCAACCCGCAACACGCGACGATAGCATAAAAACTGATTTTGAAATACGAATGGCAGGCATAACAAAACGTATCCGCAACCGCGATTCAGAAACAACGTTTATCCCTAACCCCGAACTAGAAAAAAACGGCGTTTACTCCAACGCCGAAAAAGCGCAAAAACTCTGGCAACCTTACAAAGATAATCTCGATAAATTCCCGTTGCTAAAAACGGATTTTAACCCCGATACGCATCCGCAAATCGATTACAAATTCGACGCCGACGGAACGTATCATTATTTTGAGGAAGTGCGAATGGACAGACGCAGTATTTGCGCCGGTTGTCATAATTTTGAGCATGGCGAATTGATGGGGGTCGTTCATGTTGTTATTCCTGAATCGTCGATGAAGAAAACGTTGCAGAAGTATTGGGCGTATTTGTTGGGCGCTGCGATAGTTTCTGTTTTTCTTGCGTTAGTTACGGTCAATTTGATTGTGCGATGGTTTGTTATTCGTCCGTTAAAAATGTTGCGTGAAGTTTCGGAGTCAATATCGCGCGGCGAATTGACGAAACGGGCGGATATACGCACGAGCGACGAGTTTGAAGTCCTTGCCGAAGCGTTTAACAGGATGTTGCGTTATCTTGTCAATACTCAAGATATGTTGCGTAAAGCGAATTTTGAGTTAGAGAGTAAGGTTGACGAACTCGCCCACATAACTATTCAACTTTACGAAACAAACCGCGTTAAAAGTAATTTCATGGCGACGATGTCTCATGAGTTGCGGACGCCGCTTAATAGTATTCTCGGTTTCAGCGACGTGCTGGGGTCAATTCCTACGCTTGACGAAAAACAGAAACGATACGTCGATTACATAAATAATTCAGGTAAATCGTTGTTGTCTATGATCAACGATATTCTTGATATGGCAAAAATGGAAGCGGGCAGAATGGAAATTAAAACTGCGCCGTTCAATATTGCAGCGACAGTCGCAGCACAAGTCGATATGGCAAAACCGTTAGTTGACCGAAAAAATATCGCATTGGAAACCGCCGTCGAACAAAATATGCCCTTGATGAAACAAGATGAATCGCGAATACAACAAATATTAAACAACCTCCTGTCAAACGCAATTAAATTCACGCCCGAAGGCGGCAGAATAAGAGTTACCGTGCAATACTTACCCGCAAAAACAAACCAACAAATCTCATATCCCATCGCAGGAAGCGCATACAAACCTCAAAAAAATAGAGATATGTTAGAACTAAAAGTCGCAGATACTGGCGTAGGTATTTCAGAAGAAGACCAACAAATCATTTTCGATAAATTCAGACAAGGAAAAACAACAATGATAGGAGACGACGCACTAAAACGCGAACATTCAGGAAGCGGATTAGGACTGTCGATAGTAAAAGAAATTTGTAAAATATTAGAAGGTGAAATCACCGTCGAAAGTCAACTAGGTATAGGAAGCGTATTCACCGTAAAATTACCATGGTCGCTAGAATCAAAAGCAAAAACAGGCTCCGAAATGATGGAAGAAATAAGACAATTCGCACAAAACAGAATGGAAAATAGAGGATAAAATTAAAGGGGAAATTCCGAATTTACCCTATTCACTTTATGGATGTTGAAATTTTAACAATTTATTTTTTTGAAAAATTATGGCTAGTCGTTTAATATTATTTATTCCGCGTTTATTAGTTCTTTTGATATTTTTTGTTGTTATTTTTTGGTTGCGTGATGCGATAATCGGGTTTCAGATTAGATCAAAAATTGAACGGGAAACCGGTTGCAAAGTCTCCATTTACTCGACGCAATCAAACTTGCAAGACGGCGAATTTACAATCGAAAAACTTAATCTCAGCGATCCCAATTCTACGTCGTCTAAAAACGCTTTTATGCAAGTTGATAAAATTTTTGTCAAAGGAAAAACAGACGATATATTGCGGCGTTATATTCATTTATCGGAAGTCAAAATTGACGGCGTGCAATTATTCGTTTTGAGTCCCGATACGAATTCTCTTATTCCCGAAGTAATCCGAAATAAAATTAGCGGGCAAAATAAAGAATTGGCGTTGGCGTTAAATACGGTTGATCAATTGGGTCTGGTTGATTTATTGGAAGCGTCGCCGGACGAAGCGGCGCTGAAAATTTTACGTCAACTTGAAACGTTTAACCTCGCCGGTAATTTACAAAAATATTGGCAATCCGAAACAGCCCCAATAAACGAATTTCAAAACGACGCCGCAACTTTACGCGAAATATTCCAAAACTTGACCGTAATTATTGACAAAATCAAAAAAGGCGACGCCAAAATCGGCGACGTAAATAAATTACAATCAGACGTTAAAACGGCGTATAAATTGATAAAAAAAATCGCAACCGAAGCGGAAAACTTGAAACAAAACGTCCAATCAGATTACAATAAATTTCAAGAAGCCTTGACAAACGATCAAAAAAAATTATCGCAACTTAAACATAACCCCAAAACTAATCCGTCCCAAATCGCCGAAAACTTAACTGCCGCAATAACGCAAAACGAATGGAATAAAATTTTAACATGGCGGACTTGGATCGATTCTATAACCGAATCTATCGCAATAGAAAATAATACGGAAAAATTCTACGAACAATTCAAACTTAAACCAAACCGAAAATTCAAAGGCGAAACAATCAGACTCGCAACATTAGATACGCATCCGGATTTGTTTATTGACAAATTAAATATGACCGGCGCGGTGAATTTTGGGACTTTTCCGGTTTATTTTAATTGTGCCGCTTCAAATGTTGCGGCGCCAATGCGTCTTGCGGCGGAACCGTTGACAATACAAATGAAATTGTCAGGCAAAAATATCACAGCCGAAACAACGCGACCAGATTTGACTAAACTTGAATCGGAACAAATTCAAGAAATTCATAACTCAAATATTTTGCCCGATATTTTCGTTACGTTAAATATCAATCGTACCGGAATAGAAACGGAAGACAGATTGGTTATTAGTTGTCCGAATTATGCGGCGCCGGAGCGAATTCTTGGAAATACGGATAAATTAGCGATCAAAGTATCCGCCGGAATTACAACGCTCAATGCGGCGCTAATCGTAAAAGATACAAACGTTGAAGGACAATTAAAATTAACGCAAAATAACATCAAACTAAATCTCATAAAACCAAACCAAAAAACAATAAAATACGAAACAGAATTACAACAAATCCTAAACTCCATAAACAAATTAGACGCCGAAATCCACATCAAAGGAGACATAAATAATCCAACATACGCATTCAAAAGCAACATCGCCGATATTATCGCAAAACAAATAGAAAATATCATCGCCCAAGAATCAGAAAAAACTATAAACAAAATCAATAACGAAATAACTAATAAAAATACCGAAATCGCTAACTTGCTAACAAACATACAAAAAAATAAAATCGAACAAATTATACAAAATATCAACGCCGAACAAAACCTCTGGGAAAAACAAATCATAAACCAAACCGAAACGCTGCCCGAAAACTCGCTAGAAAATAAATTGATCAAATCAATACTAAAATCATTGGTAAAAACATTAAAACAAAAATAAAAAATATTGGGTAACCGTTCACGTAAATTTAAGCAAAAGATTTTAGGGGATAGGGTGTAGGGTGTAGTGGGACAATTTTCGTAACAATAAATATTTGTCCCGTTAGGGACAACATGTTGGTAGAAGAAAATGATACGAATTTTTAGCGTCCCGTTAAGGACGCAATGAGGGTTAATTTTGTATTTACATGTTGTCCCTAATGGGACAAATATATTTTTGACGTTGCTTTTCTACCAACATGGTGTCCCTAGCGGGACAGATAAGACAAATATTTATTGTAACAATAAATATTTGTCCTATCACCTACATCCTATCCCCTAAAACTATACGTTTCTGAAATCTTGTGAACGGTTACGAAAAAAATTAGGTAATGAGATTTGTTTTGGTTTTTTTATTGCGCGTTTCAATAACGAAATAAAAAATTGGTATAGAAATCGAAACAATACCCGCAAAAGTAAATCCTATTTGAACGACGTCTTTAATAGAAAAATTAGAATTTAATATATCGTAAATTGGCATTGCCGCGCCCGCAATCGACAAAAAAGCGGCGCCAATTACCGATAACGCCGTAAAAAACCATCTATCAAATAATTGACCTTTAAGCATTTCTATTTGAGTTAAAAATTCACTTTTCGCTTCAATCTGCTCCAGCTCTTTTTGATGATACTCTTCACATTTATCCTTCAACTCTTTTAACTCGTTTTTTAACTCCTTGATGTTTTTTATTCGTTCTTCGTTAAAAGATAAATGAAAATTTTCTAAATTTTCTATGTGCGAATACACAAGAGATTCATAATCTATTATTTTTTTAATATCCTGTTCTGCGATTTCTTTTGCCGGATTTGATTCGTGTTGTTGTTTGCGTGATTTAGTCATTTGTAATTTTTTGTAATTTTGCAAATGAAATTTGCGAGTGTTGTTAAAATTTTTTTCATATATTGCTTGCGTTCCGGTGAACGTTGGCAATATATGAATCATTGAATTATTAAACGTAACGAAAATTATATACGTATCGTAATTGAAATTCATCAAAATGTAAAAGCGTCAAAACCTGCCGTCCATATCTGATCAAGCGAATGGAAACAAATAATCCAAGTAAGAATAGTTTAAAACTAAAATATCATTATTCTCTAATTTTTTTGTAACTCTTCTGTATATTCATCAAGCAATTCTGTAAAATACTCGCCGATTTTTTCCGGATCAACCGGCATATTGTGAACTTTTCTACTAAAGTATTCGCAATTTTTACAAATTTTTCCTAACGGCGAAGTAGAACGATATAATATCAGTAATAATTGACTATGCGACAATTCAGAATATCCATCCCAAACCATTGCCAAAACGCTTTCGATTTTTTTCTCAATTGTTTTACGTTCTTCGTTGTTATTATTTGTTTCGTTTTGCGTCAGATATACGGACGGTTCCCATACTTCAACTTTGTCGTCTTGAAATATTTTTATACGATGATTTATTGGTTTTTTACTATTTCCTTGAAACAACGTCGCAAGAGTCGCGACAGCAGGACCTCTCCATGTTGCGAAAATGACGTCGTCAAATAACGGCTCGTCATAATAAGCATAATACCATCCATACGCAAGATAAACAAAATCTTGCAATCTCGCAATTGTCAATTGCTTGTTTTGCTCTTCCGCCTTGCCCAAAAACCAATTCGCAACCGCAAACGCACTCGTTGGCGGTTGACGACGTTGGCATGAATTACTGTTTATATTTTCCATTATCGTTGACATAATACGCCTCCAATTTTTTTGTAATGGGTATCTTTAAAAATTCATTTTTTTGTAAATTTGTAAAAAGGTAGGCGGTGTTTCGCCGTTGCGTTTACTTTTTGTGCCGCAGTAGAGTTTATGACGCAATAAATTTTATTACTTCACAACGCCAAAAATACGTCTATTTATACGTTATGAATTATTAAAATTTAATAATTGTTTTACACGTAATGCGGCGTTTCGGCGAAACGCCGCCTACCTAGACAAATGATTTTTAGAGACGCCCAAATTAAATTACGAACATTACGAACAGTTTAAAATAAACAGCCGAAATCATACCATTTTTTTATAAACTATGAAAGATCAGTTTTTAAATCGCAAACATTTCGCCTGGTGTTTCTTCAGATTCGTAGGCGAGACGCCCGCGATCCGGTGGTCTCGCCTGCATTTCAGGATCGCGGGCGTCTCGCCTGCAAGCGGTTGTACTCAACCGCCAATGAGCGAGGTTTAACATCTCAACCGCCTACTCCCTAAAACTTGTCGCTTAAATTTTCGTGAAAGGTTACTCTTATTTTAATTTTGTATTGAAAAATTGCTCTTGATTCAGATTGTAGAAATCAGCATAATTCGCAATGTTATAGTCTGCTCTTTATTATATTTTAAACTGTTTGCACTTTTGCTATTCGCAATTGAAATTGCGTTTACCGTCGTTTGCCTAGTTTTCGGACGGCGGATTTTGCGTTTTTACATCAAATGAATTTCCAGTACGATACGTATATTTATTCGTAATCAAAACCCCAACGAAATTTTGTCAAAAATTAACCGCAACAAAATTAACCGTACTATTATAACGGCACAAATGAAATCGTCCGCAGGCGTTAAATTCCAACTTGACGGAATTTTTTGTCGCGGTCAAAAGATTTTTTGCGCACTTTTGCCTTATTTTATTTTTGTTATTTTTATTTTTTTTGCCGTTATTTTTTTACAAAATTTTTATTGCGTTCAACAACTTGCCCAAGCCGACGAAATCACACAAGATTCTACCCGTTCCCGTTTCTTAAACAGATTAACGTCTATTATTCCGCATCATCGGACTCCTCCCGCAACACAACCTCACGAATTTCAAACAAACGTTTTGCCTGGATTCGGATACGCTAATTACGACAATACAAACGCCCAACAAAATAATACGGCAAAATTAAACTTAAACGTTTCCGACAATAATATTTCGCCAACAACGCATTTGAATAATTACCTTAACCCGCAACCTCAAATCGGCTCGCTCGAACTCGTACCGCCCGCTTCAAGAAATATACCCGCAATATATATCGAAGGCGAAGGTTATATCCCAATCGATCACCCGTCAATTGAACCTTATATTGACCCGCATAAAAATACGCCCGAAACAAACCCGAACATCGTCCTCGTTCCCGAATGGCAACTCGCAACTTCAAAAGAATACAAAACACTCGCACAATTCGCATTGCCGCCGCCCGAACAACCAGAACAAACAAATATTCACGCTAACGCAGATTTAAACACTCGCCCAAACATAAACGCTAACGCAAATTTTACCCGCATAATTGAATCTTCAAATCAAACCGCTCTCTCTATACCGAATCCGAATTACTCCGAACCTGTTACGATTTCCGCAAAAAAAGGCTGGCAACGACAAAGTGAAAAATATGATATTTTGTTTTTAAGCGACGATTGCACAATTCGGCAAGGTCGCAATTCAGTACAGGCGCCGAAAGCAGTCGTGTGGATAAATCGCCAAAAAGAAGCAAAACAACCGCGCGAAATCGCCGTTTATCTTGAGAGCGATTCGCCGCTTAATCCGCTTGTTTTAGAATTTAACCCTGAAAATATCGACGCTCAAATTATCGATAAAAAATGGTTCGGAAAATTTCACACTACCGCAAACGTACAAACCTTAATAATGAACTCCGAAACGCCGCCCGCGCAAGACCCCGCTATTTACAAAAGAGCATTGAAAGCAATCAACCCCGAACTGCCGCCAATCGAACAAGTACAATACGCCGCCCCGCAAAACTCTAAACCAAACAAAACGCCTTTCAGACGCATCAGTCTTAATCCGCGCGGCGACAACAAAATGAGCATCGATATTGAACCGATTCCCGATAATCCGGATCGCGCAATTGTTTTCGTGAGTAAAGGAATGAACTTGATAATCGAAGGTCTAAACGACGACAATATACTCGCCGGAGACGTCGTCGATATTTCAGCCGACCACGCCATCATCTGGTCAATTAACCCAAAAAACTTTCAACAAAATAGAAAAACAAACCAAGATAGCAAATCAGATTTTGAAGTTTATCTTGAAGGCAATATCATCTTCCGCGACGGCGAACGCGTCGTCAAAGCAAAACGAATGTATTACGACGCAAAAAATAAAATTGCGTATATTATTGACGGAGAATTGACGACGCCGATAGTAGGCGTGCGCGGTTTCTCAGGCACGATGCGGCTTAAATCAGAAATCTTGCAAAAAAACGGCGAAGGAAATTACACCGCAAAAAATTCATGGGTAACGACAAGTTTACTCGGTCAACCAACATGGGCGCTAAAATCACGAACTATGGCTTTGACAGAAAAATTTTACGCTCCCGTTTTCAGCAGCGCCGAACCCGTTAAAAGGCAAATTTTATCCGCCGAAAATAATACGTTAGTTTTGGGGCGTTTACCTATTTTTTATTGGCCGTGGCTTGCGGCGGATGCGGAAGAGCCGACGTATTATATTAAGTCTGTAAGCATCGGCAACTCCGGTTATTTCGGCGCCACAGTCCGCACCGAATGGAATCCGTTCCAATTACTCAACGTCCGAAATCGTCCTGATTGGTTAGACGGCAGTTTGGGCGTCTCATGGATGCAGAAGCGGGGAATAGGTCACGGATTTAAAATAAATTATTCGCCGCAAGAAATTTTTGGCAAACCGACAAACGCACAAGGTCATATCAACTATTGGGGAATTGACGATATTGCAACCGGCGATCAATTAGGCGGCGCCCGATACAATACCCCATTTCCTCAATCATACAGATACGTCTTTTCATGGTCGCACCAACAAGAAACAAAGTCGTTGTTTGGAATCAGAGGAGATTGGTCTGTTGCGGCTTCGGTGGGCAAGGTTTCAGACCGCAATGTTTTACCGTATTACAATAATGCGGATTGGGTAAACGGAGAAAACAAAACAACGGCGGCGGAAGTTACGAAATCAGGCGTTGACTCGTCGTTAAAAATACGTGTCGAGCGGAGTCTTGATGATTTTTATACGAATGCGAATCAATTGCCGCGATTGGATCATTATGTAATAGGCAGGTCGTTTTTGTATGATAAACTAACGTTTTATTCTCATGCTAGGGTCGGTTATATTGATTACAATGTCGCCGAAAGTCCGTATTCTCCAAACGCCGCCGCATGGAGTCAAGACGCTCAATTCTTCCGCTACTTGCCATGGGAATTGAATACCGGAAGCTTAACTTCAGCGCCGCCGAATCCTTCGGTAATCGGCGCTTTGACGCCGGATGTAGTGAATGATTCTTTTGAGATTTTTTCGGCGCGTGCGGAGGCGGATTTACCTTTTAACGCCGGAGCGATACGTGTTGTCCCGTATATTTTGGGAGATTTTTCGCATTGGGGCGCCGACAGAACCGGAAACGACGTGCAACGTCTGTATTATCGAGGCGGGATACGTATGAGTTTACCGTTTTGGAAAGTAGCGCCGAATTGTTCGAGTAGAACTTGGTATGTCAACGGGCTTGCTCATAAAATAACTTTGGACGCAGAATTGTCATATTCGCAAACGAACAAACAAATGGACAATTTGATAATGACCGATGCAATGGATCGATGGGTGATAGAAGATTTCAGACGGCGTTATTCGCTAACTTCGTTAGGCGGCGCTATTCCGGCTATTTTCGACCCGCGATATTATGCGTATAGAAGCGGTATTGCGGGAAATGTTACGGCGGGAAATATGGAAATAGCGGACGATTTGACGTTAGCGAGATTCGGAATGTCGCACAGATGGCAAACTAAAAGAGGTCCTGTTGGCAAAAGGCATATTATCGATTGGATAACATTGGCGACGCATCTAAATTATTATCCAGATGAAAAGCAAAATTTCGGAAAAAATATCGGGTTGATTGATTATGATTTCATGTGGCATGTAGGCGACAGGTTTTCGGTTTTCTCGTCGGGGTTGTACGACGTTTTTAACAATGGGCAAAAAATAACGCGATTGGGCGGCGTTTGGAACCGTCCTGAACGTGGAAACATTAGCATAATGTATGACAAACTTGACGGCTCGGCTATTAAAAGGGATTATTTAACGTTAGTAGTCGGTTATACGATGAATGAAAAATATTCAATGTCGTATTCGACTTCTTATGACATAACGCAAAATCCTTGGCAAAACGTAGGGCATAATTTCATATTCACGAGAACAGGAGAATCGTTCCGTCTGATGGCGGGGGCGGTTTATAGTGAATCGTTAAACGAATGGAGTTTCACTTTTGGAATTGAGCCAATTTTCATGCAAGGCATAGCAAACAAAATCCAAAGAATGTCAACAAACGTACAACAACAAATGACGCAATAAAAAACCAATTGCATGTCGCCCCATCGGGCAATAGCATTAGCGTAAGACAATGATCCGTCAATCTCTATTTGTCCCACTTGTCCCTAAAAAAAATTTCGATCCAAAAAAATTTTTCTGAAAAATTTTCCAGACTGCTCTTGTGTTATTTTGCGAAATGATTTATACTACCGCCCTCGTGTTACAAAATTTTGAATCAAAAAAGATCAAATTTTTTGTCCACAGATTAAGCAGATTAGAAAGATTTTTAAAATAATCTTTTTAATCTGTGTAATCTGTGGATCAAATTTTTGTAACGAAAAATGTGTTTGGTTTAATTGCGGCGAATTTAATTTTTTAACTTACGCAAAAAGGTTTTTTGCGAATTAGATTTTGTTGCGATTATACTGTTCGTACTTGAAAATCATTGATTTAAAAGCGTCAAAGCCTGCCGTCCGAAAGCTAGGCAGGCGAAGGTAAACGAAAAATAAAGTGTGAACAGTTTAAAATTGTTGTTTATTGCGTGTTAATTTTCTGATTGTCAATGGAAAATTTTTTTATCGCAATAAATTTTACTAAAATTTACTTAACCTTTTAATTGAAAAGGAGTAGAA
>JAISLW010000016.1 GCA_031277105.1 Planctomycetaceae bacterium | reverse complement strand
GGAAAATAAATTTTTAACCGTTCACGAAAATTTAAGCAAAAGATTTTAGAGAATAGGGAATAGGGCGTAGGGTGTAGCGGGACAAATTAAAAAAAAAATCTACAGATTACGCAGATTAGAAAGATTATTTTATATTTGAAATTAAAATCCTTAATTCCGAATTCCGAATTTCTCCCCCCCTCCCCTCCCCTATCTGATATTTTTTGTTGCCTGTTCGTTAATGGTGTTCATTAGTTTTGCGAGGATGGGATTATTTGGCAATCTTTTATCGGCGTATGAGAAGACTTCTTTTGCGGCGTCGATTTGACCGTTTACTGCCAAGTCGTGAATCCAATGATAATAAATATGTAATTGATTTATTTTGAAGTTTTCATATTTCGGGTCAAGATAAACGCCTTGATCGAGTAATATAGCGGCGAGGTCGTATCTTTTTATTCCGTTTGTTTTGTTTCCGTTTGAGAGTTTTATTGCCCAGTTATTTATTGGCACGAGTAAGTTTTTCCATGCGTTTTCGCTTTCAGGGTCGAGATGCAACGCTTTCAAGTTTGCGATAATCGCTTCGGGGTAACGTTCTTCTTTTTCGAGATCGATGCCGGTGTTGTAGTAAATGATAGCGATTAGTTGTACGGACGTAAGGTCGCGTGAGTTTCTTGATAATTTTTCAACTTGTTCGGATTGGGTCAATATGTTTTGATTATTTTTTTCGTTAATATTATTTTTTGCGATTGGGTTTGGCGTTGCCGGTTCGGGTTTGGCGACGCGTTGTAATGTTGCGGCTGCGAGGTCTTCTTTGTTGTCGATTCGGAACCATTTCGGGCATGTTGTTTCGACGTCGATTTGTTTATTCTGAAAATTCATACGGCTTAAAACGTGTTCGGGCATTTCGATTGCGTGGATTTTAAGGTTTGCTTTTTCGCCGAGTACGTTGAACAGTACCGTTGCGCTGACGCAATTAAATTTTCCCGTTTCGAATACGTTGCTAACGTTTGTGCAATTAATATCGTATTTATACATCATTTCGCCGTGTAATGCTTCAAACAGGTTGCGGATAAAAATTTCGTCGGGTATTGGGTTATTATTTTTTGTTTTTTGTAATATTGCGTCTAGTTTTGATTCGTAGTTATTTATTTTTGCGGGGTTGCGTTCGCCTTCGGCTATTATTGCGGCGCGGAACAGGTCAAAGTTATCCCATTTGCCGTCTTGGGCGTCTTTGAGCAATGCTTTCTCAACGGGGTCGATATTGCGGATAAGCATATTGTAAACTGCCGGAGGTTTACCGGATTCAGATATAGTAAATCGTTTAGGATTTAAACGAATAAGATATGCGTCGTCGGGTATTGTAAAATTCAGCGACTCCGAAACAGGACCAACGAATCTTAAAATATCTTGGCGGAGTATATTTTCATTTTTCTGTTTATTGCTTTGATTTTCGGCGGCGAAAAGCAGCATTGCCGAAGTCGCCAAAAGAATAATAAGCAAAAATAAAAACAAAAACAAAAAAATCTGACGACCTTTTAAGGTGAGATTTTGATTTACGTGTTCGGATTTTAAATTCATTGTTCATTCGTTTGGTTTAATACGGATCGTAATTGAATTTTAGCGATATAATATCAGCGATATAATATATACGTATCGTAATTGAAATTCATCGACGTAAACTACTCGTACTGGAAAATCATTGATTTTCAAAATACGGGCAGCATATATTAAAACTGTTCACACTTGAATTTTCATTTAACTACGCCTGCCTACTTTCGGACGGCGGGCTTTGACGCTTTTAAATCAAGTATTTTCAAGTACGAACAGTATATTATAGAACTATACGCCAAAACTACAGATTTGGCGGCTATAACTAAAATATTTTTTAAATAAATTTGACAAATTTTTTTTACAAATTCCAATTATAACGATTATGCAAACTAATCAAACTTGAATTATAATCACGCGCAGAAATTTTAGGGAACTTCTATACAGATCGTACTTGAAATTCAGCGATGTAAAAGCGTCAAAGCCTGCCGTCCGAAATCTAGGCAGGCGAAGGTAAACGAAAACTCAAGTGCGAACAGTTTAAAAACTCATTTTCTGCAAAAAGGTAGGCGGCGTTTCGCCCCGTGTTTAATTTTGGGCCGCAGTAGAGTTTATGTTGCTAATAAATGTTAATATTTCACAACGCCTAAAATAAATTTATTTCATACGTTATGAAATATGAAGATTTAATAATTGTTTTACGCGTATTGCGGCACAAAAAATAAACACGGTGGCGAAACGCCGCCTACCTTGACAAATGAATTTTTAGAGACGCCCTATTTAATATTTTCGTTGAATTATTATGACCTATTTAATATTTTCGTTGAATTATCTTCGTCCCGATAGGGACGGTACTTTCATAACCGCAGGTCTGCGACCTGCGGTAAAAATCTTCCCGTACTTGCTGCCCTGAAAGGGCAGGACATTATTGAGATTATTTAACGCAAAATGTCCTGCTCCTATCGGGGCAGAGTTAGATGTTGACTTTTAACCGCAGGTCAGAGACCTGCGGTTATAACGATCACTATTAATGGTACCGTCCCTATCGGGACGAAGACAATTCATCATCAACAACAACAATAAAATTAAATAATAAACAAAACATACCACTGAATAGTTACAAATAAATTCACTCTTGTCCCCTTAAAAATAATTATTCCAATCTGTGTAATCTGTGGACAAAAAAATCGATCCACAGATTACGCAGATTAAAAAAATTATTTTAAATTTGAAATCAAAATCTTTAATTCCGAATTACGAATTTTTAAAAAAACGTCTCTCAATCTGCTGTTTGGAAGTTTACTAATTTGTAAGCGTCGAATGCTGGACCTTCTACGCATGTTCTTTTGTACGACCATCCGTTTGGGTCATTTTCGTCTTTAACTTTGACAACGCAACCATAACACAAACCTAATCCGCAACTCATCGGCGTCTCCAACGAAACCACACACGGTAAACCTAAATCATTTGCAACATTAAACGCCGCCTTTAGCATCGCCGCCGGACCGCAACACAAGACCCGCGCCGATTCGCCGTTCTCATAAACGTCCGGTAATAACTTCGTAACAACTCCACAAAAACCAACAGAACCGTCATCCGTCGCAATACGCACATCCACGCCCAAATCCGCAAAATCTTTAAGCGGCGCTAAACGATCAGCGCTACGAGCGCCATACAATAACGTAACTTTACCCACGCCCCGCAAACACTCCGCCAACATCAAAAAAGGAGTATAACCAACCCCGCCCGCAACCAATATCGTATGACCGTTAAACCCAACATCAAAACCACGACCAAGCGGACCCCAAAAATAAACGCGTGAACCCACAACTAACTCCGAAAAACGACCCGTCAACCTGCCAACAACAAAATATATAACCTCGACAACATCATTACCGCCAAACGCAACATCGCCACGACGAACCCTGTAAATCGCAAGAGGACGACCCAACAATAAACCAATATTGTCAAAAAGACGTATCATAATAAATTGACCAGCCGCAGCCGCTGGAAACTTGCCGTCGATAACTATAGAAAGTTTAAACGTAAAACCAGAAATCAATTCGTTGCCAATCACTACGCCAACGCCGCTCAAAACCTCACGCGACGAACAAAATAATCCAACGCCGCAATCAACAGAATTATCAGAACCGCCAAAAACATTTTTTGAATCAATAATTCCCGACTCAGAATCACTCAAATCAATATTCATCATTTCACCTCATTATCATTATCGTAATCATTATCGTAACGGTTATTTTTCAGGGGCAAGAGGGACAAGAGGGACAATTTTCGTTACAAAAAAACTTTCCTCTAATCCCTAATCCCTAATCCCTAATTCCGAATTCCGAATTCCGAATTCCGAATTAAAAAATCTATCCCCTACCCCCTATTTTTCGCAACATACGATTCTGTCGTCGTGTAAAATTTGGATATTTTGCCAACCTGCGGTTTCGAGGATTTTTTTTACCGGTTCTGCAATTGCCGGACTAATCTCCATCAAAAAATAGCCGCCGGATTTAATTTTTTCAAATGCTTGCGGCGCTAGTTTGGCTATTATTTCCGTCCCGTTTTCGCCCGCTAACAACGCTAATTTCGGCTCATAATTTTTTATGTCAACAGGAAGCCCGTCATACTCGATGCGACTAACATAAGGCGGATTGCTCGCAATAATATCAAAAGAACCTTCTACGTTATCCAATAAATCAGATTGCAAAAAATTTATACGTTCTAAAACGCCAGACGACTTCGCATTTGCCTTTGCAACTTCAAGCGCCTCCGGCGAAATATCCAGCGCCGTTATAGATAAAGATTGCAAAATACGCGAATAGTTCAACGCAACCGCAATCGCAATTGCGCCGCTGCCAACTCCAACATCGCAAAAACTAACGCCAACGCCGTCGTCCGATTTATCGTTACAATTATTCGTAAAATTTTTCAACCTGTCCAACGACTCCAAAACTAATTGTTCCGTTTCTGGACGCGGAATTAAAACGTTAGGATTAACTTGAAAAGGAATTGAATAAAACTCTTTAACGCCGACAAGATACGCCGCAGGCTCGCCGGCGCCGCGACGCTTGACAAAATCACGAAACAAAGCCCGTTGTTGCTCCGTAGGCTCAGACGTAAAATTCGTATAAAGTTCTATACGTTTTATTTGCATTGCTTTGGCAAGAAGAACTTGAGCGTCCAACAACGGACTATCTATTCCTTTGCTCTTAAAAAATTCCGTAGTCCAATTAAGCAAACGCCCAACCGTCCATTTCTCAACCTGTTCGCTCATTCAATTAAAATTGTTGTAAATTGTTCGCATGTTATACTGCTCGTACTTGAAAAAAACTGCCGCCCGATAGCTAACCCGACGACGGTAAACGCAATTTTAAGTACGTACAGTTTAAAAGGCTATCCATTATTTCTTATGGGTATCTCTAAAAATACATTATTGGAGAACCGATCAATCATTCGATGTTTCTCTAAAATTAAATCAAAATGAATTTTTAAACTGTTCGCACTTGAGTTTTCGTTTACCTTCGCCTGCCTAGCTTTCGGACGGCAGGCTTGACGCTTTTAAATTGCTGAATTTCAAGTACGAGCAGTATAGAGATACCCTTATGTTTTTAATTATGAATTTAATATTTTTATACATTTATCTGCGTCTTCTTTTTTTAATCTGCTTACTGTTGTAACGGCATGTTTAGCGCTGAGATCTTTTACTAAATTCATGTCGTCGATGGCGACCCATTTTTTTATTTCGGGGTGTTCTTTAAGGTATTCTAATATTTCGATTGCTCTGGAATTTAGTATATTTTCGTATTCTTTAGTTTTTGCCAGTTTTGACGTCCGTTCTACTGTTGTGCAATCTATAATGTATTCGCCTAGATCGTAGATATTGAAAAAATGAATTAACCGTTTAAGCGCATTAGGCTGTTCTATTCTCCAATCGCTTGAAATCACTATCATTGCGCCGGTCTCATCCAATATCCGTCGCAATTCCGCAATTGCAGTTTTGTCCCAGTCAAAATATACAGCCGCAACATCGTAAGGCGAATAACCTTCGCCGGTACGCCTATAATCAACGCCTAACCGCTCGTCCAATTCACGATAAACGTCGGTCAAGGGACGAAATTGTTTAAACTCTTCCGGCGCATCTTCTCTCATTGCGGTAATATGATCAAAGCGTTTTTGCGAACTAGGCGGTTGAAGCACGCCGTCAATATCTAAAAAAATTACTTTCTCTGCCATTGTAATAATTTGGTTAAAGTTAAATGTTATACTAATCGCACGTTAAAATATGTTTTTGGTAACCGTTCACGAAAATTAAAATTAGAAGTGTAGAGTTTTAAACTATTCGTACTTGAGTTTGCGTTTACCTTCGCCTGCCTAGCTTTCGGACGGCAGGCTTTGACGCTTTTAAATCGCTGAATTTCAAGTGCGAGCAGTATAGGTTATAGGGTGTATGGAATAGATTTATTGTAACAATAAATATTTGTCCCGCTAGGGACAACATGTCAATACAACCTTAACCTTTATTGCGTCCTTAACTGGACGCTAAAAATTCGTATCATTTTTTTCTACCAACATGTTGTCCCTAGCGGGACAGGTAGGACAAATATTTATTGTTACAATAAAATAAATCTATCACCTACACCCTATCTCCTAAAACTCTACGCTTCTAAAATTTCGTGAAAGGTTACAAATAATGCTGCTTTGATTCTAATTGAAAATTTCCTCTGTGTTCTCTGTGGTTAATAAAAATAAATTTGTCGTATTTGTCTAATTGTGAATTTCTTTAATTCTATATTTTATTCGCTATATTTTAGTAGCGCCTTTTTTTTATCTGGTTTGATTTTTAATTCTGTGTGTATCATTTTGTCGTCTAATTCGAGCGCAATTTTTGCTTGTTTTTTTGCTTCTGTTTTCATGTTGAGTTGATACAAGATTATTGCAAAAGCCGTATGAATAGCGGCGCTATTTGGATAATATTTTATGGCTTCGCGATAGATTTCGATTGCTGATTCTGCCAATTTAACATCCTTTAATCTTCTTCCTGCTTCCGCTCTCATTTCTGCGCAACTATATCGTATCATTCCTGATCTTGGCGCAAGTTTCATTGCTTTTGCCTGTGCTTTTTCAGCGGTTTCAAGCCATTTTTTGTTATTCGGTTCTTGCAGATAGCACAACGTCGCAACTCTTGCCAATCGTTCTTGAATAGCCGCCGAATACGGGTCTGCTTTTGCCGCCGTTTCTAACAATAGAACTTGATCGCCAATATCGCTTACAAATTCTAATCTATACAATACGTCGTTGGAATTCGTTACCGGACGGAAACCAAAAAAATTTACAAATAAAGTCAAAATAATAAATGTAACAGAAATTGCATAACGTAATCGCGATTGCAAAATTGCCGTCTCAATTATTGAACGTCGATTTGCAAGAACGGATAAAAATAACCAGACCAAAATTATCGTGTTTGTCATTGACATTCCGCTCGACGCTGAAATATGCGTTATCAAAACAATTAGCGCAACAAAAATTACCGCCGATGGAATCCGCTCAAATCGACGCATATCGACAAAACAAAATAAAATAAAAACAAACGTCGCAACCAACGGCGCATCCAGACCAAGCGGCGATTCCGAATACAACGATAAAACAAACGCAACATAACACCCCGCCAAACCGCCCGCAAAATAAAGCGTCAACCAATCAGACGAAATTGAAGGACAAATTGAATCCGCAGACGAAGCCGCAACGGCGCTAGAATAATTATCAGAATAATTATCAGAATTAATTTGACAATTTTTTACGTCGCCTGATCCGGTTTCAGCGGTAACAAGTGCGGCGTTATTTTTCTTGCCGTTTTTAATCCGAAAACAAATCGCGCTGGCGCCAATAATAAAAAGTAGCGCCGCCGGAATCCCGCAATTCGACGCAATTTCAACTATAAAATTATGCGGATCAGAAATCTCTTCGCTTGATATTGGCAATTTGTAATGCGTGTAAGTATGCTTAAAATTACCGGAGCCGCAACCGAAAACAGGATAATCGCAAATCATATCAAACGTCGCCGTCCAATATTCCAACCTGAAACCAAACGATTTTTTTGCGCCGCTGATCAAGTCCTTGCCCGAAGTCATACTTATCGCCGCAATTCCAACGGCAATAATTATCGTTACAATAAATAAAAGACGCCGACTAGATTTGCCAATACGCCGCCGAACCAATAAAAACATAAGCAAAATTACGCCAAAGCCAACCGCTACAAAAGCGCTGCGGCTCTTGGCAAATATAAACGCCGCTAAAAGTATTAACGTAAATAATGCGAATATGATTTCATGAACGTTTTTGAATTTTACGATTTTATTGACGTAGATTTTATTTGAATCAAAATTTACTTGTCCAAGCGTATAAATTCCCAAAATAAAAATTAACCAACATCCAAGCAAACCGCCAAGCGTATTACTAAGCGGATAAGTCCCTACAGGCAACGCCGTTATAAGACGCGAATAAACCATGTTCCAAGCGGGAGTACCAGGTTCAATTGTAGGGTCGGCTTGTTTAACAGTATTGACGGGATCGTTTTGAATGAGTTGCTTCATCTGGGGAATTTCGATAAATTGTTGATAGATAGCGAGGCTGGATTCGGCGAATATTGTAACGGTTAAAATTATAAAAATTACGCCCGTAATTTTCGTATCGTGAAGTAATTGCCTGAAAACAAACCAAGCCGTAACGCCAAGAATCCAGACGGAGAGCATATTGATTGTAGGACGCGGAGCGGCGCCATGAAACATGTTCCAAATTGTCGATAGAAAAACATAAAAAAAGAATAAATAAATACAAATATCAAACCGGTTAAAAACAAGTTTAGGAGTTGGACGTTTGAGTAAAATTGGAAGCGAAGTTAAAACAACTGCGAATATAAGCCAAAGTATAGTAGGAAGATGAACAATTCCGCTACGTTCATTTAAGTCGCCCGAAAGAAAAACGGTTAAGGAAACGAGTCCGGCTAGGATTATGTTGTAGTAGTGTGATAAATTGTGCATTTGCGTTATTGGTTGTGTCGAGTCGTTTGGGTTAATTTGCGTAAAATTTTTATTGTTGTGCGCAAGTGAATCTTTGCCGTTTGTCAACGGGTTATGCGGCGGCGTAAAATGCGATTTTCGGCTATGTTTAGATTTGGCATTCATGGCAAATTATCGTTACAAAAAATAATACAAAAAAATAAATACGTTATTTACTCGCTACCCCTAATTATTTTCAATTATTTCGTATTTATTTTTACCGATAAAAATTAGCAATGCGGATTTTAAGTTGGGGCGGTTTTTTAAGCGGTGAGAGGTAATATATTGATTCAATTGTTCAAGTCCTTTCTTTTTTGCTTCGTCAATATCTTTTTGGCTTGCGTCTGTCTTGCAATATTTTAATTCCCAAACCCATTC
>JAISLW010000009.1 GCA_031277105.1 Planctomycetaceae bacterium | reverse complement strand
TCGATTTTTTGTTACAAAAATTATCAGAAGGTTCGCAGGCGGAACGCCTGCATCCCAAGATCGCGGGCATCTCGCCTGCATGCGGTTGTACTCAACCGCTAATGAGCGAGGTTTTGATCACAAGCGCCTTTTTGTTTGCCTGGCGGCAAAGTGCAGGCGGGACGCCCGCGATCCGGTGGTCTCGCATGCTTTTTAGGATCGCAGGCGTCTCGCCCGCGATCCTTCTAAAAAAAATCTTTTTAATCTGCGTAATCTGCGGATCGTTTTAAAAGCGATCCACAGATTACACAGATTAGAAAGATTATTTTAAATTTGAAATTATACTGTTCGTATTTGAAATTTATTGATTTACAAGCGTCAATTTTCCGAGTTCTTGAATGTTTTCGTTTTGATCGTTTATTGTAAACTCGCCTTGAAAATGTCGTTTACCTTCGGTACAACACATTCCGCAATTGGCTATTTCTGAAATGACTAATACATAATCTCCCGCCGGCAGATCGTCAAACCGAAAAACTCCATCAGCATTAAGCGGCATAAAACGAATATTCTGAATCGCTCGGAGGTATTGCGTAAGTTTATTTTTATACGCTTTTCCTTCATTGGTTTTTTCCCACTCAATCCGTTTAATATTACAAAGATTCTCGTCTTTTTGTTCCCGATCTGGCCAATATTCTTTAGGAAGATCAGGCGAAATTAGGTCTTCAAGATTTTTCGGTTTCGGAACAATTCTGGCGGTTTATAGTTGCCAATTTATAGTTTCAGGAGCAACCGCTTGACCGACGACAGATTTTCCATCGCCGCCAATTGTACAATATGTCGTTTCGCCAGATTTGACTTCAATCGTTCTGACAAACGACGACCAAGACGAATCCAAATTTCCCGCCGAAACAATTCGCGTCATTTTTGAAGTTCCTGGAAACACTTGCTCGAAAACAAATTTGCCGTCTTTACCGGTTTTGTTTCCTTGATAAAAAACGGAAGCGCTTGTCAAATGTTCCATCCCTTTCCAACGAATTGCGATTCTTGTTCCTTCAAGTTTTTTCGTTCCTGCTTTAAGAGTTCCTTCGATGCGTCCCCATTTTGCCAGTTGAATTGTTGCCTGTAGGGTTGGCGTTGCTGTTGTTTGTTGTTGTTTGTTGTTGAAGTTTATAAAATTCTTCTCCTGTAATCACTGCGGCGCCGGAAGTATGCGTAATTTTCAACACGAAGTTCTGCGGTTTCAACGTTTGAAGTTGATTATCCAAAAGAATAAAACAACCATCCGTATCTGAAAACACAGGTTTCATATTCCAACCGCAAGAAGTATCCGCCGTAATAATTTCTATTGTTGCGTTTTTTGCGTTTTTTCCGTCGGGCGTTAAAATTTTTCCAATAGAACACGGGACATCGCCGGAAGGCGGCAAAATAGACGTTTCCTGCGTTTTGTTTTCTGCAACGGCGGCGGTTTTTTCCGTCTTGTAATTTGATTTCACAAGCCGTATCTCCAGTTCAACATTTTCCTCGCCGTAAACAACTTTACGCGATTTCTGCGTTTCATATCCCAACGCTTCAACATCAAACCGCCATGCGCGATCTTTTGCAGCGTAAATAAAATATTCTTTGAAACCGTTATTTCCTGGAACCTGATTAGACCAACTATAAAAATTTTCATCGTTCTCTTGCTTATACATTCGCTGTGTTACGAGAAACGATGGAATTGGTTTGTCGGTTGCGTCGTCAACAATACGCAGTTTGATTTTGGAATAATAAAGAGTTACCGGAATAATTTCTTGGTTTGGTTCTACTGAAAATTGAATAAACGAATAATCTTTTTTATTACATGTTACGGTAAAAAAAGAATCCGGCGCTTGATTCCAAATTAGTTGACCGTTGTCATCTGTTTGCTTTTGTTCTTTTGTTAAAGACGAGTTAATAGATAAACCGTCAATATCAACAATATCAAACAAAACGCCTGCCATCGGTTTGCCCGAAGAATCCTTTACTTCAAATGTAACTTTACGCCCTTGACGCATTACAATTTCTAGCGGTTTACTATCCGAGCGGAACTCTATCGGCAAAAGACGCGTCATTTTATCGGCTGCTAAAACAATAAGCAGCGCCCGATCTTCAAGAGGACAATTTTCAAACTTGAAAAAACCGTTAGCGTCTGAAATAATCGGCTCCGATAAATTATAATTTACGTAATTATGGACGGTTGCTCCTTGAATAGGCTTCCCGTTTTTATCGACGATTTTACCGGAAATCGTAACGCCGCATTCTAATGTAAGTTTTTCATGATAATTCCCGTCTGCGTCCGGCGCAAATCGGTCAATAGGAATGTTAGAATAAAATGTAAGGTATCCTTTTTTACTGATATGCAATCTAGGCGATTTATTAAACGTTGCCGGAATTTGAAAGAAAGACCATTTTCCTTTGTCGTCGGTGATTGCGTTATTGACGTCAACAATAATATCAGGAGTTTTATAAGAGGTTTCAAAATTTGTTACTATTTTCACCTCCGCGCCTTCTAGCGGTTTATCATTTTCATCAACAACGATTCCGCCTATCTTTTGAGCCGGTTTGAGTACGACGGTAAACGTTTCGGGAATTACCGGATCAGAGTCAAAGTGTGCGGAAAACGGACCATATCCGTCGGCGCGAACTGTAAAATCAGTAGTTTGCCATTTTTCCCATGCTTCTTCGGGAGGCATTGGAATTTCAAAAACGCCGTTGGCATCGGCTTTGAAAGAAACATATTTTCCAAAACGATGAAAACCGCTTGCGTGAGGAATTGGTTGTCCAGATTCATTGACGACGGTAACGATCATTTTTTCAGGAAAACGTCCTTGCGATTTTTTTTCCGTTTCTGCGGCTTGCAAAAACGAAACAAACGAAATCAAACAAGCTAAAACAAATGTTCCAGCAACAACAATAAATCTAATTTGACAAAATGTCATAAATAGGTCTCCTTAATATACCTGTTTGAAGTTGAAATTCAGTAATTTAAAAGCGCCAAAGCCTGCCGTCCGAAAATTAGGCAAGCGAATGTAAACGCAAAATAAAGTACGAACAATTTAAAAGTCTCCATCACTAGCGGTTGAGTACAACCGCATGCATGCGGAACGTCTGCGATCCGTCTGACGATTTTTTGTTACAGAAATTACAAATACACAATATCAATAATTCAAGACTCAACTTAAAATCTGAATTGCGGGAATTTTAGATAAACAGAAAAATTTGTCAATACTTTCCCGCCAAAATAAAAAAATCTTTTTAATCTATGTAATCTGCGGATCGTTTTAAAAGCGATCCACAGATTACGCAGATTAAAAAGATTTTTTTAGGGAGAAGTAAGAAGTGAGAAGTGAGACAAGTTGAAAGGTTCGCAGGCGAGACGCCTGTATCCCAGGATCGCAGGCGTCTCGCCTGCATTTCGGGATCGCGGGCATCTCGCCTGCATTTCGGGATCGCGGGCGTCTCGCCTGCATTTCGGGATCGCGGGCGTCTCGCCTGCATTTCGGGATCGCGGGCGTCTCGCCTGCATGCGGTTGTACTCAACCGCTAATGAGCGAGGTTTTGATCTCAACCGCTTTATCGGTTGCCTATCGGCAAAGTGCAGGCGAGACGCCCGCGATCCGGCGGTCTCGCCTGCACTTTAGGATCGCAGGAATTTCGCCTGAGTTCCTTCAGATTCGCAGGCGGGACGCCCGCGATCCGGCGGTCTCGCCTGCATTTCAGGATCGCGGGCGTCTCGCGTGCGTTCATTCTCAATTTTTTGTTACAAAAAATCAATTTGTCTTGTTTACTCGGACGACTTTGAAAAATATTCAAAGAGACTATAATCTAAACACATATTAAAAATTGATAACCGTTCACGAAAAATTTGTTTATTAAATTACGTTTTGGAAATTTTTTTAGGGACAAGTGGGACAATTTTTTTATAACAAAAAATTGATAAGGAACGCCGCCGGTTCGGCTACAAGGCGCCCGCCCAATATACTGCTCGTACTTGAAATTCAGCGATTTAAAAGCGTCAAAGCCTGCCGTCCGAAAGCTAGGCAGGCGAAGGTAAACGCAAACTCAAGTACGAACAGTTTAAAGCGGTTGAGATAAAAAACTCCATCACTAGCGGTTGAGTACAACCGCATGCAGGCAAGACGCCCGCGTTCCTTTAGACGATTTTTTGTTACAAAAACTATTCCCTAATCCCTAAAACCTAACGCTTAAATTTTAGTGAACGGTTACAAATGGGTACCTCTAAAAATTCATTATTGATTTAATTGTAATTTTCACAAACATCATTTTAACCTACTTTTTCTTAACTTAACAATCTCATTAACAGAATATGACAACACAGTCTTGTTCAGAAAAATTATGTAGAAATTAGGTTTGTTAAAGAGCGTATTAGAATTTTAGAGAAACATCGAATGATTGATCTTTTCTCCAAAAAATGAATTTTTAGAGATGCCCTATCTTAAATTTTATAATTGATTGATAAATTAAAATGTGTGGTATTTGTGGCGCTGTTTGGTCTGATATTGGGCGATCTTTGGAATTATCGACGTTGGATTCCATGACGGATATACTTTTTCATCGTGGTCCTGATGATCGCGGCGTGTACTTTGCCGACGGCGTTGCGTTGGGTCATCGTCGTCTTGCCATACTTGACTTGACGCAATCCGGTCATCAACCAATGCACAACCAAAATGAGACTATATATACTGTCTTCAACGGCGAGATTTATAATTTTGAATCGTTGCGTCAAAATCTTACAGCCAAAGGTTGCCGGTTCAGAAGCGGTTCTGATACCGAAGTTATTATTCATCTTTACGAACAATACGGCGACGATTTTTTGACTTATCTGAACGGCATGTTTGCAATCGCTATTTGGGATACGCGCAACCGGCGACTTATTCTTGCCCGCGACAGATTAGGCAAAAAACCGCTCTTTTACCGAACCGAACCAAACCTTAACCCATCGCACGAATCGCAACACGAAAAAAATCTACACAATATTCATCGCCTAATTTTTGCCAGCGAACTAAAAAGTATTTTGACTGTTCCAGATATTCCGCATGAAATTGATCCTTATTCGCTTGACGATTATTTGACGTATCAATATGTTCCGCATCCGAACACGATATTTCGCGGTATTGCTAAATTGCCGCCTGCTTGTTACGCCGTGTGGCAAGACGGGAATTTTTACGTCAAACAATACTGGAAACCCGACTGGAATAACGAAGATCAAAATTGCTCTTATGCGGAATTAAAAGAACAGTTGCGCGAACTTGTTTTTGACGCCGTTAAAATACGGATGCGTAGCGACGTGCCAATAGGCGCTTTCTTGTCCGGCGGCGTCGATTCCTCTATAACCGCAGGAATAATGCAAAAAATTAACCGGCAACCTATTCACACCTTCAACATCGGATTTGAACAAAAAGAATACGACGAATCGCCTTACGCAAAACAACTTGCCGATAAATTTGGCGCTATACATCATCAATTTACGGTTACGGCTGATATTGACAATTTGTTGTCGCGATTGATTTGGCATTACGACGAGCCGTTTTCGGATTCGAGCGCTATTCCGACGATGCTACTTTGCAACGTAACGCGTCAAACGGCGACGGTAGCGCTTTCCGGCGACGGCGGCGACGAGTTGTTTGCGGGTTATGACCGTTATCGCGCGGTTAAGTACGGGAATTTTTGCGATGTAACGCCTTTAGTTTTACGGCGTTTTATTGCGGAACGAATTCAACCGCTTATTCCGGCGTCGACGCGGCAACGGTCGTTATTAAGACGGGGCAAAAGATTTTTAGAGACGTTGGCAATGACGCCGCTTGAGCGTTACTTGCAATGGATAGCGATATTCAATTGCGGGCGGCGTAGTCAATTGTACTCGGATAATTTTAGCGATATTATTTGCGATTATGATTCGTTGGATTTTTTGCGGCGTGCGGAGTCTGTTTGTTTGGGGCGTGATTTTTGTAGTAGGATTAGTTTTGTTGACATGCAAACGTATCTGCCGTGCGATATTTTGACGAAAGTTGATATAGCGTCGATGGCAAATAGTCTTGAATGTCGTGCGCCGTTGTTGGATTATAGGGTAGTTGAGTTAGCGATACGGACGCCGTTGAAGTATAAAATTGCGGGACGATACGGCAAATATATTTTGCGCGATACGTTTCGCGATCTATTGCCGCCGAATATTGAACGCCGCCCAAAAATGGGATTCGGCGTTCCTATTGACCATTGGTTCCGCAACGAACTAAAAAATAAAATTACGGAAGTCCTATTAGATAAAAAAACAATAGAACGCGGATTCTTCAAAAAAAAATATATTCAACAAATCCTAAACGAACATTTCAACAACAAATTCGACCACGCATACAGAATTTGGAATCTATTCGTCCTAGAGTTATGGATGCAAAACGTAATAGATACTTTACAATACACAAACCGCTAACCATGCGCAAAATTTTAAGGAATAGTTTTGTTAAAATTCGGAATGCGGAATTAAGGCGAGAGATTTTTTGTTACAAAAATTATCCATTCAATCCCGCTTTGTCCCTCAAATTGCAGTCGTAAAAACTTTCCTGCGGCACAAAAATAAACGCCGCCTACCTGAACAAATGAATTTTTAGAGACGCCCAAATAAATTTTTCGATTCGTCTTTTAGTATTTTTGCAATTATTCGGCGGCGATTAGATTTTCATTTTTTGCGTTTTTGATATGGATGTTTTCTATTTTTCCTGGTTTATGTTTTTGCGTAGTTTTTACGGTTAAATATCTGTCGGTAGTTGCGGTTTGTGTTGTTTCAAACAGCGCTTGTACGGTTTCTCCTGCAAACGCCGCCGCATAATTTGCCCGCAACTGGTCTGCAATTTTTGATAAATATAACGCTCGTTCTTGTATTATTCGTTGCGGGATTTTATTGTCTAAATTTGCGGCTGCCGTTCCTTGACGCGGGCTATAACGGAAAATATGAATTTTTGAAAAACGCAACTTGCGAACTATATTACAAGTCGCCTCAAATTGCTCGTCCGTTTCGCCAGGAAAACCAACAATCACATCCGTCGTCAACGCCAATCGATCAAACGCCGCTAAAACCCGCTCGCAACAATCAATATACTCGCCGCTCAACCAACGCCGCCGCATCCGCAATAACACTTCGTCGCTGCCGCTTTGCATCGGAAGATGTAAATGCGGACATATTTTGCCGGAGTTACCAGCCGCCAACTCAACCAACTCGTCCGAAACTTCTACCGCCTCCAAACTCGATAAACGAACCCGAAACTCGCCGCTCAAACTAATTACCTTACGCAATAAATCAACAAGTTTACAACTACCAGAATCAACTAAATCCACGCCGTAATGACCAAGATGAATCCCCGTCAAAACAATTTCGCTATATCCGTTGTCAACAAGTTGACGAACTTCGTCCAGCGTCGCGCTAATCGACCTGCTACAAAGAACCGGACGCACCTTCGGAATAATACAATAAGAACAACCGACGCGACAACCATCCTGCACCTTGACATAAGCCCGATGCCGCTCGCCAAAAGAACTTATCCCCGACGGCAATTCAGATAAACCTCTCTCCAGCAAAAATTGAGTCGCCCAGTTCTTATCCGGCGCAATTTTGGTTACTCCGTTTATCTGCATAAATTGAGCCGGATCGCGCCGCGCCGCACATCCAAAAACAATCACCTCCGCGCCGCTGTTTTCACGAATTAAACGCCGTATCAACTTACGACCTTTCGACTCGCTCTCCGCCGTTACCGCGCATGTATTCAAAAAAACAATATCCGCAACGCCGCTAGCAGACGACTCAACATAACCAAGACGCAATAAACCCTCGCGCAAATATTCAGACTCATATTGGTTGACCTTGCAACCAAGAGTGTAAAGTTTAAAAAACAATTTAATAAAATTTTATATCTAATTTATCGTAACAAAAAATCAAATTACAAACGCACAATCATAGATCAAATAACGCCGAAAAATTTAAACCAAAAACAAAAAATCATAAGATTAAAAAATTATATCAGCATCTTACGCTAACTTCAATTCAATCGCAATAAACAATAATAGAGGCAACTTCTAATAATCAATTTTTTATTTAACCACCGAGAACACAGAGTTCACAGAGAATAAAATTTTCTAAAAATATTTTAAATCAAAAAGTCAACTATAATATTAAATCACGTTTTGATTTCAATTAAAAATTTTCTCTGCGTTCTTTACGGTTAATAAAAATAAATTTGCGGTTTTTAGAAGTTCCCTATAGAGTATCTCTAAAAATTCATTTTTTGCAAAAAGGTAGGCGGTCGTTTCGCAGAAACGCCGCAATACGCACAAAATAATTATTAAATTTCAATACTTCGTAACGTGTAAAATAGACGCATTTTAGACGTTGTAAAGTAATAAAATTTATTGGTATCATAAACTCTAATGCGGCGTTTCGGCACGGTGTTTGATTTTTTTAGCCGCCTACCTTTTTGACAAAAAATTGAATTTTTAGAGACGCCCTATCGATAATTTATAATTGATTGATTGTTTTCAAATTTTTCTTATACTATTGACAGTTTAGTGGATCGTATTTGAATTTAGCGATATAAAAAATCGGTAACCGTTCACAAAAAATTTAAGCGTTAGGTTTTAGGGATAAGGTGTAGTTTTTTAGAAAACTAGATGATTTAAAAAATTTTTTGTTATAAAAAATTTGTCCCACTTGTCCCTCAAAAAAATTGCCAATACATATTTTGTTAAACAGATCGCCGTGATCGCTTACATGCAAATTAAAGTACGAATAGTTTAAAAGTTTAATAGATTGTAAAATGAAAAAAACTACAAAAAAGATTGTAAAAAAGGGCGTGAAAAAAGTTGTGAAAAAGGTTGTCAAGAAAGTTTCAACAAAAATTGCGCCTAAAAATTCTACGACAAAAATTTCACTTAACAACTCAACAACAATGTCGCGTTTAGCGGCGGCTGTTAAGACGGCGGTAGAAAATAAAGGCAATGATATTGTTGTGCTTGACGTGCGGGAGTTGACGAGGGCGTTTGATTATTTCTTGATTATTTCTGGAACGAGCAAGCGGCAATTGTACGCAATCGGCGACGAAATCCAAAAGAAATTAGTCGGCGAAATCGGCGATGAATGTTTATCGGTATCTGGTTACAAAGAGGGGCGTTGGATTGTGATTGATTACGGGGATATTATTGTTCATCTTTTTGAACCGGAAACGAGAAACTACTACGCTATTGAGGAACTATGGGGCAAGGCGATTAAAATCTCTATTGATGATTCCATTTTCAAATAAAAAATTGCGTCGATGTATTTCTATCTGGCTAGTATTTGAGATTCAGCGCCGTAAAAGCGTCAAAGCCTGCCTGCCGCCCAAAAACTAGGCAGGCAGGCGAAGGTAAAAGTAAATTCAAATACGAACATTTTAGAATATTTATTTTATAACCTAACCTCATTTTAACCTAATTTTTCTTAACAAAGCCCCCACAAAACAAACCTCATTACCTAATTTTTTAATGAGGTAATGAAGTTGTGGTTTGGTGGATTCATTTTCTACTAAGGTTGTTTTGTAAAGAAAAATAAGGTAAAAATGAGGTTAGGGTAAACGCAAATTAAAACGCTAACAGATTAAAAATCGACAATACGTAATTTGCTAAAAAATTTTTCCGTGAACTGTTACAATTCGGAATTCGGAATTAAAGATTTTGATTTCAAATTTAAAATAATCCTTGTAATCTGTTTAATCTGTGGACAAAAAAATGATCCACAGATTAAACAGATTATTTTTAATTCCGAATTACGAATTTAAACCAAACTTTGATTATTTTATTTTAATTTTTTTCGCAAACAACAATATATTTCGTATAACATTGTATTCATTGTTTTGCCGCATTTGGAATGCGGAATTAAAGATTTTGATTTCAAATTTAAAATAATCTTTCTAATCTGCGTAATCTGTAGATTTTTTTAATTTGTTCCGCTACACCCTAGCCCTATTCCCTATCCTCTAAAATCTTTTGCTTAAATTTTCGTGAACGGTTAAAAATTTATTTTCCATAACCTCATTTATACCTTATTTTTCTGAACAAAACAACATCAGTGGCAACAAAGCCCCCACAAAACAAACCTCATTACCTAATTTTTTAATGAGGTAATGAGGTTGTGTTTGGTGGGTTCATTTTCTACTGAGGTTGTTTTGTAAAGAAAAATAAGGTAAAAAGGAGGTTAGGGTAAACGCAAATTAAAACGCTAACAGATTAAAAATCAACAATACGTAATTGGCTAAAAAATTTTCCGTGAACGGTTACAATTCGGAATTCGGAATTAAAGATTTTGATTTCAAATTTAAAATAATCCTTGTAATCTGTTTAATCTGTGGACAAAAAAATGATCCACAGATTAAACAGATTAAACAGATTATTTTTAATTCCGAATTTCCCCCCTATTCTGAATTTCCGTCACTTTAATTTCCTGCGTTTATGCTTCTTGAGTTTATGATTTTTGCGGCGCCGTTTTTTATGTTGTATTCTATTCTTTGTGCCGGAATAGTTCCTTGCGATGCTGTTGTAATTCTTGCGTTGTTTATTTCGTTACCTTCAAGAATGACCATATTTTTTGCTTGGTTAAATTTTATGGTTTGCGCTCTTCCGTATAATGATCTATTTTCTCCTTCGATGGTTGCGTTTTCGATAGCGGTTAGTTCGACGAATTTTTTATCTTGTTGAACAGGGTCGGGAATTTGCACCATTCTTAATTCTTCGCATTTTAACAGATATCCTCTTTTTGTTGCGACGTTTAATTGATCCCTTTCAACTCTTTCGTCCCAAGTTGTCACCGGACACAACACGGCGTCGATATGACCTCGCATTGTCGCCGATTTATGCGTTTTTGCAAACACGCCTTGAACGTGATCGTAAAACCAGATACACAGAAACATGATTGTTTCGCGTTCGTTATTTCGATTTCGTTTAAAATTGTTTTCGCTTGCGTTTGCCAAAATATCGTTTCCATTTTTTGCATCGGCAAATACGTTGTCGCCTTCTAGGAAAGTTGATCTTATCAATCCAGGACCTTTTGCGAAAAATTCGTCCGTTTCCAATCTTATTTCAACTGCTTCAAATTCAGCCCAATCAAATGATTTTCTTAACCCGTTTTCAAACTTCTCACTTTTTACCACAACGTCAATTGCGCATCCGATACGTTCCGGTTTAATCGTAACGTCCGATTTGTCGTCAAACAAGGAAACATAACGATTAGTGAATATTTGCATTACGTTACATCGTATTTCGCGGTCTTCCATCAGTACCAGCACGCGATTTCCGTTCTTATCCGGCGCGCCTTTAAATGAAATTATATTTCCGTCAAAATACATTTCTTTATTCCATTGCACTAAAATTCTGCTGTCGCCGTTATTGCGTTTGTTCTGTTCAAATAGATTGTTGTTAAGCGGCAAAGTTGCGGGCGGCGTTGATGATTGTTGCGGGTTTGCGTTTAAGATAGCGCCGTTTGCGGGGTTCTTTGATTTTGTATCCGCTAGCAATCTTCCGGCGCCGACTATTTTGATTACGTTTTCCGCTCTGAAAATATACACGTTCATCGCTCTAATCTGTGCGCCTTTGCCCGTAAAAATCGCCTCTCTCATGTCTTTGCCCGTAATATAAATTACCGTATTGGGCGTTGAAGGATGCCAGATATAAACTTCCTCGCCTGTAATTTCTACTAAATCGCTTCCTGCCGACAAATTTGCTTTCTCAATTATTCTTACGTTACCGCCGATCCAGATGCGTTGTACTTGCGACGTTTGGTCGCCTTGCAGCACGCTCATCTCCATCTGATCGCCGGTAATCGCATAAATCGAATTCGGATTGCCAGGTTGAAAACCGAGTAGATTTTGCGAGCGTACATTTTTAATTTCAGGTTGCGGAATTTGTGGTACGTTTTGATAAATGTTATTTGGATTCTGGTTATTTGGAATTGGATTATTTGGATTGATATTTCTTGAAGCGGCGATATTTGTATTCGTAACATTTGTCGCAAGCGTTGGTATATTGTAATTAGCGGCATTAGGCGGCGTATAATTTCCTGTATTGATCAAATTACCTTGAACTCCGGCGGCGCCGGCGGAGTTTGCGCGCGGTAGTTCTATAACCGGCGGCATATACGGCATGAATTGCTCTGGACGTTTTCGCAATTCCGCATATTGGACGCGGCGTATTGGCGACGTGTTGCGCATGTTTTGCGACGGCTCAATTGCGACCGCTTGTGAAATTTTCGATTGCGATTGTTGCGGGTAAATTGCAGCCGTTGGAGATTGCGTAATTTTCGTAACGTTAATTCCGTCTGATTGCCGCATAAAAAAAACGTTCAAGCGTTGCACGTCGCATGTGCCGTTTTGATTTTCAAAATGAACGTCGTTTAGCACGATAGCGCTCTCCGGCGCAAGCGTGCTGTTTGACATAGCGCCGTTGAGACGTTTATTATTTTTTTCGGTTGCGGGTTTATTTTCGATGTTGCACCAAAGTTGTAATATTTCAGCCGTCATTTTGCCGAAGTCTTCCACGTCTAATGTTACGCCGCCGCGCAAGTCGAGTAGAAGTCGTTTCGCATTATTCGGTTCAGGTGAAATCTGCATTACGTTCCAAGTCAATCGCATTTTTTTTAGTTTTTTTTCATCGTTGCCGATAAGCCCGTCTAGTCGTCCTTTGCCGCTAGAATTTAACACGCCGAACTCGCCCGCATTGCCAAGATTGTAAAGAAATCCTAATTCCGATTGAATCGTATAACGATTTTGCAAAATAATTTTTACGTTTTCGGAGGCTTCGGGTTTCTTTTTGGGGTTGCCTGGCGCCGCTCCGGCGACTTCGTTTGGGTTATCGGTCAAGGCGGTTTCGATTGCGATTAGATTTTTTTTAACGTCGTATAAAATCCTATCGCCTTCCATTATCAAGCCGCCGCCTTGCACGCTACGCAATCGCGCAGGAATACCAGACTTGCCGAATACTTCCATCTTTGCAGGTTGCAAGTTACCTGAATCCGCAAGCGACAAATTCGTTTCAGACGCTGAAACTTTAGCGGACGCGGTAGAGTCGGCGGGCAAGTTGCGAAATTGATCCGTATCGGATTCAGGTTGAAAATTTATGTGTAATAAGTCGCCGGTCAAAAAATCTTGCGTAGCGTCGGGGTTAGTTCGCACAACTTCAACATTGCCGTTAAATCCGGCAGTCCAGCCGCCGTTTTGATCATCGACTTCAAAAATAAATTCGCGTTGACATTTTATGTCGTATTTTGTAAACGTTTCTGATTCGGGTTTGGTTGTAATTTTATCTGTAGTTTTATCTGTAGTTTTATCCGCAATTTTATCTGGCGTTTCATTTGTAATTTTATCTGTCGTTTTATTGTTTTGTTTTTCGGGGAAGGCGAGATTGAGGGATTTCAAATAATCCAGTCGCATGAAGGCAAAATCTTTTTTTGATTTAGTTTGGTTATTTTCTGTGTTTTTTTTCATTGAGATAGTCATACGCGATCCTTCGCCGGTGTTGTAACCTAATTTGAATTTTACGTTATCTTTAACCGCATATACCAACGTTTCGGCGGGATTTTCAACAATTTCTATATCGGCAGTTTCAATCAATAAATCGTCATGCGTTCCGATTTCTTTCATGCCGCTTGTGATGGTAACGTTGCCGAGTAATCTTCCGCCGGTCATTTTGGGCAATGGGAATTTGCTAAAATTTACGGGTTCGTCGAATTTTATTTCAGCCATTTCGTTTGTACGCATAACAATTGCGCGATGGCATTGTTCGTCTTGGGCAAGGTCGTCGTTGTCGGGCAAAACGATAAAAGTGCATGGTTGTAATATCACAACGTCGTCTTTGATTATTTCTTCTTGAAACAAGATAATTGTGTTGCCGTTTTTGAGAAATTTCGGACGTTTAGGAGAATAAAGTTCCCAATTATTTTCGTTGAATAAAGAAATATAAGGCGTCAATTCGTCAACCGGAACAGTACGCGCAAACGTCTCAACCGTCGCCTCACGCACAGGTAAAAAAAACGGGACTATCACCCAACCATACAAAATGTATAGCAAAAATAATAAAGGAAAACTCAATAATGTTATTACAAAACGAGACAAGGGAAAATAAAAAAATATAGAGGATAGGTTTGGGGTAAAATTTGCAAAATTCGGAATAGGGGGGGGGAAATTCGGAATTCGGAATTCGGAATTCGGAATTGTTTTAATTCTGAATTTGCGAATTGAAATCGCGTTAAATTATTTTTCGATCAAAAAATTTAGTTTAAATTTGAAATCAAAATCTTTAATTCCGAATACCGAATTAAAAAATCTATCTAATCTGTGGATCGATTTTTTTGTCCGCAGATTACGCAGATTAAAAGGATTATTTTAAATTTGAAATTAAAATCTTTAATTCCGAATTCCGAATTAAAAAATCTATCTAATCTGTGGATCGATTTTTTTGTCCGCAGATTACACAGATTAAAAGGATTATTTTAAATCTGAAATTAAAATCTTTAATTCCGAATTCCGAATTAAAAAATCTATCTAATCTGTGGAACCATTTTTTTGTCCGCAGATTACACAGATTAAAAGGATTATTTTAAATTTGAAATTAAAATCTTTAATTCCGAATTCCGAATTAAAAAATCTATCTAATCTGTGGAACGATTTTTTTGTCCGCAGATTACACAGATTAAAAGGATTATTTTAAATTTGAAATCAAAATCTTTAATTCCGAATTCCGAATTCCGAATTCCGAATTAAAAAAAAATCATGCTGCGTTTCTTTTTTGGTTTTGTTTCCAGATGGCGTTTGATTCTGGGATAATTCCGACGACGTCTGTAATATCGATTAGTCCGATGGGTTTTCCGTCGTTTGTTATGACAGGTAATTCGCTTATTCTTTTTTTTGCCATTAGCGCTATAGCGTCGAACATTTTTGTACCTGACAAGACGGTTGCGGGCGATGTTGTCATGACTTCGTTTATTTTGTGGTCTAATTTATATTCGTTGTGTTGTTCGAATAATTTTGCGAGGTCGCTATCGGTGAAAATACCTACTAATTTTTCGTTTTTATTTATGATTAGTATGGCGCCGCTTCGTCTTCCGTTTATTGCGTGTTTGATAAAGACGTCTCTTATGGTTTCGTTTTCCGGCGCCACGCGGCATTGGTCGATATTCCTAATATAGTCGTCGACGGCGCTCAATTTTCGACCTAGTGCGCCGCCTGGATGAAATTTTGCAAAATCGCTAATCTTGAAACCGCGCAATTCGCTTACGACGAGCGCCAATGCGTCGCCTAGCGCAAGCATTGCGACTGCGCTTGAACTTGGCGCCAAGTTAAGCGAATCGGCTTCGGTTAATTTGCCTAGCGGGATAACGACGTTTGCGAATTGTGCGAGTGTATTTTGAGTCGAGCTTGTGATTGCGATTATTGGCGTATTGAAATTTTTGATTGACGGCAGGATGCGTGTGATTTCTTCGGTTTCGCCGCTTTGGGACAATATTATTGTCGTATCGTTTTTACCAATTCGTCCCAAGTCGCCGTGCAAGGCTTCGGACGGATGAATAAAATGTGCGGGCGTGCCGGTTGAAGCGAGTGTAGCGACTATTTTTTGACCGATCAAGCCAGCCTTGCCAACGCCGATAACGATTATGTTACCTTGACAAGAAAGTATTTGATTAACAGCGTCAAAAAAATGCGAATCAATAGTACGCGCCTGCAACTGGATCGCAGCAGATTCCTCGTTCAATATACGTCGCGCAAGCGAAAGAACCGTATTTTCTGTGTGCATGATAAATATTAGAAAATAAAAAATAAAAAGGGCATTTCTAAAAATTCATTTTTTTGTAAAAAGGTAGGCGGTGTTTCGCCGCTGTGTTTATTTTTTGGGCCGCAATACGTATAAAATAATTATTAAATTTTAATAATTCATAACGTGTAAAATAGATTTATTTTAGGCGTTGTGAAATAATAAAATTTATTAGCGACATAAACTCTACTGCGGCGTTTCGGCGAAACGCCGCCTACCTGAACAAATGAATTTTTAGAGATACCCAAAAGTAAAAAATAAAAAGTAACCGTTCACGAAATTTAAGCGTTAGTTTTTAGGAAATAGGGCGTAGGTGGTGGGGATAGTTTTTTAAAATTAGGATTTGTGATTTAGAAAAAAAAGTTTTTTGTTATAAAAAAAATTGTCCCTCCTGTCCCACTTATCCCTCACGTCCCTAAAAAAAACCGCAAATACATAAATTGCTAAAAAAATTCCGTGAACGTTTACGATAAAAATTAAGTCAACAAAACTAGCGTAGTTTACAGATTATCCAAATTTCAAGCAAGACCAAATTTGGTAATAGCAGGGGATAGTGGCAGGTTGTCAAAAATTGATCAAAGATATTTTTTCACTAATTGTAATGTATATTGGTATAACATGTTTTAAACAGTTCTTACTTTACTTTTCGTTTACCGCCGCCTGCCTAGCTATCGGATGGCAGGCTTTTACGCTTTTAAATCGCTGAATTTCAAGTACAAACTGTATAGTATTAATTTTTAAAAATATCAATGTATAAAATAATGCGACTATTTATCGGAATTTTTACATTGATCTTGAATTTATTTTCCGTAACCTCATTTTTACCTTATTTTTCTTTACAAAACAACCTTAGTAGAAAATGAATCCACCAAACCACAACCTCATTACCTCATTAAAAAATAACGTTAAACGTCATTTCGTAGAGACGCAATGCCTTGCGGCTCTACATTATGCCTAACACCTGTTGAACACATTAATCTCAACAACAATAAAAACAAAATTACGACATTTATTGGCGTGGATTAAAATGAGGTAATGAGGTTTGTTTTGTGGGGGCTTGGTTGCTACTGAGGTTGTTTTGTTCAGAAAAATAAGGTAAAAATAAGGTTAGGTTATAAAATAAAAATTCCACTGAAATAGTTACAAAAATAAGTAATTTTTACCTCTTTTTTACGCATTATTTACGTCAATTCTATTTTGCAAATATAATATAATAAACATGTTATAAAAATGAATTTTAATTTTTGAAAAACCGTTTTAAAATTCATTTTTGAACACCCTATCGTCCATGTAGGCGGCTAGAAAAATTAAACACGGCGCCGAAACGCCGCAATACGGTTTATACCATCAATAAATTTTGTAACCGTTCACTGAATTAAAGATTTTGATTTCAAATTTTAAATAATCTTTTTGATTTGCGTTAATTTTTGTATTAAAAAAAGTCCACAGATTACACAGATTAAAAAGATTATTTTTTAAAAATTTTTATAATCGGTGTAATTTGTGGATTTTTTAAAAATCTTTAATTCTGTGAACGTTTATATTTTTAATCAACTTTTATTAGTCCGTTTCCTTTTGCGTTTATGATTCTTCCTCCGTTGAATAGAATTTGGAATTGTTGTTCTTGTGGGACGTTTGTTGCTTCGATTCCTTTTTTTGTTATTTTTAGAGGGAATGGCGAGACGTATCTGTCTCCTTGATCGACTAGGACGAATAGCGTTGCGGGTTTCTGTTCGATTACTAATCTTAATATTGCAATTGCAACAGGATTTATACCGGTTGTTCCGGCGTGTTGTGATTCGATTGTGAAATTATCTGGTAGGCATCCGATATTTTTTCCGTTTGTGAATTGTATTTTTTCTGTTGCGTGTAAAATTCCTTTGGCGACGTGTAGCCAGTCTATTGATTTATCGTGATTGGCGAGTTGGGTCAAGGCATACGCATAAATTATTCCTGTTCTTGGTTGCGACGTTCCGAACCATTGCGGGACATTTCGCGCGTTTGCGCCTAATTTTGGAATCGTAACATAAAGCATTGCGCCTTCGTCGAATTTTGACCATTGATAAACAAACGCCAGCCCGCAGACCGCAAACCGGTTCGCTAAATCGAGATAACGCCGCTCGCCCGAATATTCATAAGCCCAAACATACAACCAAGTCAACATCGCAGAACTCAAAAGATCAGGCGTATGCAAAGGCGAGTCTTGATAAAAACCGCCGCGCGGAATTTCACAATACGACAAAAATTCAAGCGTATCTTTCAACAATCCAAATAAACGTTCATCGCCTGTATAACGGACATACTCCATTATTTCGAGCGCCCTTATCGCCGTCAAACCATACGACGTAGCGCCAACTTCAACCTCCGGAAAACGCGTCCGAAAAAGATAAGAACCGTCGGGATTACGCAGCGCTAAAATTGATTTGATAGATTTTTCGCGTATTGTTTTCCATTGTTCTACATTTTCTGTCAAGAAATAAATTGCGTCGTTTGCAATATCGGCGCCGCCGGATTCTATTTCTTTAATTGGCGGCGTGCGTGCGGTTAATCTTGCTATTGTTGAAAACATATCGGCGTAAGGGCGGCGTCGCCATGCGGGATCGGTTGCGTAACTCCATGCCGCCGCATCGGGAGATTGCACGGCGCCGCGAAGTCCTGTTAGGCAAAGTTTAAGTTGGTCGCTTGAATTGCGCGGTGCGGCGGGCAAGTTAGGCAGACCGCGATCTTTGACGTAATTTCGCAAACTACGAATTGCGGCGGATTCTTTTGTTTTCAAATCAGCCGCCGGAAATATTCGCAACTCCGCCTCAATCGTTTTACCTATCAGCGACATCCTGTGATCGCCGGTGTAATCAATCGTATTAGGCGAATGAAACGTCGGTTGTAAATTAGTATTTTTCCACGTCAACGTTGCCGCTATCTTATCGGCGCCGAGCGTTGCCATCGGCATCGTAAGCCAAACCGGATTAGGTTTGCCGCGATAATTGTAAGGCGGTTTTACGTCAATCGGAGACGAACTAATATCGCCAACGCCAAGAAATTCTACGCCAGGCAATATCCCGCTACGCAACTTGCCAAATATACGAACAACAGGCCCCTCCAATAACTCAACATCGTCAATTTCATTCGCATTTTTATTCTCAATTTTATTCTCAACTTTATTGTCGATTTTATTGTCGATATTTTTTTTAGTTTTTTGTTTACTTTTAATTTTGAATTTTACGGTTTCGTGAATTATTTCGATTTCTAGGTCTGCTGCGGTTGATGTGAAGTTGAATTGCGTTTTATTTTCGGCGGCGGCAACATTGACGGCAACATTGACGGGGGCATTTGCGGGGGCGTTTGCTGCTACGTTTGCGGCGACGTTTTCGGCAACTTCGGCGGGGGCGATATTTGCGTTTTGATTTTTTGTAACGTTAATTATATTTGTTGCGTTTATTATTTTGGGTTCTATTTTTTGTTTAAATTCTGGTATAACTCCGTTGTGGTGTGCGATGGGGGCGATAATTGCGACGACTTCGTTATTTTGTTTTATACGCGCTATTTTTGCGTCGGGCGTTATTTCAAAAATATATTGTCCGAGTTTAGTCGTAATCCAATTTGCCGCCGGTTCGGGATTGTACAAAAAGACTGGAAAAACCGCTTGTGGAAACCATTCCGCAACTGCGGGATCGTTTGATCGCAACGTTAATTTAACAGCCGTAAGGTTGCCTGTTTTTTTGACTGGAACGCCGAAATCCATTGTTTGGTTGCGTGAGAGTGTTATTGGTTGATCTTCGATTTCGTCTGGTTGATCGATTAGAAATTTCATTGCGAATGGGGCGTTGTTGCGGATAGAGTAGCGTAACATTTCGCGTTCGCTTCCGTCTTGATTTTTTTGGCGAAACGGTGAAATTTTTTGCAAGACGACCGGATTAGTGCGTCGTCCGTAGAGTTCGATTGAGCGTATTGCCCACATGCCGGAAGAGTTGGTAAATCGAAGCGAAACTGTTTCCAGCATATCTTCAACCGGTAAAACAAATCCGACTTTATGCCAATTTCCGTCTGTATTAAGTTTTTGGATTATTTTTTTGTTATCGTCGCGGGCGGGCGATTCTTTGGTTGTCCAGTTGACGACTATATCGGAAGTCGTCAACGTCCGTACTTCGATTATTAAACGTAATTGACTTCCGACGACGTTATAACTTTTGCTAATCACGGGTTCGTTTTCGCTGTTATTATCTTTCAACGTGTCGATACGCAATATATCCTCATGCGAATATATCCGCGCAGAACGTTCAACATTCCAACCGCGCAACTCGCCAGAAAAAAAAGTCTCACGCAAAAGCAAATTACCGTCAACTTCCGCAAATAATAAAAAAACAAAAATATAATGATAATAAAAACAAAACAAAAATAATAAACCAAATAAACCAAATATAATCTTTCTAATTCTCATAATTCATAATTTATAAATAAAATTTCATAACTATTCAGGCAACTCCTAATAACCGGTTTTTTATTTAACCACAGAGGACACAGAGAACGCAGAGGAAATTTTTAATTGGTATCAAAACGTTATTTAATATTATAAACTGTTCATACTTGAGTTTGCGTTTACCGCCGCCTGCCTAGCTATCGGACGGCAGGCTTTTACGATTTTAAATCGCTGAATTTCAAGTACGAACAGTATAATTGACTTTTTGATTTAAAATATTTTTAAAAAATTCGTCTCTGCGAACTCTGTGTTCTCGACGCTTAATAAATAAAAATGGGAGTTTCTAAAAACTCATTTGTCCATGTAGGCGGCTAAAAAAATTAAACACCGTGCCGAAACGCCGCCTACCTGAACAAATGAATTTTTAGAGATGCCCTTGAGTTTTCGTTTACCTTCGCCTGCCTAGTTTTCGGACGACAGGCTTTGACGCTTTTAAATCGCTGAAATTCAAGTACGAGCTGTATAGAAGTTCCCTAATGGGCGTCTCTAAAAATTCATTATCGATTCAATTTTAATTTTAATTTTAATTTTAACAACCTAATTTTTACCTAATTTTTCCTAACAAAACAACCTCAATAGATCAATATCCATCAAACCGCAACCTCATTACTTCATTAGGGCGTCTCTAAAAATTCATTTGTCCAGGTAGGCGGCTAAAAAAATCAAACACCGTGCCGAAACGCCGCAATAGAGTTTATGTTACTAACTCACGTTACGCAGGCGGTCAAATTCAGTCCTAATATAGTTACTATATTTTGCATTGTTTCTGCGTATGATGCGTAACATGAGTGATTATTTTGTTTTTGATGTATAGTTGCAAAAAATATTCGCCCTGATAAGGGCGGAACTTTCATAACCGCAGGTCTGCGACCTGCGGTAAAAAACCGCGCATACTTGCTGCCCTGAAAGGGCAGGACTTTATTGACGTAATTTAACGCAAAATGTACTGCCCCTAGCGGGGCAGAGTTTTGTATGGATTTTTAACCGCAGGTCAGAGACCTGCGGTTATGAAAATTCCGTCCCTATCGGGACGAAGACAAAACAA
>JAISLW010000370.1 GCA_031277105.1 Planctomycetaceae bacterium | reverse complement strand
ATTGACGGGAATATTAACGATTTTATTAGTTATATTTCAAAAAATGTACTTAGCAAATTATCCAATTACGATTTGCAAAATTTTGATGAAAAATATATCAAGGCGGTTTTACTTACTTATTTAATTTTGGACGACAATTATATTCCGATAAGCGAGAGCGAGGTTGATTCTGGTCGTGTTGATATATTTTTGCAACGTAACCCAAAATATTCGCAAGCAAAATACGAATGGGTTTTAGAATTAAAATATTGCAAAACGGCGAGCAAAAAATCCGAAATTATTCAAAAACGCAAGGAAGGACTTGACCAATTAAACGCCTATCTTGCGACTCGCCAATTAAAAGATCGCCCCAATTTAAAATCCGCCTTATTACTTTTTATTGGCAAAAACAAATACGAAATTATTGAAAACTAATTAAATGGCGTCTTTAAAAATTCATTTGTCTAGGTAGGCGGCGTTTCGCCCAGCGTTTAATTTTGGGCCGCATTATGGTTTACGACATCAATAAACTTTAATATTTCATACGTCTAAAATAGACATATTTTAGGCTTTATGAATTATTACAATTTATTGATAACATAAACTCCATTGCGGACCAAAAAATAAACACAGCGGCGAAACGCCGCCTACCTTTTTGCAAACAAATGAATTTTTAGAGATACCCGCTAGCGGTTGAGTACAACCGCATGTATTCGGGGCGGTTGTGATTTTTGTTTTATTTTATTCGTTGATTTCGTATATTCCTTGTTGTTCCATTGCGGCGGCGGTTTTTTTGGCTAGTTCTTTTAGAGATTGGTAAATTTTTTGCTGTTTTGCGTCAAGATTATTTATGTCAATTTTGGCTAAAAATTTTTCTGCTTTATGAGGTTGTTTCGCATCAATAAGAAATCTCACAAGATTCAAACGCACCGGTAACGCCCGCGACGTGAAACGATTAAGATATTCTTGCATCATCACAATCGCCTCCCGCTTGTAGTCGCCCTTGACCAAATCCCGAATCAATAACAACAAATCCGATTCTAATATTTTCACGTCTGGAAATTCAGCAATTAACTTTTGCATAATAACAAAAGCCGGCAACGGCGTCGCATTGTTTATCGCAAACCTTATTTCATCGATTAACATATTTTGTCGTTTTTTAATTTGTTCCAATTTTTTCTGTTTCGCATGCGGCGTATTTGCGTCGTATTTTATTCGCTCAATATCAGTCATTTTATGTCTGCCCGCCCAAACCGAAAAAATGTCCCAATTTTCACAATCAACTTGCCCCGATTTTAACATATAAATTCCCACAACAAATCCCGTAACAGCGCCGACAACATGAAGAAACTCGCTCGATAAACGACCGCCCATCCAAACTAAAAAAATTACTTGCAAAACCAAAAAAAGACCGACAAAAGTTTTAATACGCATCTCAAAAAATATCGGTCTAAAACGAATAAATAATACGCACTCCATACAATTTTCCGGCGCCCAAATCATACACATCGCCATCATTCCAAACACAATCGCCGAAGCGCCAAGACATATTCCAGGCTCGTTACCCAACATTAAAATTTGAACAACAGCGCCATAAATTACGCCTATCCCAAGATAAACAACCAACGTCCTAATTAACCCTAACTTGCCCTCCACAACCAAACCAAACGCCCAAAACGAAATCATATTGCCAACCAGATGTCCAATATCAGCATGCAAAAAATTACACGTCAACCATTGAACCGGATTAAGACCGTTGCCAACCGCAAGCGCATAATTGGCAACTATGCTAGGATCGCCAGCCTCGCAAAAAAATATAATAATATTCGCCGCTATCATCAAAACCGTAACTATAGGACGATAATAAACCGGCGCATCCGTATTATAAGGAAAAAACATTGTACGTAAAAAAATTTGTAAAATATAAACGCTTTTTAACAACAGGCACGCCTTTGACGCCTCGCAGCCGAGACAACTGCGTTCCTTCTCAATCTTTTTAATCAGCGTAATCTGTGAATCGTTTTAAAAGCGATCCGTAGATTACGCATATTAGAAATATTTTTTTAGCGACAAGGAGGGACAGGATGAATAAATTTTTTTGTAATAAAAATTCTGTTCTTATACTGTTCGTATTTGAAATTCATTGATTTAAAAACGTATTGCGTCTTTACGATAATAGACATGCGACGGTAAACGTAAATTAAAACGCTAACAGTTTAAAATATTTCGCGAAAGATTACACGAATTTTAACTCCTGACAATCGTGGCGCTTTTTGAATTATTGTATTCGTTAGTTTTATCTGTAGATTCATCGATGATAACAGAATATACTTCAGTAGCATTTGTTTTTTCTGCGGGCAAAATCCATTGCTTTTCACTATAACACAATTTATAAACATATCCCGCCGCAATCGCCAAAATTATCCCCAAAGTCGCCGCTTGCAAAAATAATAATCCCGAAACCGGCTGATAAAATAATACCAACGACAAAAATATAACCAGACCAAACACAAAACCAAAATACCGCGTCTTCGGAAAATAAACCAAAACCAACCCAGCCGCCAACGCCGCCAAACTCGACGCCAAAAAAATCACCGAACCATCAACTAACCAAAACGCCGCCGCCTCCGGCAAAGCAACCGAACTAAATAAAAATTGCGACGCATTTTCCGAAATTATAACATTGTCAATAATTCCCGTCGAAATCCCCGCATCCTCCATCGTAAAAGGCATTTTTTGCCCCGCAAAAATATCGCCGTACTTTTGCCTGTACTCCGGCGTCCAACCATTCGGCGAAAACGGAATAAACTTGTTCGGCGGTAAAATTAGTTGCCAATACTCGCGCCGTACAAAAACATTTTCATCAAATTTTGGCAAATCAAATTTGACTTGCTGAATTTTATTACGAAAAATCCCCGGCTGCTGATACCATAACTCTATCGTGTTCGTTTGCGCCGTTTCCGATTCATACAACGGAATCATTAACGCCGATTCGTTGTTTAACTCAACAGGTATTGCGGCGCCGTTCTTTTTCACCGTTATTTTTGCCGGCGCAACACGCTCCGGCATCCGTATCACTAACATATCCCTACTGGTATTAACCGCATAAATCGCCCTGTCAACTCGCGCATTGTCCGCCACCCACGTCTGAATCCACGCCCGCTCAATAATCGTTGCGCCAAAAATTCCCCGCTCGCTCGCCGAAATCAATAACGATAAACGCTCCGGATCAATATTCGTCAAAATATTATCGTTTGCATTTTTTGATTCCAAACCATAAAACGTCGATTCAAAAATTATCGTCCGTTGTTTTTGCGGCGTAATTTTTGCTTGTTTTTGCGGCTGTTCTGGGATTTCAGGAATTTTTGCGGCGATTTTATTTTCTGTAATATTATCTTGCCTGTTATTTTGTTTCGCATTAATTTGCGCAACGATAATCGGCGAAATCGTTCCCGTATTTTTCCATAACAATTTTGATTCTTCACGTAACTCCGCATTGACGCCCGCCGGCGCTATCAAATTTACCCTGTGCGAATTTATCTTAACATTCAACGGCTTGACAAAAGGAATCAAAACAGATTCAGATAAATCTTCCGAAACGTTTACTTGCGGAATTGTATATTTTATACTAATATCAAATTTACCAATCATCGCCTCCGGCAACATTATAATTTTTTTGACATAATTATTTTTATCCTGTTCTGCGTTATTTTCCTCTGTAGTTGCTGTTGTCGTTGCGGCGTCCCTTATACGCAAGATCGTATTTCCGATGAACGCTTGAAAACCTCCGAAGTCGCCTCCGCCTTGCGTATCTAGCGTTTTCGGCGTCGCCAGATATATTCTGTCAACCGGCTCATACGCTACGTCATAAGAAATCGTTTCATTGATTTGCTCTTTTTGGTCAAGCAATTTTATGTTCGTGTTGATATTGGCTTCAAGTTTTTGTTTATGAAATTCTGTTTCAGCGACGAAAATTGGATTTTGCAAATCAGATTTATAAATTAGCGGTTCACGCTGACGTTGCGGCAAATCGATATTTAATTTTAACGTTCTGCGGTTGACGCGAGTTAAACCTGTCGTATGCGGCATTTTTGGATCGGCGCTATCGACGACCGGCGTAAGTTCGACGTTGTCGCCCGAAACGATTGCGACAATTAACGGCTCAACCCAACTTGCCTGCGGTTGCGGAAAACGTAAAGATAATAATTTACGTTCCGGTTGCATATTATTTGCGTGCGGCAATTTGTCTGCGTCGAATTTTTTGTTCAATTTTAGTTCAATCTCAAAATCATTTTCAGGAACATTTGACAACGGAATATTCAAAATGCCGTCCGCCGTCTGCTCAATTCCGGCTACATTTATAATATTTGCCGGAGTAATTTCGCCGTTCCATTGCCAGTCGAAAAGTTGCACGCTCAACGAATGAATTTGCGACCATGGAGCAGTACACGCAAGCCGCATTATCATTGATGCGTTACCTTTTTCGATCTTGACTTGGTATTCCGGTTTAATATTTGTGCGAACTTGCGGCGTGATGATTTGACCGCGTAATAAAAAAGGTTGAAGCGAAAATCTGAATTGCGCCGCTACGTCGTCTTGCGTTGAAGCGGGATTGTAATCGATGCGATTTATTCCGCGAATTGATCTCCAATTCGGTCTCATTCCATCCGGTATCGTAATAGACAAAGCGCCATATTGCCGCTGCGCGCCCAGCACGTCGAAACCCTCTATTTCACTCCAATCGCTTGCGTCGGCGGCTGAAGCCGTCGCTTGTAAACGTCGCGTCGCAATTAAACGGACGTTGAGAGGTCCCATTGTTTTTTGCGGCGTTTGGATTTCGATTACGGGCGTTTGATTTGATTGCGGCAACGGTTGATTATTTGATTTATTTTTTTGTTTGTTTATTGCGTTTCGTTCTTCTTCAGATAGTAGTCTGATTGCGTATCCGCCGTTTGCTGCGAATTTTTCTGAATTTTCTAGGTCGGGCGTTGCGTCTTTTGGCAAACGCACTAAAAATTTATCAAATGTATTTTGTAAACTTCTTACGGGTAACGTAGCGTCGTATGAGATGAGTCGCGGCTCAAATTGGACGCGAATATTTGCGTCTTTGATTTCGAGTACGGGTCGCGGTTCGGTTATTTTTGTATTTTGTTTTCGCCATGTAATATCGAAATTCGGTTTTAATCCGAGTATTGTAAATTGCGTTGCTTCATTATTGATTTGTGTTGCGTTTATCAACGGCGCTTGCGTGTTTGCGGTGATATTTAACGACGGTATTGTAAGAATAAATTGCGAACTAATAGCGTGCGGAAATGAGATAGGAAGTTTATAACTTCCGTCGGCAAGTTTACTAACTGGAAACCAAAGGTCAAGCGTGATTTCGTGTTGTTCTCCTGCGGCGATTATTTTTGGCGTTGTGGAATTATGCGTTACGGCGGCGTTTGGAGTTGGGATTAGTCTTGGGTTAATTGTAGTTGCGTTTATGTTTTCTTTGGTTTTATTTTCGGTAGTATTTTTTTGGTTTGCGGTATTGTTTGCGATTGCGTTTACGGGAGGGCTGATAACTGCGATATATTGCCCGTCAATAGAATCAACTGCGATATTAAATTTTGATTTCCCTGAATATTTGTACGATAATTCTGCTTTATTATTAGGCGCAGGCGGAAAAACGCCTTCTTTTAATCCTAACGGTATTTTGATATTTTTTTCTGAATTTGTCGTGATGTTAAATTGTATAGTCGCTTCAATTTTTGAATTTACGAGATTGCCTTTTGCAAGAATACTGTTAATTGTGAAATTTGGCGTATTGATATTTTCATTACCTTGTATGAGGAATTTTGCAAAATCTTCAAGTACATCAACCGACCAACTTCCAGGCAAAACAACCGAATGTCCCGAACTAGGATTAAAGAGAACAATAGCGTCGTGTTTTTCTTTTTTTGTTGTGATTTTTTTAGGTTCGTTGCGGTTATTGGGAGTTGTATTAAGTTCGTTTTGGTTATTTGTGTTTTGCGTTGTTTCGGCGGCGTTGTTGTTTTGTGGCACGTATTCATCAGGCGCCGCAACCGCAGGCGAAGATAATGTAGGCAATATCGCCGGAGATTGCATTGGGAAATTTGTATCAGAAATTGTTTGCGCAAATAAACGTTGCCCGAAAATAATCAACAATACAAAAATAACAATATAAATTTGATAATTAAATAAACTTTTCATAAATTTAGCGATGTTAAATAAGAATTTAATATACGGTTCGTAATTAGAATTTTGGCGGATCAAGATCATAATTCATACACGAAACGTACTTGAATTTTAGCAAAATAAGAGCGTAAAATCCGCCATCTAATAGCAATAAACGGCGGCGCCCGCTGAAATTTAAGTATTAAACAAAAAGAACCAATAAGACAACTTGAACAAATTTGTAATAACAATCTAACAGACTCTATTCAAATTACGCATAATTTTGAATAAAGTCATTATCTGTTTTGCCCCTATTGTCCCATGCGACTCAATGATTACGATCAACTTAAAACAGCAGACGATTCTATATTGCCGTTGTAGTTTTTACCTCTGAAAAATTACCTGGCTAAATACTCTCTAAACTCGTCAAACGATTCACAATCCAACGCCCTCTCAAACAACGAATCAAGCGCTAGCAAATCAGAATACGAATTGACGCTAACCTGAATATCACGCGGAACACGCTTATTAAAACGCTTGCTAAGACAAGTAAGAATGTGATTTTTAATTTTTTCGACTCCTTCTGATATTCCTTTTTTGTAACCTTGTTTTGTTAGTGATTGTAGCATAGATGTTGCCATTTTTTTTACCTCCTTTGGGTTTTGGTTGATTGTTGAATAAATTTTTTCTAACGTTTCAATCTCCTTGCCTTCCTTAATCGGGCAATGGGCG
>JAISLW010000333.1 GCA_031277105.1 Planctomycetaceae bacterium | reverse complement strand
CCCCCCTCCCCCCCATAACGTTCAATTAATATGACTATTTTACGATTAACATTTATTTTATTTATTAGTTTTTTTTGCGTATGTTTTTTTGCGGGATGCGGTCAAAAGACGCGTTTAAAAATATATTGCGACGAGTTGTTTTGGGATATGATTTGGGAACAGTCCGTCCAATTTCAGCGCGTTTATGGTAAACAAGTTGAGATTTTGCGCAATTTCCCCACAGAAAAAGTACACGAAAACACAGACGCCGACGCCGCACACAACGAAATCAAAAGTTACGTACCCGCCCCATGGCGAAATATGCCAAAAAACGAACACAAAAATGAAAACGAAAATGATACCGGTAATCCCAAAATTGTACTCGATAACAATATCAAAAAACTCATCTCCGACTTGCGCGAAACATTACCCGCAGATATGTATTTGACTGAATCCGACTTGCAAATCACGGCGTTGAAAGAACAATCATTGGCGACCCGCGAATATCCGTTTTGCTATCTTACAATGATTCTCCTTGTCCCCAAAGGCAACCCGCTATTTATTAAATCCGTGCGAAATACGCTCGAACAAAAACACCGTCTAGGAATTATCGACCCGTCAATTAACGGAATGGGAATCGCCGCTTGGGATATTGTTACAAAAATAAACGAAACCCTAACAACTACCGAAAAAAAACCAAAAAATAAAATTACCGAAAAAAACGAAAACGAAAATATCAAAATTTACGATACTATTAAAGATTTACTCGAAGCGCTAGAACAAAATCAAATTGACGCGGCGCTAACTTGGGACGCTTGCGCAATAAAAACCAAAGACTTCGCAGAAATTGTACATATCGGAAAAAACGCAAATAAAAACAACTCGCAAAACGCAAATAACTCAAACAACTCGCAAAAAAACGAAACAAATAAAACACAAAATAACAACGAAACACAAAACACACTCGAAGAACATCGACTAATCAGAGTATCAATAGTCTCACTCACCATCGCAAATAAAGAATCGCATTGCAGAAGATTCGCAGACTTCTTAATCTCCGCCGAAGGACAAAGAATTTTACGCCGACACGGATTCACCCCAACCGGAAAATAAAATCTATTTGTTACCGTTCAAGAAAATTTGTTTGGCAAATTACGTTTTGGCAATCTTTGAAGGACACGATGGACAAAAAGACTGCTACAATATTAAACATCGCTCATTGGCGGTTGAGTACAACCGCATGCAGACGAGACGCCTGCGATCCGTCAGACGATTTTTTGTAAGTATTGAGCAATCGTAATTATTTTTTGTAACGATAATAGTAATTGTCTTTCGCCCCATCGGGGCAATATAAACAAATTTCAATCCAAAAAATAAATATGTACTGAATAGTTGCAAATCGCAAGTACGTAATTTGCTAAAAAAATTTCCGTGAACGATCACAAGATTTTGATTTCAAAATTATGAATTGACTTTGTCCCTCTTGTCCCTCTTGTCCCACATTAATTTCTTATATAAATAAAAAACAGAAACTGAAAACTGGAAGCCGTATTGCCGGTGAAAAATTTTTGTGCGGTTTATAATATCCGTATAAAAACGTCTCACCGGCAACCGTGATCCCAGTTCTCAGTCCCTGTTTAATAAACAGTTCCTAAGGAACTAGTCGGCGCTACATGATCCGCAAGCCTTTTTGGTTGCTTTTTTAGCAGCCTTTTTAGCGGCTTTTTTCGGGGCGGTCTTTTTAACTGCGGTTGCAGTTTTTTTGACAGCTTTCTTTGCGGTTTTTTTTGCAGCTTTCTTTACAGCTTTTTTAGCAGCTTTTTTAGCCATTTTTTCATCTCCTGAAAAAGTTGAGAGCAAGACTTACGTATAGTTAAAAATAGTCTCGCTCGATTAAACCGGATCGCAAGTTCGTTCAACACTGAACGAAAAAACAACTCGCTACTCCACTAATTCGTAACCGCAAAAATTCCGCATTACGCCTGCAAAATTCGACTTTTCTACAAGTTGATAAAATCAACAAGCGTTAAGCCGCAATTTTGTTTGGCTGATATTGCGTTTATTTTTGCAATGGTTACTTTGGTTTTCTTTGCGGTATTTTTTGACAATGCAATCCGTTTTTCCCGTAACTTTTTTAGGTTTTTCTCCATCTCCTGAAAAATTGAAGAGCAAAACGTAATGTAACTTTGTCAAATCATCACCGTTCAGTTAAACCGAATTGCAAGTCCGCTCAACATTGAACAGATAACGCTCGCAATTCCAAAAACTATGTACCATCGACGTATTTTAATTTGTTTTGTTGAAGTTTACTCTTTCGTTTCGATTGAACTCAATCTTGCAAAAAAGTATCGACAAACCTCAACCCGCAAAAATACATCGTTAAGGCTAAAGTAATTTTGCCAAATAAATCATTGCCGCCTCAAATTAAATTTGAAGCCGCGCCGGTTTTCTTTGACAAAAATTTATTCTAATCGTACTTGAATTTAATTGATATAAATCTGATTTATGAGTGAATAGTTTAAAAATAATTCTTATTATATTGTTTGGCGCCGGTATTAACTTTGGCGGCGTTATTGTTGCGTCTAAACTGCGGTTGAAAATCTTATTATCATTTGTTGTGATGGCGGATATTAGGTATAGAAATTGTGAAATTAGTTTTTTTGTAACAGAAATTATTTTTAATGCCGATTTTGTCGCCGCCGCCGCTAAAAATTTTATGTATGCCAATTTGCTAAACAGATATTTACGAACTATTACAAAATGCACAAGTTGATCCTTATTCGCATAAAACATAACAATTGACGTAACAATTTGAGGCAAATAGTTAAACACAAACAATTTAACAGCAACAATCAAACCGCCGAAATTTTCAGACAGTATATACTGTATATACTGCACAAAAGACAAAACCAATAACAGCCGGTACCACAACCAACCCGCATTACGCCAAGAATAAATCTTTGGTAAATGCGACCATTGGCGTTCCGGTTTAAGACAACCTTGCCTACTGAAAGTATTCGGTTTCACATTTGCGATAGCGGGACGCGAAAACATTTCAGATGAATGCTTCACTCCAGCTACGAAATAAAATAAAAAACTATAATGATGTTTCGACATATTCAAAGTCGATCAAATCTCCATACAAACCCACCCTGGTAAGGGAACAGTGAAGCGGAATATTACCCGCAAAAAAATATTTGTCAATATCAAAACCGCATTAAATTTTATCCCGTTCAATTTCGTATCAAAAATTTGTCTTAATAAATTTGCGTTATCTTGTCTGTTCACTTTTTTTGTCTTGGCGTTGTTTATTTTGTATTTGATTATATTGAGTGAATTGATTAGTGAATTGATTTTGAGTCGGATAAATTTTTTTGATGTTGTTTAATTATGTTTCATTTATTTTTTGCGAGTGTTGTCTTATAAAAATTACTTCGTCAAGTATTCCATTCGAACATTCGTGTTCGACGTTCACCGTCCGCGTCAATTTAATTGGCGCAAAAGGATAAACAATTTTTAAAATCATACAAGACGTATGATCGGTTTTTTTGGAAAAAAAATAAAAATTTTTTTTTGCGATTTTTGTTTTTATTTCCTTCCGGCGTTGACTTGTTGTTTATTAATTTGTGATTTTGTTTGTGAATTTTTTTATTTTTTGCGATGAATTATTGTAACGATAAATCGGATTGATTTGTTTATTAAAAATTTTTTGCGATTCGGATGAGCCTTGAATTTCTAGTATCTGAATGATGTATTTGACAGTTCGACGTAATTTTGATATGCGAGGAAACCGAGTAAAATTGCGCCAAAAATTACGTTGTACGTCAAGCATAATCCGATGCAAATTGCAGCCGTCGCGATAGATATTATTAGCGAATTTGCCAGTCCTTTTTTTTGTGAAAAAAATAAAAAAATTTCTCGTGAAATTTGTCCTCCGTCGAGCGGATAGATTGGCAGCAGATTAAAAATTCCCCAAAAGATGGAGACGACGGCGATGTTATAGAAGAATTCTTTGACGGCGGAGAACAGATTAAATTCGTTTTGCGTCGCCGTTATCATGAACAATCCGATAGCGATCGCCGCTAACAAAAAACCCGCTAAACAACCGGCGGCGTCAAGAAATATTTTGTACAATAATCCTTTCACGCCGTAATAACGACGCGGCGCCGAATATGGAATTGTTACGCCGCCCATGCCGTGCAACACAATACTAGACTCGACAAAAAAAATATAACGAAACACAAAAGCATGACCAAGCTCATGCGTCAACACCGAAACAAAAACAGCGCCGCACCACGCCGCCAAATACAATAACCAAACAAAAAGCGTCGTTACTGGAGTACGCATAAAAAGAAACAATACCAATATCCAAAAAAATGGATGTATCCGAATACGAAAATCAAAAAAACGAAAATTCACATCGTATTGCGTAGGCGAAAAATTAAACATAACGGTTATATACAGCTAGTAATTGAATTTCAGCAATTTAAAAGCGTCAAAGCCTGCCGTCCGAAAACTAGGCAGGCGACGGTAAATCGCAAATTAAAGTACGAACAGTTTAAAATAATCTTGTTCATCAGTGGATCAAATTTTTTTGTCCACAGATTACGCAGATTATAAGGATTATTTTAAATTTGAAATTAAAATTTTAATTTTAATTCGGAATTACAAATTCCGAATTTTAAAAAGTTATTCTCTAATTATTTTGTTATTTTTTATGAAATCGATGATAGTGTTTGCTGCGAGGTTTAGGGGCGATTCTATTTTATCGACTTTGCGTAGTAGCGTTGCCAATCTTCTTTTTTGCGCGGCTAATTCTTTTTGGTTTGTTAGCCAGTGAACGATGTATGCCGCCGCGTCTTTTGAGCGGTCTTTTGCGGTGAGAAATTCTGGGAAAATCATTTTATCGCGATCGTTTTGCGACGGTTCTGCAGGAATAGGAAATTCGGTTTCGTTGTAGAAAAGTGATTGTGTTGAATTATTATTTTGTTGTGCGTTTATTGCGAGTAGGTTTACGAGTGTGATGTATTTTGTTCTTCTGAAAAAGCGTTGAATTAGCAATGGTATTTTTCCAATTTTGTAATAGACGACTGTTGGTTTGTTGCAAGCGAGTAATTCAAGCGACACGGAGCCGGAGACGGCTAGGCAGCAATCGGCGGCGCGAATTAGTTCTGTTGTTTGCCCTGTTATGATTGGGATAATTGCGTTGAGTTCGTTTAGGCGGTTATGAATTATTGTTGCGATATTTTGGTTGTATGCTGCGAATATTGGTTGTATGTTTGGTATTATTTCTTTGACGTATTCTATAGCGAGTATGAAATCGTCGATGTTAGCGTTAATTTCTTGTACGCGCGAGCCTGGCAAAATTGTAATAATCGGCGTTGCGCCGTATTTCTTATAAAATTTTTCAAGAAATTCTCTGTTCGATTCTTTTGTCGCTATCTCTTCAAAAAAAGGGTGTCCGATGAATACTGATTTTACGCCGTGTTGTTCAAACCAGAGTTGTTCAAATTTAAGCGGCGCAAGTACGACGTCGACGTTGCGGCGCATTTTATGGATGCGCCATCTTGCCCAACTCCAAATTTGCGGCGGCATAAAATAGAAAACCGGTATCCCGTATTTTTTCGCTAATTTTGCAACGTGCCAATTGAAGCCTGGATAATCGACTAATATTACGGCGTCAATATCTTTTTGTCGCAAGTATTTTTTGGCTTCGTTTAGTAATTTGCGCAACGTAAAATATTGTGCGACGGCTTGTGTTAGCCACATTATGGCGAACTTGGTCAAATCGGCGATTAGGTTGCATCCGGCATGTCGCATATTGTCGCCGCCGAAGCCAATGAATTGAATATCAGGTTGACGCTCGCGCAATTTTCGCATCAATGCCGCAGCATGAATATCGCCGCTAGGTTCGCCGGCGGAAAAAAATAATTTCATCGTTGGAATATAAACGTTGACTAAAGGCAACTTCTAATAACAAGTTTTTTATTTAAGCGCCGAGAACGCAGAGTTCACAGAGAAAAAAATTTTAAAAAAATTATTTTATATACAACGTCAATTATAATATTATATAACATTTTGATTGCAATTAAAATTTTCCTCTGTGTTCTCTGTGTCCTCTGTGGTTAATAAAAATAAATTTGTGGTTTTTAGAAGTTATCTAAAAGTTAGCGGATAGATTTTTAATTCGGAATTTGGAATTTACAGGAAAGATTTTTTGTAACAAAAAATTACCGCGATTGTCCCTCCTGTCTCATTTATCTCTCAAAATCTACAAATACGTTCAGTATATTTTTTTTGTTTAAGGTTTAATTTTGAGAGTTCGATAATTTAACAGATTATCAAATCGGGTCAATAGATTTAAACTGTTCGCGATTGAATTTTGTTTACCGCCGCCTATCTGGACAAATAAATTTTTAGAAACGCCCTATTGGGCAATCTCTAAAAATTCAATTTTTTGCAAAAAGGTAGGCGGTGTTTCGCCGCTGTATTTATTTTTTGAGCCGCAATGGAGTTTATGCTACCAATAAATTTTAATAATTCATAAAGCCGAAAATATGTCTATTTTAGACGTGTGAAATATTAAAGTTTATTTATGTCGTAAACCGTAATGCGGCACAAAATTAAACACAGCGGCGAAACGACCGCCTACCTTACAAATGAATTTTTAGAGATACCCTATTATTTTTTCCAATATTTCCAGATTGTGCGATTTCGGGTATTGTTTAATAATTCGTTTTGTTGCGAGGTGTGATTTGGGTTTTGTTTTATTAGTCTGGTTTGGATTTCTTGGAGGGCGTTATTCCAAGTTTGCCGTTGTTGATCGTCCAATAAATTTAAGCGCCAGCACATTGCTTGTGCGAGTTGTTTGGAGATATTATCGGGTAAATTTGCGGCGGTTTGGATTGAGCGGAGGCGGTAATCTCTTTCAATTACAACAACGCCTAATCTATCATAACGATTGTCAAACATATCCCATAATTTTTTTGCTTGATAAGCGGCAGGATGCGAAATTGATTCAGGAAATTGCGGCGGCTGGTAGGGAACGTTTAATTGTAACGATAATTCAAATTTGTCATTGATAGTTGAATCGCCTTGTAATTTATCTATGCAAACGGACGACAATATTGTGCAAAAACAAAAGTTATTCGCAACTCTTACAAAATATTTTCCTTCGCCCGCAACTTCAAAACTTTTATGCACGCCGCCCCAAAAATTATTGACGCGAGTTCTTGCGAGCGGCGGACGTTTCGTTTGGGCTTCGGCGATTTTGTCAAAACGTTCCGCGTCAGAATATTTTGTCCAACTCACA